>JAEWED010000010.1 GCA_023389745.1 Actinomycetes bacterium
GTTCCTCACCTCGGACCCGCCCGGCCCCGCCCGTCGGGCGTTGCGCCTCGGCGCCTACCAGCTCGCGTTCCGAGACGACGTGCCGGACTACGCAGCGGTCGCCGCGACCGTCCAGGCCGCCCCGAAGCGCTTCCGAGGGCTGGTCAACGCGGTGCTCCGCAAGGTCGCCGCAGCGCCGACCACGCCGCCGGACGACCGCACCGAGCTGTCCTACCCGGACTGGATCATCGACCTGCTGCGAGCCGACCTCGGCGCCGAGGCGGCCGACGCCGCCCTGCGCGAGATGAACCTGGCGCCCGAGGTCACCACCCGCGCCGACGGCTACGTGCAGGACCTGGCGTCGCAGTGGGTCGCCGACCTGACCGGCGGCGGCCCGGGTGAGCTGGTGCTCGACGTGTGCGCGGCGCCCGGCGGCAAGGCGACCGCCATCGCCCACACCGGCGCCACGGTCGTCGCCGCCGACCTCCAGGCACACCGCGTGGGGCTCGTCGCGTCGAACGCCGAGCGGGTCGGGGCGACGGGGCTGGTGCCCCTGGTCGCGGACGCCGCCCACCCCCCGTTCCGCCCGGGCGTCGCCGACGTCGTGCTGCTCGACGCGCCCTGCTCCGGTCTGGGGGTGCTGCGGCGACGTCCCGATGCCCGCTGGCGCCTCGAGCCCGATGCCCCACGGCGGCTGTCCGAGCTCCAGTGCCGCCTCGTCGACGCCGCCGCGTCGCTCGTGCGCCCCGGCGGGACGCTCGTCTACAGCGTGTGCACCCTGAGTGCCCGTGAGAGCCGAGGCGTCGACGAGCACCTGGCGGCCACCCGACCGGACCTGGTCCCGCTCGACCCGCCCGGCGCCCCGTGGACCCCGTGGGGCCGTGGGGCGATCCTGCTGCCGCAGGCGGCCTCGACCGACGGCATGTGCATCTTCCGCTACCGCCGAACGTCGGGCTGAGGCACCGGTACGATCGCGGACGTCCGTCCGAACGCAGAAGGAGACCCGATGGTGGAGCTCGGCCCGCAGCAGGCGAAGGTGCTCACGGTGTCCGACGGAGTCGAGACCGGTGCCCACGAGGACCTGAGCGGGGCAGCGCTGACGGCCCGTCTCGCCGACGCAGGCTTCGAGGTGATCGAGGGGCGGGTGGTGCCCGACATCATCGACGAGGTGTCGAACGCCCTGTCGTACATGGCCTATGGCTTCAACGGCCTCATCGTCACCACCGGTGGCACCGGCTTCGGTCCGCGTGACATCACCCCCGAGGCCACCACGCGCATCCTCGACCGGACCGCGCCGGGCCTCGCTGACGCCATCCGTGCGATCGGCCCGCTGGGTCGTCTGTCCCGAGCGGTGGCCGGGACCAGGGGATCGGCCCTGATCCTCAACGTCGCGGGCGACCCCGTCGGCGCCGTGGCGATGCTCGACGCCGTGATCGACGTCGTGCCCGAGGCCCTCGCAGTGATGGGCGGCCGGACCTCGCACAGCGACGTCCGCAGCTCCTGACCCCCTCCGATCTGCTCCGGACCCCCGCCGATCGACCACGCAGCGTGGTCCGGTCGGATTGGGCACGACCGGTAGAAATTCGACCGACCGAGGTGGTCGTGGGTACCATGAGGCCCGGATGACACCCTCACCCGCCACCGACGCGACCGATCGCGAGTGCATGACCCGGGCGGTCTTCGCCGCGTCGAGCGTGCGCTGCGTGACCTCGCCGAACCCGTGGGTGGGCGCCGTGCTGCGGACACCCGACGGCCAGATGTTCGAGGGGGCGACGCGCGAGCCCGGGCGTGAGCACGCCGAGATCGTCGCGCTGCAGGCCGCCGGCGACGCCGCCGACGGTTCGACGCTCTACGTGACCCTCGAGCCGTGCAGCCACACCGGACGCACCGGTCCGTGCGTCGACGCGATCATCGACGCCGGCGTGGTGCGCGTCGTGGTCGGCATCGAGGACCCCGACCCGCGGGTCGCCGGCACCGGTCTGGCACGCCTGCGCGACGCAGGCATCGAGGTCTGCGTCGGCATCCAGGCCGAGCACGTACGGAACCAGCTCGCCCCGTACCTGAAGCACCGCCGCACCGGTCGGCCGTGGGTCGTGCTCAAGCTGGCCAGCAGCCTCGACGGCGGCACCGCGGCGCCGAACGGCTCCAGCCAGTGGATCACCTCTCCCGCGGCGAGGGCGGACGGGCACCGGCTGCGAGCCGAGTCCGA
This sequence comes from Actinomycetes bacterium, assembly GCA_023389745.1. GTDB lineage: Bacteria > Actinomycetota > Acidimicrobiia > Acidimicrobiales > Microtrichaceae > JAFAFN01. Next base: position 2,189 of record JAEWED010000010.1, read on the forward strand.
CGCCATCCTCGTCGGGGCAGGGACCGTGCGCCGCGACGACCCGTCGCTGACGGTGCGCGACTACCGCCCGCCGGTGGCGCCCGAATCCGGCTCGGTCGACCCGCTGCGCGTCGTGCTCGGTCAGGTCGACGAGGCCGCCAAGGTGCAGCCGTGCCGCTCGATGTCGGGCGACCTGGGGCTGATCCTCGACGAACTGGGCTCCGACGGCGTCGTGCAGCTGCTCGTCGAGGGCGGCGCCGCCGTCGCCGGTGACTTCCACCGTGCCGGTCTGGTCGACCGCTACGTGATCTACATCGCGCCGGCGCTCTTCGGCGGCGACGACGCGAACGGCCTCTTCGAGGGGGCCGGCGCCTGGGACGTCGACGACCTGTGGCGCGGACGCTTCGTCGGCGTCGAACGCGTCGGCGACGACCTGCGCATCGAACTGGCCGCACCGTCGGAAGGGGACTGAGGTGTTCACCGGCATCGTCGAGGAACTGGGATCGGTCGAGTCGCTCGACGGGCCGCGACTGCGGCTGCGGGCGACCGAGGTGCTCGGTGACGTGTCCATGGGCGCGTCGATCGCCGTCAACGGCTGCTGCCTGACCGTCGTCGCCTGGGGCGACGACTGGTGGGAGGCCGACGTCAGCGACGAGACCTTCGCCCGCACCTCGCTGCAGGGTGTCGCACCCGGCGACGCGGTCAACCTGGAGCGCCCCGTGCGCCTCGAGGACCGCCTCGGCGGGCACCTGGTCCAGGGCCACGTCGACGGCGTCGGCGTGATCGCCGCAGAGGTGCCCGACCTGCGGGTGCAGGCACCTCCGCAGCTCCTGCGCTACATCGTCGAGAAGGGCTCCATCACCGTCGACGGCGTCTCGTTGACCGTGGTGGACGTGCTCGACGACGGCTTCACCGTCGCGGTGATCCCCCACACGTCAGAGGTGACCACGCTGGGTCGCCGCCGGATCGGTGACCGGGTGAACCTCGAGGTCGACGTCATGGCCAAGTACGCCGAACGGCTGATGGCGGGCATCCTCGCCGCGCCACCGACCGCCGCACCACCGACCGCCGCACCACCGACCGCCGCGACAGGAGATCGATCATGAGCCGTGAACCGCTCGAGCAGCAGGGCGAGGCCGAATCGGTCTTCGCCTCGATCGAGGATGCCGTCGCAGCGATGGCACGTGGCGAGATCATCGTCGTCGTCGACGACGAGGACCGTGAGAACGAGGGCGACCTGATCATGGCCGCCGAGGCCGCGACGCCGGAGAACATCACGTTCTTCGTGCGCCACACCTCGGGCGTGATCTGCGCTCCGCTGACGGGGGAGCGGCTCGACGAGCTCGACATCCCGCTGATGGTGCACGACAACACCGAGTCGCACCGCACCGCGTTCACCTACTCGGTCGACTACGTGCACGGCACCAGCACCGGCATCTCCGCAGCGGACCGCTCCGCGACCATCAAGGCGCTCATCGATCCGTCGACCAAGCCGATCGACCTCGCCCGTCCCGGTCACATCTTCCCGCTGCGCTACGCCGAGGGCGGCGTGCTCAAGCGAGCCGGCCACACCGAGGCGGCGGTCGACCTGGCACGCCTGGCCGGCATGGACCCCGCCGGGGTGCTCTGCGAGATCGTCAACGACGACGGCACGATGGCCCGCGTCCCGGACCTGATCGAATTCTGCAAGGAACACGGCCTGCTGATGGTGACGATCGCCCAGCTGGTCAAGTACCGCCGCCAGAACGAGAAGCTGGTGCGTCGTGTCGCCGAGGCGCGCATCCCGACGCCGTGGGGCGACTTCACCTCGTACGTGTACGAGTCGGTGCTCGACGGCGAGCAGCACGTGGCCATGGTGCGCGGCGCCGTGCAGGGTGAGCGCGACGTGCTCGTCCGGGTGCACTCCGAGTGCCTCACCGGCGACGTGTTCCACTCCCTGCGCTGCGACTGCGGTCCGCAGCTCGACGCAGCGATGAAGGCGATCGACGAGGAGGGCCTCGGGGTGGTCGTGTACCTCCGTGGTCACGAGGGCCGTGGCATCGGCATCGGGCACAAGATCCGGGCCTACAGCCTCCAGGAGCAGGGCCACGACACCGTCGACGCCAACACCGAGCTCGGACTGCCCGTCGACAGCCGCGAGTACGGCATCGGCGCGCAGATCCTCAACGACCTGGGCATCACGACCATGCGCCTGATGACCAACAACCCCAAGAAGTACGGCGGTCTCGAGGGCTTCGGCCTGCAGATCACCGACCGGGTGTCGATCGAGTCGGTGCCGAACCCCGAGAACATCGAGTACCTGCGGACCAAGCGCGAGCGCATGGGCCACATGCTCGACGGACTGGACTGAGCGGGGGACCGATGGGCATCGACTTCAGATCTCCCGACGCGGACGGCGCCGAGCCGGCCGACGGCACCGGTCGCCGGATCGGCGTGGTGTGCGCACGGTGGAACGACGTGATCACCCGGCGACTGCTGCACGGCGTGACCTCGACCCTCGCGGCGCGCGGGGTCGACGACGACGACGTCGACATCGCCTGGGTGCCGGGGGCGTTCGAGGTGCCCCTCGCGTCGAAGGTCATGGCCTCGAGCGGCCGCTACGACGCGGTCATCGCGCTCGGCTGCGTCATCCGGGGCGACACCGCGCACTTCGAGTACGTCGCCGGACCCGCGGCCCAGGGCATCCTCTCGGCACAGCTCGAGACCGAGGTGCCGATCGTGTTCGGCGTCCTGACCGTCGAGAACCGCCGTCAGGCGCTCGTGCGGTCCGTCGTCGACGGTGACGTCGTCGGCGGCAACAACGGCGCCGAGGCCGCCGACACCGCCCTCGAGATGATCGCGGTGCTGCAGGCGCTGCGCGCCGGCTGATCAGCGCACGGGGCGAGACGCGGATGCCGAGCGGTCCGAGCTCAGCAGCTCGCGGAAGTCCGCCTGGGGGACCGGCCGGGAGTACAGGTAGCCCTGGCCGAGACGGCAGCCGAGCTCCTCGAGCAGGCCGGCCTGCAGCTCGGTCTCGATGCCCTCGGCGATCGTGCGCACGCCGAGCTGGCGGGCGAGGTCGAGCACCGCGGTGACGATCCGCTGGTTGGTGAACTGGTCGATGTCGTCGACGAAGCTCTTGTCGATCTTCAGCACGTCGAACTCGAACTGCTGGATGTAGCCCAGCGACGAGTAGCCGGTGCCGAAGTCGTCCACCGCGAGCCGGGTGCCGAGCTGACGCAGCTCGTGCATGGTGGCCCTGATCTTCTCGGTGTCGGTGATGAGCGTCGACTCGGTCACCTCGAGCACGAGACGCTCGGCGGGCAGGTCGGCACGCTGCAGGATCTCGCTGACGGTCCGGACGATGCCGTCGTCGTGCAGCTGCTGCACCGACAGGTTGACCGACATGGTGAGGTCCTCGACGGGGGAGCCGTACTCCCGGCGCCAGGTGGCGAGGTCTGTGCAGGCACGCTCGAGGATCCACTCGCCGAGCTTCCCGATGAGGCCGGACTCCTCGGCGAGGGGGATGAAGAGCCCCGGACCGAGCAGCCCGCGACGGGGGTGGTCCCAGCGGATGAGCGCCTCGCAACCGACGATGCGTCGGGTCGTCAGGTCGAACACCGGCTGGTAGTGGGCGACGAACTGCTCCGAGGTGACCGCACGGGCCAGGTCCGCTCGCAGCTCGAGGCGGTCGAACGAGGCGGTGTGCATCTGCGACTCGAACACGACCGCCTGGCGCTTGCCCATCGTCTTGGCGCGGTACATGGCGATGTCGGCGTTGCGCAGCAGGATGTCGCCGGTGTTGGTGCGGTCGTGGTCGAACACGATGCCGGCCGACGCCGTGACGGTGAGCTCGCGTCCGTTGATCACGAACGGGCTCGCGATGGTGGTGAGCAGCTGCTCGGCCAGGTCGGTGACGTGGGACTCGCCGTGGGCGCGTTCCACCACGACGACGAACTCGTCGCCGCCGACGCGGGCGGCGATGTCGCCGAAGGACAACATGGCGGTGATGCGCTCCGCGACCGACGTCAGCAGCAGGTCGCCGAACGCATGGCCCAGCGAGTCGTTGATGTCCTTGAAGTCGTCGATGCCGAGCAGGATCGCGGCCACCGTGGTGCTGCCGCTGTTGCGCCCCAGCATGCCGGCGAGGTCGTCGAGGACGTGGACCCTGTTGGCCAGCCCGGTGAGCTCGTCGTGGGTCGCCTGGTAGCGGATCCGCTGCTCCATGGACTTGCGGTCGGTGACGTCGCGGGCGTTGAGCACGAACCCGCCGACGGCCGGTTCGGCCCGGAGGTCGGTCAGCGACGTCTCGATGGAGCGCAGCTCGCCCTCGGCGTTGTCGAAGTTGAACTCGATGAGCTCCGACGAGCCGACCGAGCGCGACGGATCGGTGCGCAGGCGCGACGTCCAGTCGACGCTGCTCTGGCGGAAGACCTCGTCGAGCGGGCGTCCCAGGATCTGCTCGGGTGTCTCGGCGAGCACGTCGGTCACCGAGGGGCTGGCGTAGCTGATCGCCCCGCCCGGATCGAGCACGATCACCAGGTCGGTCGAGTTCTGCACGAGCGACTTGAACCGCGCCTCGGAGAGCAGCAGGCGCTCCTCGGCCTGCTTGCGGTCGTCGATCTCGCGGGCGTTGAGCACGATGCCGCCGATGTTGGGGTCGCTGGAGAGGTCCATGCCGCCGATCTCGAACCAGCGGTAGGGACCCTCGCTGTGGCGGAGGCGGATCTCGACGGTGTTGCGCAGCCCGAACCGGACGTCGTCGAGCAGGCCGAGCGCCGCGTCGCGGTCGTCCGAGTGGACCAGGTCCATGACCGACACCTCGCCGGGTTCGTCGCTCAGCGAGTAGCCGAGCAGTCGTCCGGCGACGGGGGACACGTAGCTCAGGTGCAGATCGGCATCGAGGATCGCCACGATGTCCGAGGAGTTGTCGATCAGCGCGGCGAACCGGTCCTCGGAGCGCTGCCGGACCTGTCGTTCGGTCTGCTCGACGGCGCGGAGCGCGATCGCCGCCTCGCGGCACAGCGCGGAGATGGCGTTCTCCTCCTCGACGCTGAGCGGACCGCTGAGCAGGAGCACGACGGCGCCCCGCAGGTCGCGCTGGACCACGACCAGTCCGGCGATCGACGTGGAGGTGTCGTCGCTCCCACTCAGGTCGACGAGGGTCGCGGTCGTCGGCACCTCGATCTCGGAGCAGTGCCGGAGCCTGTTCAGCAGGCCATCGACCCCGTCGGGCTGTGCCCGGTCCGTCGCGGTCAACGGGTCCAGGATCAGTCCGCCGTTGACGAACTTCGACCCGAGCACCTGCTCGGCTCCCACGGTGATGATGCGGGCGACGTCGTCGTTGCTCTCCGCGCTCACCAGGCGCTCGCCGACGGCCCGAAGGCCGGCCTCCATGGTGGCCAGCTCCTCGTTCTGCTGGACCAGACGGGCCAATCGCAGGATGACCAGCGGTGCCAGTGCGACCGCGCCGAGGGCCGGCAGCAGCAGGTGGATGCCGGTCTCGCCCTGCGCGACGCCCCAGAGCAGCAGCAGCGGCGGCGTGAGGAGGGCTCCGGCGAGCACCGAGCTGCGACGGCGTGAGACACGTCGCGCCATCGCCTGGTCGTTCGGGCGGTCGAGCAGTTGGCGGACAGAGGGGTGGAGCAGCCCGGCGAAGCCCAGGACGAAGATCGCCGCCGAGACGTAGACGAGCGTGCCGGAACCGATGCGGTCCGACGTCACGAAGCCCGCGACGATGTCCATGCCGAACGCCACCACGAGCGCCGCGGCGAACAGCCGGTTGCTGGTCGTCGGCGTCGATCCGGCGACCAGGGCGAGCACGGCCGCGATGATCATCATCAGCGACACGAGGCTGTACATCACCGTCATGGCCTTCGCCGGGACGCTCACCGAGCCGTTGCTCAGGTACGGCATGACGAACAGCGACCACTGCAGCAGCGCGACCGCCACACCGCCGACGAGCGCGTCGAGGATCGGGTCGAGCGACAGACGGGGGTTCCGCAGCCGGACGATCATCAGGATCGCCCCGATGAACAGGAGGTTGCTGGTGAAGGTGAACAGGTCCGACGGCGACGGGAACGGGTAGTCGGCACCCGTGACCATCGCAGCGATGCCGTTCACGAGTCCGGCGAGCAGGGACACGATGGCGGCGATCAGGATGGTCCGCAGCGGCCGGCGGATCGGGCCCTTCAGGTTGGTCACCCGGCGCCAGCCCACGACGAGCGCTGCGCTGCCGACAGCCAGCCAGAACATGCCCTTGAGCGCCTCGGGCAGGATCAACAGCACTGCGGACGCGATGAGCAGCGCGCCGACAGAACGATGCATCGTGCGCAGCTCGAGGGCCGTCGTCGTGTGAGTTGTCGTCTGCCGCATGCGCTGGACCTCAGGACGTGTTGATCCTTAGGTCGGCATCTCGCTGGAGAAGATGAGCTTCTTTCGTGGGGCACCGTTGCCCGACGCGGTGGGGCCCCGTCGTCGATCCGGAGCGGGATCAGACCAGCGACGGCAGGAATCCGTGCAGCAGCGCGAACTCGGTCGCGTACACGGTGGACGTCGCGTAGGAGATGCGACGCACGAACGCGACCCCGTACCCGAGTCGCCACAGCAGCAACGGGGGGAGCACACCCGCGATCAGCACCGAGCTCACCACGGCCGAGACCCCGCCCGTCACACGTTGACGCAGGTGTTGCTCGCGATCCGAGATCTCCGGCCGGCGTCTGGCCAGGTCGAGTCGGCTGAGGAAGAACCCGGCGAAGCGGCCCGGGTGCTCCTCGGTGGCTCGCCGGACGATGTACACCTGCGCCGGGACGTAGATCGCGAAGATCGCGACGCACGCGATCCAGGCCTCGGTCAACCGGGCGAGCAACCAGAAGAAGGGTCCGAAGGTGAGGTCGTCGAGCACGACGAGGGTCGCAACGGTCGCGATCCACCAGAACAGGACCGACAACCGGTTCGGCCGTTCGACTGCGGCCGTCGCGCCGCCCGCTTCGCTCAGTCCTTCCACGGGGGAGCGGGCGGCAGCTCGCCCCGGCCGATCCGGCCCCAGAGGCCGCGGTAGTAGCTGAGGTAGCCCGACTCCGTGTGGATGCACCGCTCGGAGATCAGCCCCTGCAGCTCGGGGAGGGCGTGGCAGGGCACCGCAGGCACGAGGTGATGTGCGGTGTGGAGG
>JAEWED010000023.1 GCA_023389745.1 Actinomycetes bacterium
AGCATGCCCGGTCGCGCTTCCGCGACCGCCTGCTCGAACTCCTCGACCTTGTCCTGCTTGACCTTGACGGTCGCGGTGACACTCAGCATGACTTCTTCTCTCGTTCCGTGGCGATCAGCGGTTGGCGCCGAAGGTCGGCTTGCGCTTCTCGACGAACGCCCGCACCGCGCCGATGTGGTCCTCCGTCAGGCCGGTGGCCTTGTGCAGGGGAACCTCGTCGTGCATGTTCTCCTCGAGCGTCTGCTCGGCGGCGCGGACGATGTTGTCCTTCATCGAGCTGAACGCCTGACGGGGACCGTTCGCCAACTGCTCGGCGAGCGCCCGGGTGCGTGCCTCGAACTCGTCCTCGGGGACCACCCAGTTGAGCAGGCCGAGGTCGAGTGCGTCCTGCGCCGCGAGCCGCGGGTTGAGCATGAGCAGCTCACGGGCCTTCGCCGGACCGACGAGGCTGTTGAGCAGCCAGGCCACACCGAAGTCGCCGGCCAGGCCGACTCCCCCGAACGCCGTGGCGATCACGGCGCGCTCGCTGCCGATCCGGAAGTCCGCCGCCAGGGCGAGACCGAGGCCCGCTCCTGCCGCGGCACCCGGGATCGCCGCGATGACCGGCTTGGGGTTGCGGTGGATCGCCCCGACGGTCGCCGTCTGCGCCTGGCGCTGGGCCTCGACCGCGGCCTGGTCGACCTCGGTTCCGCCCGCACCCTCGCCGCCCTTGGCGTCGAAGTCCTGGACGTCGCCGCCGGAGCAGAAGGCCCGGCCTTCGCCCGTGATGACCACCGCGCGAACGGCATCCTCGTGATCGAGCGCCGCGAACGTGTCGCGCAGCTCCTCGTAGACCTGGAACGTCAGCGAGTTGAGCCGATCGGGTCGGCTCAGCGTGATCGTCGCGACGCCGCTGGCAGAGAGCTCGTACTTGAAGGTCTTCGGCTGGATCGTCATGTTCCCTCGTGCTCGTTCGGTAGCAGATGCTCCCTCAGCCCGCCGAGCAGTCGCCGCAGATCGCGCCGCTCCTGGGCCGGTAGTCCTCCGATGAGCTCGTGGACGAGCCGCGCGTGCAGCGGGAGCAGCTCGCGGATGAGAATGCGCCCTTCGCGCGTGAGCCACACGCGGGCGACGCGCCGGTCGCTCGGCTCCGGGCGCCGCTCGACGACACCGTCGCGCTCGGCACGATCGACCAGACCCGTGACGTTGCCGGCGGTCACGAGCAGCGCGCGGCTGAGCCCCGCGAGCGTCTGCCCGTCCTCGCGCTCGAGGCTCGCGAGCAGATCGAAGCGCGCGAGCGTCATCCTGTCCTCGAGCTCGCGACGGAGCTCGTTGAGCATCAGCGCATGACAGCGGAGGAGCCGGAACCAGATGCTGACGGACTCGTCGACGGCAGCGCCGGACGGACGCGCCGTGCGCCGTCCGTTCCGGCTGCCGTTCTTGCGCGCGGACGACGCGGGCGCCGGCACGAAAGGTCCAGCCTCTAGCCCGGGAGCATCGCGACGCCCTCGATCTCGACGAGAGCGCCCGGCTCGAGCAGGCCGGCTACCTTCACCAGGCTCATCGCGGGGTAGTACTTGCCCAAGCGACCGCGCCAGCCTTCCCCGATCGCGGGCGTCGCGGCGCGGTAGGCGTCGAGGTCGGTCACGAACGCGACGAGCTTCACGAGATGCTCGGTCGCGCCGCCCGCCTCACGGACGACCGCGATCACGTTGTCGAGCGCCTGGAGGAACTGCGTCGCGAAGTCCGGGCTGACGATCCGGGCGTCCTTGTCCCAGGCGATCTGACCGGCGATGTAGAGATGGCGACCCTGAGCGATGACCCCGTTCGAATATCCGCGGGGCTTCGGGAAGTGCGGGGGCGTGATGACCTGATGTGCCATGAGAGGCTCCTGACGCCCTTCCGGGCGAGGAAGGCTTAGGCTCGATTCCTTCAGATGTAAAGCTTCGGGGGCACCGGGTGACGTGGACGTCGGCGCGGGCGATGGGTGCTCTGTCATCCTGCGGGCGGGAGATCTGCGTTGGCCTGCCTCACCGACGACCAGGTCGCCGCCTTCTTCGCGCAGGGTCGCTCGGGAAAGGTCGCCGTGTGTCGAGCTCACCCGCGCGCCGCCCGGGTGAGCCGGTCCTTCACGGCCCACCATGCCGCGTCGTCGGGGACCTTCTCGATGACGAGCAGATCGACGCCCGCCGCGTCGACGGTGTGGAGCGCCGCGAACAGGGCGTGCGCGTACTCCTCCGGAGCGTCGGGCAACACGAGGAGCGGCGCGCACCCGGCGGCGGCGATGCGACCGCCGTTCGTGACGACGATGGCGCCGACGCGCGCGCGATCGATCGCCGATCCCGCGATCGCAGCGGCGACACCTTCCCCGCCCCGCTCCGCGAGCACCACCTTCGTCCGCGGCGCGTAGTGCTTCGCCGCCATGCCGGGCGCCGCACGAGCCGCGTCCCCTTCGATGCTCGTCGTCTCGTACACGACGCGCGGATCGATCGCACGAAGGCGCTCGAGCGACACCGCTCCAGGTCGCAGAACGCGCGGAGGATCGCCGAGCGCGAGGACGGTCGACTCGATCCCGAACGGGCACGGGCCGCCGTCGAGCACGAGATCGACGCGAT
>JAEWED010000077.1 GCA_023389745.1 Actinomycetes bacterium
CAACAAGGGCGTGACCTACTGCCCGCACTGCGACGGACCGCTCTTCAAGGGCAAGCGCGTCGCGGTCATCGGCGGCGGCAACTCCGGGGCCGAGGCGGCCATCGACCTGGCCGGCGTCGTCGCCCACGTCACGCTCATCGAGTTCGACGGCCAGCTCCGCGCGGACGAGGTCCTGCAGCGCAAGCTGCGCAGCCTGGCGAACGTCGACATCATCGTCTCGGCGCTGTCGAACCAGGTGCTCGGCGACGGACAGAAGGTCACCGGTCTGGTCTACGAGGACCGCACCACCGGCGAGGAGCACACCGTCGAGCTCGACGGCATCTTCGTCCAGATCGGCCTGCTCCCGAACACCGAGTGGCTCGAGGGCACCGTCGAGCTGTCGCCCCGCGGCGAGATCGTGATCGACGACCGTGGCGCCACGAACGTGCCGGGCGTGTTCGCCGCCGGTGACTGCACCACGGTGCCCTACAAGCAGATCGTGATCGCCATGGGCGCCGGCTCCACCGCCGCGCTGAGTGCCTTCGACCACCTCATCCGCACCGACGTGCCCGAGTCGTCGGCCGTAGGATCGGCTCAGCCCGTCACGGTCTGACGACGAGGGGGACCCGACGGTGAACCTGCAGGAGCTGCGCTACCTGGTCGCCATCGCCGAGCACCGTCACTTCGGCCGCGCGGCCGAGGCCTGCTTCGTCAGCCAGCCGACGTTGTCCACCCAGATCAAGAAGCTCGAGCGTGAGCTGGGCGTCGAGCTCGTCGAGCGCAACCCCCGTCAGGTCATGATGACCGAGACGGGGGAGCGCATCGTCGAGCGCGCCCGGATCATCCTCGGTGAGACCGACAACATCACCGAGATCGCCCGCCAGGCGATCGACCCGGAGTCGGGCAGCCTGCGCATCGGGCTGTTCCCGACGCTCGCGCCGTACCTGCTGCCCCACGTGGTGCCGCAGCTGCACGCCCGGTTCCCGAACCTCGAGCTGCTGCTCGTCGAGGAGAAGACCGAGGTCGTGCTGCAGCGTCTGCGCGACGGCAAGCTCGACGCCGGGGTGCTCGCACTGCCCGTGCACGACGACCAGCTGCACATGGAGCCGCTGTTCACCGAGGAGTTCGTGCTCGCCGTCCCGGCCACGCATCCCCTGGCCGACTCCGGCGGGCCCATCGATCCGTCGGTGCTGACCGGCGAACACGTCCTGCTGCTCGAAGAGGGCCACTGCCTGCGCGAACAGGCCCTGTCGGTCTGCCAGCTCGTCGGCGCCTCGGAGCGCAGCGGTTTCCGTGCGACGAGCCTCGAGACACTCCGCCAGATGGTGGCCGCAGGCGTGGGCGTCACGCTCCTGCCGGAGCTCGCCGTGCAGCCGCCGGTGGCCATCTCCGACGAGATCGTGCTGCTGCGCTTCTCCGAGCCGGTCCCGCGCCGTCACATCGCCATGTTCTGGCGTGCGACGAGCGTGTCGCGCGACTTCCTGCCGCAGATCGCCGAGGAGTTCCGGCACCTGCCGGCCTCGCTGGTCGGGATCCGTCCCTCGGAGCTTCCGTACCCGATGATCGACGCCACGCAGCTCGTCGCCCCCTGATCACGCCGGCCCCTGATCGCGCCGGGCCTGCTGGCGTCGGGCCTGCTGGCGTCGGGCCCCCGGATCGCCGGTCTCCTTCCCGAAACCGCTTGTCGGCCCGAGGTCGGCACACCAGACTCCGTCGATGAGCCCGAGCGGTCCACCCAGCGTCGTCGTCACCGATCTCGACGGGACGCTGTGGCACACCGACGACCGGATCGCCCCCGAGGTCGTCGCCGCGATCGCCGAGGTCGAACGCCGCGGCGTGCCGCTGCTGGTCGCGACCGGTCGTCGGCTGGCCTCCACCGCCGCGCCGTTGGCCCGGGTCGGCGTCGAACTGCCGATGGTGGTGCTCAACGGCGCCCTGGGCGTCGAGCGCGACGGCGTCTCGCGGTTCCACACCGCCCCGTACCGGCCCGACGAGGCGGCCGCCGTGCTCGCCGCGTGCCGCAGCGTCGGGCTCGACCCCGTGATCCAGGTCGATCACCCAGAGGTCGAGGTGTTCCTGAGCACGACCCCGGGCACGCATCCCGACCACGTCGACGCGCTGCGTCCGTTCGCCCGCTTCGACGACCTGGACCGCGTGGTGGCCGAGGAGTCGGTGCTCGGATTCAGCCTGCTGGGCATCGACAACGCCGCGGGCGCCCGGATCGAGCGGGCGATCGCCACGACCGCCGAGAGCCACCTGGACCGGTCGATCGAGTACCTCGGCGGCGCGTCGCTGACGGTCGCGCCGAAGGGGCAGTCCAAGTGGGACGGCGTGCTCGCGTTCTGCGCGGCCCGAGATCTGGATCCGTCACGTGTGCTGTGCCTGGCCGACGGCGCGAACGACATCGAGCTGCTCGACCACTCGGCGGTGCGCCTGGTGCCGAAGGTGGCGCACCCCGCGGCGCTCGAACGGGCCGATCACGTCATCGGCGCGGCGATGGACGGCGGCTGGGTCGAGGTGCTCGACCACCTCGCCTGACCCGCACTCCCGCCTGACCCAACAGCTCGAATTCCGATCTCGATTCGGTGCCAGGGCACCGAATCGGAGACGGAATTCGGGAAGGGGCGATCAGCGCAGCAGCGAGTGGTACGCCGGGAGCACCTCGCCGCGCAGGGTCGCGGCGACCTCGGGGTCGAAGTGCCACGTGTCGGCGCGCTCGAGCAGCTCGCTGTCGACGTCGATGCGCTCGTCGGGCCGGCTCGACCGGGTCGAGTCGAGCCACACCGAGTGCAGCGTGAGCGGCACCTGCAGGTCGGGACTGCCCAACCTCGCGACCGGTCCGCGCCGCAGGTCGTCCGCGCGGAAGATCCACAGCTCGGTGCCCGCGGAGTCCGCGGTGACCTGGTCCCCGTAGACGACGGCCAGCAGGTAGCCGTCGGCCGAACCCGTCGCCGCGCCCCGGCGTGGCACGAACGTGGGCGTCCACCCGAAGCGGTCGCCCGGGTAGAAGTACGCGTCGACGACGCGGCCGGCGTCGTGGTCGATGCGCACCAGGCTCGAGGGCACGCCCGCCCAGGGCAGCTCGTCCATCGGCACGAGGCGATAAGGGTGCGGGTCGAAGCCCTTCGCGACCCGCTGCAGGGCCAGGTCGGTCGGGAAGCCGGAGTTGGCGTGGAACACGTCGCCGAGCGTCGCGGCCGACGTCCGCGGGTTGCGGGCGACGAGCCCGCCGGTGCCCCACGTGTGGTCGTCGTAGAACACCGACTGGTCGACGAGGGCACCGGTGCGGGCGTTCACCTCGTAGCGGCCGACGACCCCGATGTCGTAGTTGACCGGGGTGATCGCGTTGACGAGCTCGGAGCGAACCGGCGTGCCCGAGACGGGGTGCCGGTCGTAGGGCTGGATCCACTCGGCGAAGTCCGACGCGGACGTGTGGGCGCTGTGGATGACCAGCCGCTCCCGGGTGCTCTCGTAGTCGACCATGAAGTGGCCCGACTCCCGGGCGATGACGGCGCGCTGCGCGACCACCGACCCGTTGGTGCGGCGGAGGTCGTCGCGGTCGATCACGTAGAAGTACGACTCGGGACGGGGTGCCGAGGCCTCGCCGGCCTCGGCCGAGTTCGGCGGGTTGAGCAGCTTGGCGTACTCGATCGTGCCGGCCGCATCGAGCAGCACAAGGTGGTGGCGGGTCACCGCGATCTGGTGGGCGTGCTGGCTGATCAGCAGGGGCTGCAGGTCCGGGGTCAGCACCGGCACCCGCTTGATCGAACCGCTGCCGCCCCAGGCGAGCACCTCGGTGTACGCCATGCCCGGCAACGGCACGATCGACAGCGAGATGCCGTAGTACTCGCCGGTCTCGCGGTCGTACGGCGGGTGCGCGCTCGTGATCGTCATCGGGCACAGGAACCGGTTGAAGGGCAGGTCGAGCATCGGCCGGTAGTCGTCGAGCCGCCCCACCGGGCCGACAGGGTCGAGCGTCTCGGGATCGAGCTCCCAGGGACGGCCGCCGTCGACGGTCGCGATCAACCGGTTGCCGTCGAGCGCGACGAGGGCGGTGTTCGGCTGGTTCTGCAGTCCGAGCGGACCGAGCCGGGTCATGCCACGGGACTCGAAGCGGTAACGGGTGTCGGCGAACGCCTCGGCCATCAGGTAGTCGGTGGTGCGCAGCAGCCGCGAGGTCACCGTCGGCGCCGCGCCGTCCAGGTCGACGCGCCAGATCAGGCCGTCGCCGCTGAAGCCGGCGTCGGAGGGCTGCAGCGCCAACGACTGGAAGAACACGTGGCCCGCCATGTCGCCGGGCAGCGCGCCGTCGAGCAGGCGGAGCCCGGACGTCGCCGTCTCGGCGGTCACCCGCCGGTTGAACGCCGCCGGGATGCGCGCCCACTGGTCGCGACCCGCGGTCGGGCCGGGGAAGGGATGCGGTCCCGCGCCCAACGGGTCGTCGGGTCGGGGCATCGGCGTGCACGAGGCCGCACCCGTGCCGACCGCGATCGCCGCGCCGCCCACCGCAGCACCTCTGAGGAACATCCGTCGATCCATGCCGTCCACCCCCGGTCCGATCGTCACCCCGCCCCGATCCAGCTCAGGGCGTGGTGAACACTGTTTACCTCGTCGCCGCCGCCGGTGCATCGGATCGCAACCCGAGCGCATGCCCGCTAGACACGCAGTCGTGAGCGACGGCGCCGAACCGGGCGAGGGAACCGCGACGGAGCGGCTGCGGGAGTACGGCCGGCTCGTCGCGCGGCTGGCCCGCTGGCTGGTGCTCGGTTCGCTGGTCGGCGTGCTGGCCGGTCTGTCCTCGGCGGCCTTCCTGGCGTCGCTGGAGTGGGCGACCCGGCAGTTCGACCGTCACCCGAACCTGCTCTACGGCCTGCCGCTGGCGGGTCTCGCGATCGGCCTCGCCTACCACTATGGCGGTGGTCGGGCGGTCGAGGGCAACAACCTGATCATCGACGAGATCCACGAGCCCACCGAATGGGTGCCCCGGCGCATGGCCCCGATGGTGTTCGTGGGCACCGTCGCCACCCACCTCTTCGGCGGATCCGTCGGTCGCGAAGGCACCGCGATCCAGATGAGCGGCAGCCTGACGGATCTGGCCAACCGAGTGCTGCGCCTGCGTCCCGACGACCGCCGCATCATGCTCGTCGCCGCGATCGCCGGCGGTTTCGGCGCCGTGTTCGGCGTCCCGCTCGCCGGCGCGGTGTTCGCGCTCGAGGTGCAGTCCGTCGGCCGGCTCCGCTACGAGGCGCTCGTGCCGTGCCTGGTCGCCTCGGTCGTCGGCGACATGGTGGTGCTCGGACTCGGCATCGAGCACGAGCTCACCCCGCACCTCGGCGACGTCGAGCTCGACGCCGCGCTGCTCGGAAAGGTCGCGCTCGCCGGTGTCGCCTTCGGCCTGCTCGGGACCGCCTTCACGGTGGCGACGCACGGCGTGAAGCACATCGCCGCGCGGTTCGTCGCCTGGTCCCCGGCCCGCCCGCTGATCGGTGGACTCGTCGTCGTCGCCATGACGCTCGCCGTCGGCGACCGCCTCTACAACGGCCTGTCGACACCGCTGGTCGAGCTGTCGTTCTTCGGTGGACCGGTGCCGACATGGGCGTTCCTCGGGAAGCTCGTGTTCACCGCGGTCACCCTGGGCAGCGGCTTCGTCGGCGGTGAGGTCACCCCGCTGTTCGTCATGGGTGCCACGCTGGGCGCGACGTTGGCGGGGGTGCTCGACGTGCCCGTGCCGCTGCTCGCCGCCCTCGGGTTCGTCGCCGTCTTCGCCGGAGCGGCGAACACGCCGCTGGCCTGCACGATCATGGGCGTCGAGCTGTTCGGCGGCGGCGCCGTCGCCTACTTCGCGGTGGTGTGCGTGGTCGCCTACGTCTTCTCGTCGCACCGCGGGATCTACTCCGCGCAGCTGCTCGGCGACCAGAAGCTGCCCGGGTCCTGGCTCGGGCGCGAGCGGAGCTGATGCTCGACGTGTAAACCTCGGACGGCGCTCGGGGCTGTAGGTGGGCATGGAAGTCGTGCTCGCCGGAGAGGCGCAGACCGGAACCGTGGGAGGGGACGCTCGGGTGGACGACGCGGTGGTCGAGGACTTCGACGCGTTCTACCGCCGCTCGTTCGCCGGACTCGTCGTGCTGGCGGTCGCGGTGACCGGCCAACGCGCCGGCGCCGAGGACGTCGTGCAGGACGCGATGCTCGATGCGCACCGACGCTGGGACCGGGTGGGCGCCTACGACGCGCCCCGCTCGTGGGCGCGTCGTGTGGTGATCCAACGAGCCATGAAGGTGAGCCGCAAGCGGGCCAACGAGCGACGCTCGCACCTGCGAGCGGTCGCGGGGCACGACGGTGTCGCGACGACCGAGCGTGGACTCGACCCCGAACTCCGCGCAGCGCTGCGCGCCCTGGCGCCGCAGCAACGAGCGGTGCTCGCCCTGCACTACCTCGAGGACCTCTCGGTCCGCGACACCGCGGACCTGCTCGGCATCGCCGAGGGAACCGTCAAGGTCCACCTCTCGCGCGGTCGGGCCGCCCTCGCCGCGCAGCTCTCGCCGGCGACCGGCACACCGAACCACGACAACGATCCGGAACCGATCCAGGAGGAACGATCATGAACGATCTCCAGGGCGACGACGCCCGCACATCGGACGCATATGCACAGCTGCGCGACGGCGTCGGGGACAGCGTCGACGTCGAGCGATCGCTCGCCGAGCTGCACCACACACCGGTCGCCGGTCCAGCACGTCGCTGGGCCGCGGCCGCGGTGGCCTCGGTCGCGGCGATCGCCGTGGCCGCCGTACTCGTGTCGGGCTGGGCCGACCGGGAACCGAGCGAGACCGTCGCTGCCGACGCCTCGGTCGCGGGCGAGAGCGATCCGACCGAGCAGCAGCCGTCGGAGTCGACGCCTGCGAGCACCGCACCCGACTGCGGTGAGCCGCAGATGTACGTCTACATGGAGCCTCGGGCGACCCCGGAGCAGGTCGAGGCCGCCAGGGTGCAGTTGGCCGAGCTCGCCCCCGACATCGAGTGGGAGTACTTGGACCAGGCCACCACCTACGCGGAGTTCCAACGGCTCTTCGAGGACCAGCCGGACTTCGTCGATGCGATCAGTCCCGAGGACCTGCCGGCGTCGTTCCGGGGCGTGCCGGGCGCCGAGCTGGCGTCGCTCGACGTCGACGCGCTGCAGTCGATCCCCGGGGTGCTCCGGGTCGAGCACACCGACGAGTACTTCCGGGCCTGCCAGGCCGGGCGATCGACGACCGAACCGCCCGGCTGACCGTCGCTGCCTGCCGCCCGGTCCCCCTGACCGACCGGCTCTCGCCGACGCTGAGAGACTCGTCCCGGTGGACGACACGGAGCCGGAGCGAGCACCAGCCACGGGGACTCGGACCGCAGCACCCGCTCGACGGGTGCGCAGTCATGCCGCGGAAGTGCGAGCGGTGCTCTCCGGCGAGGGTCGCCTCGTGGTGCTCACCGTCGTCGGACTCGCCGTCGTGTCCGTGTGCGGAGCGCTGATCGCCACGCTGGTCGACGACGTCAGCGAACGCGAGGGCGTCACCCTCGTCGACCGCCGGGTGCTGGACTGGGTGCTCGAACACCGCACGTCGGCGTGGACGACGGTGTTCCGAACCGTCACCCACCTCGGGGACCCGCTGGTCGTCGTCGCACTCACCGCGGTCGTCTCGATCACCCTCGTCGTGGCCCGGAAGTTCCACCTCGGGGTGTTCATGGTCCTCGCCACGTCCGGCGCCGCCGTGGCGTCGTCGGTCACCAAGCAGGCGATCGACCGGGGTCGACCGCCGACCGCGCTGTGGCTCGGCCATGCATGGGGCCCCTCGTTCCCATCGGGCCACGCCACGCAGTCGGTGGCGTGCTACGGCGCGATCGCCATCATCGGCGTCGTGTTGATCCGCTCGACCGCGTGGCGAGCGCTGCTGTTCGTCTCGGCGGCATCGATCGCGCTGATGGTCGGCACGTCACGGATCTACCTGGCCGTCCACTGGTGCTCGGACGTCGTGTGCGGATGGGCGATCGGATTGCTCTGGTTGGCGACACTCGTGCTGGCCGGCTGGGCGACGCCGAGGTTGCGCACCGTCTGGCGCGGCCGCCTCACCCCTCCAGGTCAGGAGTCGTCGCCCCACAGCGTCGAGACCGCCGCCCTCCCGAATTCCGGTCCCGTTTCGGGGTCTTCGCCCCGAAACGGGACCGGAATTCGTGGAATGGGTCCGATGACGTGACACGGTCGTCCACACTCGACGACATGGACCTGTCGATCTGGCCGAGTGCGCAGCAGACCTGGAGCGAGCTGGTCGAGGTGACCCAGCACGCCGACCGCACGGGGTGGCACGGGGTCTACCTGTGGGACCACTTCATGGGCGACGGCGGTGAGTTCGGCGCCGAGACCGTGCCGACGCTCGAGAGCACCGCGGCGCTCGCCGCGCTCGGGGCGCTCACCGAGCGACTGCGGGTCGCGCCGCTGGTGCTGGGCAACACCTACCGCCACCCCGCGGTGGTCGCGAACTGGGCGATCACCCTCGACCACATCACCGGCGGGCGCGCCGTGCTCGGACTGGGTGCCGGCTGGCAGCGCAACGAGCACGAGCAGTACGGCATCGAGCTGCCGCCGCCCGGTGTGCGCATCGAGCGACTCGACGAGGCGTGTCGTGTCATCCGCGGTCTGCTCGACGAGGACCGCGCCCACGTCGACGGCGACCACTACGCACTGCGCGGCGCGCGCAGCGAGCCCAAGCCGGTGCAGGCGCACCTGCCGCTGCTGATCGGCGGCAAGGGCGACCGGATGCTGCGCCTGGTCGCCCGACACGCGGACGAGTGGAACATGTGGGGCCTGCCCGAGATCATCGCCGGGCGCGCCGCGGTGCTCGATGAGGCGTGCGAGCGGATCGGTCGTGACCCGTCGACGGTGCGTCGCTCCGCGCAGGCGCTCGTCTGCCTCACCGACGACCCAGCCAGGGCCCGTTCGGTCGTCGGGTCGGTCGCGCCCCGCGCCGCGTTCGCCGGGACCGCGGAGCAGTTCGCCGAGCTGGTCGGGCGCTGGCGCGAGGTGGGTGTCGACGAGGTCATCGTGCCCGACGGGCTGCTCGGTCGAGGCGCCGAGCGCATCGAGGCACTCGACGCCCTCGCCGCGGCGGTCGCCGCCGTCCCGGGCTGACCGACCAGACCCTGCGCTGACCAACCCTGCGCTGACCAACCCTGCGCGGACAGACCCTGCGCGGACAGACACAGCGCGGACAGACACAGCGCCGAGATCGTCGGGTCCGTGGTGTCACAAGGTCCGACGGGTCGAGTCGCTCGCTCGATAGCGTGGATCCGACCGGAGCCAGACGGCCCCGCGAGGAACCCCGAGGATCAGATGAGCACCACCGAGCAGACGCCCGACGGGCTCCACGTCGCTCCGACCGACCGCAAGAAGCAGGTCATCGCCGGCTTGATCACGGTGGTCGTGCTCGTCGTCGTCTTCGCTCTGCTGCTGCCGAAGATGGGCAACTACTCCGAGGCGTGGGACGCCATCAAGAACATGTCCCTCGCTCAGCTCGGCGTGCTGGCCTTCTCGGTCGTGTTCAGCATCGTGGTCTACGTCTTCCCGTTCCAGGCGGCGTTGCCGGGGCTGCGCTACGGCCCGGCGTTCATGATCCGCCAGACGTCGTTCACGATCTCGAACGCCGTGCCCGCCGGCGGCGCGATCGGACTCGGCGTCCAGTACGGCATGCTGGCCCAGGCCGGCTTCAGCGGCGCCGCCGCAACGTCCGCCATCGGCATCACCAGCGTCTTCAACCTGATGGTGACCCTCGCGCTGCCGGTGCTCGGCGTGCTCGCCCTGCTCTTCGCCGGTGGCGCACAGACCAAGGAGGTCGTCGGTGCGCTCGGTGGCCTGGCCGCGGTGCTCGTCATGGTCGGGGTGTTCGCCGCGATCCTCCGCAGCGACGAGACCGCCCGCAAGGTCGGGCACCTGCTCGAGCGCATCGCGGCGAAGGTCTTCGGCATCGTCCACAAGACGTCGCCGACGGGGATCACCGATCAGATCGTCAAGTTCCGCGAGTCCACCGTGCAGGTCGTCTCGAAGCGCTGGGCGCTGCTCACGGGCACCAACTTCCTGCAGCAGTTCGCGCAGTTCGGCGTGTTGATGGTGGCGCTGCGCATCACCGAGAGCGGCGAGGCGAAGCAGGTCACCATCGCCGCCGCGTTCGCCGCCTTCGCGCTGGCCCGCCTCGCCGGCTTCATCCCCGTCACGCCGGGCGGCCTCGGCACCGTCGACGCCGGGCTCACGGGACTGCTCATCGCCTTCGGGGCGTCTCGCGACGACGCCCTCGCAGCGACGCTGCTGTGGCGTGCGGCCAGCTGGGTCCCCCAGGTGCTCATCGGCATGATCACGTTCCTGATCTGGCGGGCCCGCTCCGGCAAGATCAAGGCCCAGGCCGCCGAGCGCAGGACCGTCGCAGCCGGCTGACGCGGGCCGCCCCGCGGATACTGGCGCACGCGGAACGGGGAGACCGTGTCGGTCTCCCCGTTCGAGTGCTTCCCAGGATTTCCCGCCGACGGAGTCGACGTCGATCCGGTGCCGAGGACAGGTGGGTTTCGCCCGCCACCCCAGGACCCCAGCGGTCCGGTTCGGTGGGGGTGGTTTCGCTACTCGCTCCCCGCTGTCTGAGCGACCAGACGATGACAGCGGTTCATTGCGGCCCCGATGTGCTGCTTCGTGTTGCTGCCTGTGTTGATACAGAGTTGATGAGGGCGTTTCAATCGTTCGGCCCGGATTGGGTGAATCGACCCACCGGCGCGTCGAACGCCGCAGGAGCGGGCCCGGCCATCGCCCGACGCGCCGCGACCAGGTACTCCGCCCGGGGGACCTCGACCACGCCGAGCGACGCCAGGTGCGGCGTCGACCACTGCACGTCGAGCAGCGGGTCGACCCCACCGCGCAGCAGCTCGACCAGGTGCACCAGCGCCACCTTCGACGCGTCCTGGGCCCGGTGGAACATGGACTCACCGGCGAAGAACGATCCGATGCTCACGCCGTAGAGCCCGCCCACGAGCTCGTCGCCGTCCCACGCCTCGACGCTGTGCGCCCAGCCGAGCTCGTGCAGGCGCGAGTACGCCTCGACGATGTCGGCGTCGATCCAGCCGTGCTCACGATCGGGGTCGGCGCACGCCAGCACGACGTCCACGAACGCGGTGTCGACGCGGACCTCGTAGCGGCGCAGCGAGCGGCGCAGCGATCGCGACACGACGAGCCCGTCGAGCGGCAGCACGCCGCGGGGGTCGGGCGACCACCAGCCGAGCTGACGTCGGCGCCCGAGCGGCATCGGGAACAACCCTGCGCGGTACGCCGCGAGCAGGGTGCCCGGGTCCAGGTCGCCGCCGATGGCGACGGGCCCGTCGGGGTCCGATCCGTCGACCGGTGGGACCACCCACGGCGACGGCGGCGGTTCGATCCTCACGGCGCAGGATCGTAGAACGCCACCTCCGGAGCCTGTACGCGACGATGCCCGGCGCATTGCGCCGGGCATCGTTCGAAGTGCAGCGGATTCGAAGTGCAGCGGAACGGACTACTTCTTGGAGTAGTCGTAGAAGCCGCGGCCCGACTTCCGGCCGAGCTGACCGGCGGACACCATGCGGCGCAGCGCCGGGACGGCCGCGTAGTTCGGGTCCCGGAACTCCTCGTAGAGGGCGTCGAGGATCGCGAGCGACGTGTCGAGGCCGACCAGGTCGAGCAGCGCGAGCGGCCCCATCGGGAAGTTGCAGCCGCCCTTCATCGCGGTGTCGATGTCCTCGGCCGACGCGGTGCCCGACTCGAGCATGCGCACGGCGTTGTTCAGGTACGGGAACAGCAGGGCGTTCACGATGAAGCCCGCGCGGTCCTTCACCTCGACGGCGTTCTTGCCGCACGCCTCGGCGAAGCCCTTCGCCGCGGCGACCGTCTCGTCCGACGCGGTCAGCGGGGCGATGATCTCGACCAGCGACATGGCGGGCGCCGGGTTGAAGAAGTGCACGCCGAGGACCTTGTCGGGACGCTGGGTCGCGACGGCCATCTCGATCACCGGCAGCGTCGAGGTGTTCGTGGCCAGGATGGCGTCCTGCTTCACGATGCCGTCGAGCTCGGTGAACAGCGCACGCTTCACCTCGAGGTCCTCGACCACCGACTCGATGACCAGGTCGCAGTCGGCCAGCGCACCGATGTGGTCGGTCGCCGTGACGCGCCCCCGCACCTCGTCCGCGGTCGCCTGGTCGAGCTTGCCGCGTTCGACCTGCTTGGCCAGCGACTTCTCGAGCGACGTCACCATCGCGTCGGCCGTCTCCTGCTTGCGGGACCGGAGCACCACGTCGAACCCCGACTTCGCCGCTACCTCGGCGATGCCAGAACCCATGATGCCCGACCCGAGAATCCCCACTCGTTGGATCGTCATGGGGCGCGAGGTTACTCAGTGGTAACAACGCGATCGCAAGTCCTGCCGTGCACTGGACTCCGCCGAACCTGCGTAGCGTGGTCGGTGCGGAACGCCGCAGTGGCGCGCACGACCGCGCGCAGAGGATCGACCGCCCCCGCCACCGACCGACAGGATCACACGATGAACGGAACGCTCGCACTCGTCGGAGGACGCGAGTTCACCGAGGGCTGCAGCTTCGACGCCGAGCTGACCGAGGGTGTCGACGAGGTGCTGCTCCTGCCGTCCGCGCTGGCCTACGAGAACCCCGGTGAGGCGATCGAGCGTGCGACGAAGTGGTTCGCCGACCTCGACACCAGGGTGCGGGTGCTCGACGTCTACCGGCGCGCCGAGGCCATGGAGCCGGCGGTGGCGGAGCTCGCGGCGGCCGCGTCGATGACCTACGTGGTGGGCGGCTCGCCGATGCACCTGCGCTCGGTGCTGAAGGACACGCCGCTGCTCGACGCCCTCGTGGCCGGTTGGCGACGTGGTGCGACCATCGCCGCGGCCGGCGAGGCGGTGTCGGTGCTCTGCTCGAACATGGTCGACAGCCGCGGCGGCGCCTACACCGTCGGGCTCGACCTGCTCTCGACCGTCACGTTGATCCCCCGGTACAACCAGTGGTCGACCGACAAGTGGCATCGCACCGTCGAGCTCGCGCAGGCCGGCCTGCCCGTCGTCGGCATCGACGAGGCGACCGCACTGATCCACGCCCCCGACGGCTCGTGGCGCGTCGAGGGCGCGGGCGACGTGCACGTGTTCGTCGACGGCCGCCGCACCGACCTGGGCTCGCTGCCGCCCGTGCTCAACCCGCTGCTGTCGGTCTGAGCAGCTGTCGGTCTGACCGCGCGCCCCATGGGGGCTGCCGAGCTCAGGCCTTCGGGGTCTCGGCGATCGTCACCGACTCGATGAGCACGGTCTTGCTCGGCGCCTCGGACGCACCGCCGAGCCCGCCGATCGTGTCGACGACGTCCTGGCCCTCGGTGACCTGACCGAAGAACGAGTACAGCGGCTGCAGCTGGGTGCCGCCGCCGGGCAGCACCACGAAGAACTGGCTGCCGTTGGTGTCGGGGCCCGAGTTCGCCATCGCCAGCGAGTAGTCGGTGTAGGCCGACGCATCAGCGGGCAGCTCGTCGGCGATCGAGTAGCCGAGGTCGTTGTTGCCCCAGGGTGCGCCGTCGCCGTCGCCTGCCTGGATCACGAAGCCCGGAACGACGCGGTGGAACGGCACCCCGTCGTAGTAGCGGTAGCGGCTCAGCACCACGAAGTTGTTGACCGTCGACGGCGCGGCCTCGGCGTCGAGCGTCGCGGTGAAGTCGCCCTCGGTCGTGGTGAAGGTGGCGGTGTAGTCCATCGCCGGGTCGAGGCAGTCCGGCGGCGGACCGGCGAACTTCTCGACGCGCTCCTCGGCGCCCGCGGCGGGCGGGCACGGCGTGGTCTCGGTCAGCGTGATCCCCGGCGGCGGCTCGGGCAGCGAACCCTCGCCATCGGCGGCCGTGGTCGTGGTCGCGGTCGAATCGCCGGTGGTGACGGTCTCGTCGTCGTCACCGCCGGTCAGGACGACGATCCCCACGATGATGACGAGCACACCGACGACTGCGCCGATGATGCCGATGGTGCGGTTGCGTCGCTGCTTGGCCTCGACCTCCTGTCGGGCGGCGCTGAGCCGGTCCCGATGGGCCTTCTGACGGGCGTGCTTCTCGGAGTTGGTTCCCACGGCGCCGGAGCGTAGCCAACGCGATCGCGTCGGTGGGGTCCACCGCAGGCCGGCCGCCGGCGAGCTGTCGCCCGGGTGCCGGCCGGAACGCGCTTGAGGGGTCGTGAGAGGGCGGTGTTACCTTTTCGGCCGTGGCTCTCCTGGTCCAGAAGTTCGGCGGTACCTCCGTCGCCGACCCCGAACGCATCCGCGAAGTCGCCGATCACGTGGCTCGTTGCCGCCGTCGCGGCGACTCCGTCGTGCTCGTCGTGTCCGCGATGGGCAAGGAGACCGACGAGCTGCTGCGCCTCGCCGGCGAGGTCTCCGACATCCGCCCGGGCCGCGAGATGGACATGCTGATCACCGCTGGCGAGCGCAAGGCCGTGGCGCTGGTGTCGATGGCGCTCGCTGCGGTCGGTGTCGACTCCGAGAGCTACACCGGTTCGCAGGCCGGCTTCCTGACCGACACGAACCACACGAACGCCAAGATCGTCGACGTCCGCGCCGATCGCATCCGGGCCGCGGTCGAGGCCGGCCGCGTGCCGGTCGTCGCCGGGTCGCAGGGTGTCTCGACCGACAACGACGTCACGTTCCTGGGCCGGGGCGGCTCCGACACCACCGCGGTGGCGCTCGCGAGCGCGCTCGAGGCCGACGCCTGCGAGCTCTACACCGACGTGTCGGGCGTGTTCACGACCGACCCCCGCGTGGTCGACACCGCCCGCAAGATGCATCGCATCTCGTTCGACGAGATGCTCGAGATGACCGCCGCGGGCTGCCCGAAGCCGGCGATGCGGTCCGTCGAGTACGCACACCGCCAACGGGTGCCCCTGCACGTGCGCTCCGCGTTCACGTGGGAGGTCGGCACCTGGGTCACCGAGGAGGATCCCGACATGGAACAGGCCGTCATCCGAGCCGTCGTCGCCGACCTGTCCGAGGCGAAGGTGACCGTCGGCGGCGTGCCCGACCGCCCGGGCATCGCCGCGAACCTGTTCCGCCGCCTCGCGGATGCCGACATCAACGTCGACATGATCGTGCAGAACGCGTCCGAGGGCGGGATCACCGACATCTCGTTCACCGTGCCCCACTCCGAGCTGCCCGCGGCGCTCGAGATCTGCCAGGGCAAGGCCGACGACATCGGCGCGGACCACGTGACCTCGGAGCACCGCATCGCCAAGGTGAGCGTCGTCGGTGCCGGCATGAAGTCGAACCCGGGTGTCGCAGCGACCATGTTCGAGACCCTCGCCGACAACGGCGTGAACATCGGGATGATCTCGACCTCGGCGATCCGCATCTCGTGCGTCGTCGCCGAGAACGACGCCGACAAGGCCGTGCAGATCCTCCACGACGTCTTCGAGCTGGAGAGCACCGAGTTCTGAGCGCTCCATGACGGAACTCGACCAGGAGCTGATCGACGCTGCGACAGGGGTGATCGACGACCGCTCCGACGGGTTCCGTCACACGGTCGGGGCTGCGGTGCGCGACGCCTCGGGCGTGGTCCACACGGCTGTGAACGTGTACCACTTCACCGGCGGGCCCTGCGCCGAGCTGGTCGTCCTGGGGGCAGCACGCGCCGCAGGCGCCGGCGAGCTCGAGTCGATCGTCGCGGTGGGTGACGGCGGTCGAGGCGTGGTGCCGCCGTGTGGCCGGTGCCGGCAGGTCATGGCGGATCTCCACCCGACGATCCGGGTGATCCTGCCGACGGGCGACGGGTCGCTGTCGGCCGTCGCGGCGCGGGAGCTGCTCCCATTCGGCTACGTGGCTGCTCCTGAGACGGCCAAGGAGCGACGGGGGCGGGTGGCCGATCCGGAGTGAGCGCTACCGACCACCCGAAATGACACCTGTTTTCGACCGCATCACGTCGAAAACAGGTGTCATTTCGTGAAGCGACATGGCGGTGGTCGGTGGTGATCGACGCCCGTGCGGAGGAGCGGGAGGCGTCAGCCGAACGAGGGCATGTCGGGCAGCTCGAGGCGTCGCAGGGCCTGGCCTCGGGCCGCGGCCTGCTCGGCGAACTCGAGGTGGGTGAGGATCAGGAACTGCTCGGGCCGGGTGAGGGCGTCGAGCACGATGTCGGCGACCTCTGCGGGGTCCATGCCCGACTCGACGGTGTCGCGCAGGAAGCCCTCGACGACGTCCTGGTCCCCGGTCCGCGGGGTGGCGAGCGCTGCCGGGCGGTTCCGGTCCGACTGCGCGATGCCGGTGCGGATCATGCCGGGGCACAGCGCGTGGGCGTGCACCGACGAGCCGATCGCACGCAGGTCGCCCTCGAGCGACTCGGTCGCGGCGAGCGCCGCGAACTTCGAGATGCCGTAGGGTCCCGCGAAGGGTGAGCTGAGCAGCCCGGCGATCGACACGGTGTTGACCACGTGCGCCTCGGCGCCGCGGTCGATCATGCGCGGCACGAACGCCCGGATGCCGTGCAGGATGCCGTGCAGGTTCACCCCGAGCACGAAGTCGTAGTCGGCCTCGGGGCGCTCCCAGAGGAACCCGCCGACGAAGACGCCGGCGTTGTTGCAGAGCACGTCGACCTGGCCCCAGCGTTCGAACACGCGCTGCGCGAAGGCGTCGACCTGCGCGGCGTCGGACACGTCGACGACCTGGGTGAGCACCTGAGCGTCGGGCACGGCGTCGAGCACGAGTCCGGACGTCTGCTCCATGGGGGCCGTCTCGACGTCGCAGATGGCGACGCGTGCGCCCCGTCGGGCGAACCCGAGGGCCAGCGCTCGACCGATGCCGCTGCCGCCCCCGGTGACGACCGCGACCCGTTCCGTCCAGTCATCCACGGTCGACCCCCTCGGTCGTGGGCGCGCCGCCCGGCCCATCGCTGGGCGCCAGGTGCGACGCGAGGAACCGCCCGATGCCGGCGATGCTCTCGTCGGCCTCGGGCACGATCGACCCGGGGAACACCTGGAACACGTGCACCATCCCGGGCCAGATGTTCAGCGTGACGTCGGAGCCGGTGGCGCCGACCCGCCCGGCGAGTGAGGCGGCGTCGTCGAGCAGCACCTCGTCCTCACCGACCTCGACGAGCAACGGGGGCAGCCCCGAGAGGTCGGGTGCGAACAGCGGCGAGGCGAGCGGGTTGGTCGCCTCGGTGTCGTCCAGGTAGGCCTCGGCCATGAGCACCAGGTCGTCGGTGCACAGCACCGGGTCGACGGTCTCGGTGTCCGCGCACGACGGCGACGTCTGGGTCAGGTCGACCCACGGTGAGAGGCACACCGCCGCGGCGGGGCGCGGCAGCCCCGAGTCACGGATCGAGAGCAGCGTCGCGATGACCAGCCCTCCGCCGGCGCTGTCGCCCGCGAGGGCGATCGCCTCCGGTGCGATGCCGCGACCGAGCAGATCGGCGTAGGCGGCGAGCGCGTCGTCGAGCGCGGCGGGGAACGGGTCCTCCGGGGCGAGCCGGTAGTCGAGCGCCACGAACGCCACGCCCCCGGCGAGCGCGAGGCGGCCGGCGAACTCCCGGTGGCTGTCGAGCGACCCCGCCGAGTAGCCCCCGCCGTGGAAGTACAGGACGACCCGCGCGCGGCCCACCCCGTCGGGGATCAGCCACTCGGCGGGGCGCTCGCCGAGGGTGTCCGACTCGGCGACGACCCCGTCGGGCGCGGCCACGCCGGCCGTCGCCGCCGCCATCTTCTCGCGCCGCTCGAGCACGCTGCCGCTCATGACGTCGGACTCGGCGAGGAACGACGAGATCAACTCGATGCCTGGATGTGCCACGGTCCCCCTCCCGTGGCCCGCCACGACTGGCGGGCCGGGCCGCCATCGTCGCGCAGTACCGTGACACCGCGTCGACGAAGCAGGGCCGACGAAGCAGGGGCCGACGTCGCAGGGGGAGTGCAGCGTGGTGGAGCAGGGGGCTGGGTCGACGGGGCCGGACCGTGGGCGCTACGCGGGTGCGCTGATCACCGACGACGACGAGACGATCGCGGCGGCGCTCGAGGACGTGAGCATCCCGACGTTGCTGCTGTCGATGATCCACATGACCGGCGACGTCTCGATCCTCGACGGGCCCCTGCGGCCGGCGGGCATCTACCTCAACGAGGTCCAGGGCTTCATGTCGCCCGAGGACCAGGCGGCGGTGCGGGAGTGGGCGCTGCGCGTCATCACCGAGTACCGCGACGGCGGCTGCGTGCTGCCGCCGGCTCCCTCGCCCCAGGACGTGCACCGGATGATGAGCTTCCTCGTCGCCGAGGACGTGCCGGCGGAGTACGTGCCGCTCGTGCTCGAGGAGCTCGAGCTCGACGGGGCGGACGTGCGCGACCACGGCTGGCAGGACCGCATCTCCGACGAGGCCCGCCGCGACGCCCACGTCGTGGTCGTCGGCGCCGGCATGTCGGGCATCCTCGCGGGCATCCGCCTCGGCCGGGCAGGCATCCCGTTCACGATCGTCGAGAAGAACCCGGCGTCGGGCGGCACCTGGGCCGAGAACCGCTACCCGGGCTGCCGCGTCGACGTCGGCAACCACTTCTACTGCTACTCGTTCGCCCCGAACGACGAGTGGACCGAGTTCTTCGCCCGCCAGCCCGAGCTGCAGCGCTACTTCGAGGACTGCGCCCGCGAGTTCGGCGTCGTCGACCACATCCGGTTCTCGACCGAGGTGGAGCGCGCTGCGTGGGACGCGGGATCCGCCACCTGGACGGTCCGGGTGCGCCACGCCGAGGGCACCGTCGAGGACCTGCGCGCCACCGCGGTGATCAGCGCGGTCGGACAGCTCAACCGGCCCGCCCTACCCGACATCGAGGGCCGGGACTCCTTCGCAGGCGTGGCGATGCACTCCGCCGAGTGGATCGACGGCACCGAGCTGTCGGGCAAGCGGGTCGCCGTGGTCGGCACCGGTGCGAGCGCGTTCCAGATCGTGCCGACGATCGCCGCGCAGGTCGAGCACCTCGAGGTGTTCCAGCGCACCGCCCCGTGGATGTTCCCGAACCCGAACTACCACGAGCAGGTCGGACCGGGTGTGCGATGGGCGCTGCGCCACCTGCCGTACTACGGGCGTTGGTACCGGTTCCTGCTGTTCTGGCCCGCCTGCGACGGCGGGCTGCCGGCCATGACCGTCGACCCCGACTACCCCCACCAGGACCGGGCGGTCAGCGAGCTCAACGACGCGGCGCGCGAGTTCTTCACGTCGTGGATGGTCGAGCAGGTCGCGGACGACCCCGAGCTGGCCGCCAAGGTCGTGCCGGACTACGTCTGCCTCGGCAAGCGCACCCTGCAGGACAACGGCAGCTGGCTGGCCGCGCTGACGCGCCCGAACGTCGAGCTCGCCACCGACGCGATCGAACGGATCGTGCCCGAGGGCGTCGTCACCGAAGGGCCGGACGGCGAGCAGCTCCGCGAGTTCGACGTGGTGATCTACGCGACCGGGTTCCACGCCAACCGGTACCTGTGGCCGATGGAGATCGTCGGGCGCGACGGCGTCGTGCTCTCCGAGCAGTGGGGCGACCGCCCGACGGCATACCTGGGCATCACGGTGCCGAACTTCCCGAACCTGTTCTGCATGTACGGACCCGGCACCAACCTGGCCCACGGCGGCAGCCTGATCTTCCACTCGGAGTGCCAGATCACCTACATCATGGGCTGCCTCGAGGCCGTGCTCGACGGCACGCACCGCTCGATCGAGTGCCGCGCCGAGGTGCACGACGAGTACAACGAGCGGCTGCAGGCCGAGCTCGACCGGATGGTGTGGTCGCACCCGTCGATCCGTCACAGCTGGTACCGCAACGACGAGGGACGCATCTACATCCTTTCGCCGTGGCGGCTGGTCGACTACTGGACCTGGACCCGCCAGCCGGAGCTGAAGGACTTCGAGCTCACCTGAGCCGGTTCAGTCGGCCGCCAGCGACCGATCCGCCGGCGACGCCTCGCGGGATCCGGTGGCCAGATCGAGCGCGTACCAGCCGAGCCAGACGCCGCCGACGAGCAGCGCCAGCCGCTGGAACGCTCCGGCACGGACGGCCTCCCAACTCCCGGCGTCGGAGAGCACGACGAGGGTCGAGCACACGACGAAGATCGCGACGATGGCTGCAACCGAGGCCCGGGCGAGAGCCGGAACCCACGACGCGGCAGCGGGTCGTGCCTCGACCGCCGTGCCGATGCACCAGCACAGCGCGGCGAACGACGCGAGCAGCACCCCGCCGGCGAGGCTGTGGACGCGGCCCGTGGCCGACACCTCGTAGGCGTCGGTCCGGACCGGGTACTCCATGCTCGGGTCGATGGGGCAGATCGCGAGTGCGACGAGCGCCACGCCGCTCACGGCGACGAGACCCGGGATCGCGGCCACGAGTCGCGGCGCCTGCTCCTCGGCCGACCGCACCGAGCGGAACGCCGGGACCGACGCGAGCATCAGGAGACCGGCCAGGCCGAACGCGGCGGTCGCGAGCCAACCGCGCTCGCCGTGCTGCAGCAGGCTGATCCAGTGCCGGCTCATGTCGTAGCCGTCTCGGCGACTCAACGCGTCCGCGCCGGTCACGAGGACCAGCAGGACCAAGCCTGTGAACGCGCCGTACAGCCTCCACCGTGTGCTCGTGTCCGCGGCCCCGCGCGGGGCTCTCTCCGACGAGTGGAACGCCACCGTCATGCATCCTCCTCCTACCCCGCTCGAAGGTTGCCAGATCAACCGTTCTCGGCACAGGGGGATCACTCCCCAAGGACGGATGTCACACGGAACCCTCGCTCAGGGCGAGGCCAGCTCGACGACCTCGTTCGTCGTCGCGTCGACACCGAGCACGGCGGTGTCGGTCGCCCAGAGTCGGACGAGCTCGAGGCCCGTGTTCTGCCAGGGTTCGAGGCCGGTGCGGCTCCACGTCCGACCGCGCCCCGTTGCGTAGTGCGTGGCACCGTCGGGGCTGATCGCATCATGGCCGTCGATCTGCATCGCGCCCTGGACGCCGGCCTCGCGCGAGTTCGACTCGATGCGGGTGACTGCTCGCTCCGTCACGTCGAACACCCACTCGGCCGTCCCGTCGCCGACGATCGACACGTGTGCCGCTCCGCAGACGTGCCCGCCGAGCACCGGAATCGGGTCGGACAGCTCGACGACTTCCGGCGCTGCGTCGGGATCGGCGAGCGACACCAGCTGCAGCCGGGTGTAGAAGCGCTCGGGCACGTACGGTCCGGGCCGTTCGATCACCGCGTCGGTCCCCTGCACCAACAGGTCGTCCACCACGCACCACCCCTCGCCGTGAGCGAAGCTGCGGACCTCGCCACCGCTGTCAACCAGATAGGTCTCGGCGCCGACGGAGAACAGCGCCCGATCGCCGGCGACCAGCTGGGCGGTGAGCTCCATCTCACCCGACACCGGTGTCCCCGGCGACGACAGGTCCAGCTCCCTCCACCCCGAGAGATCGTCCTCGAGCCGCAGGAACGACGGCGTACCTCGTTCGCACCCACCGTCCTGGGAGAGGGCGTCACATCGGTAGCCGCCGGCGATGATGTCGGATCCGGTGGACCGGTACAGCCACGATCCGGTGGCGTCGATCGCCGGCAGCTCGGACCACGTCCCGTCGGCGAAGCGGATCGCGACGCGATCGGTGTCGGCCACGACCACCAGGTCGTCGCCGCGGGCGCCGCCGGCCACCACTGTCGACAGCTCGAAGGGCGGCGACTCGGTGCGGTCGGGTCGGGTGTCGAGCGGCACCAGGGACTGCTCGCCCGCACACGACGTCGCGAGGAGCACCAGCGAAGCGACGGCGAGCATGCCCCGGAACGTTCGCTTCCCCACGTACGGCCCCTCCCGCGATCCTTCCGGTGCGAAGTGTATCGACGCACTCAGACCGTGAGGGAGCGCACGACTTCGTCGGCGAGCAGGCGGCCCGTGTCGGTGAGCACTGCGCGACCACCGCGCACCTCGACGAGTTCGCGCACCCGATCATCGAGCGCGGACCGCGCGTCGGCCGAATCGTCGAGAGGCAGGCCCTCGGCGAGTCGGATGCCGGTCAGCACTCGCTCGAGCTCGCGTTGCTCGGCGTCGAGCAGCTCGTGTCCGCCGATGCGCGCCGAGGTCAGCGTGTCGTCACTCGTCCCGGCGGCCCACTGCTCGGTGTCCCCGACGTTCCACCACCGCAGCCCGCTCAGGTGCGAGTGGGCGCCGGGGCCGACGCCCCACCAGTTCTGGTTGCGCCAGTACAACAGGTTGTGGCGACACCGGGCGTCGTCGTCACGTGCCCAGTTCGACAGCTCGTACCACGAGAAGCCGGCGTGTTCGAGCACGCGGTCCGCGAGCCGGTAGCGCTCCGCTGCGACGTCGTCGTCGGGGGTGGCGAGCTCACCTGAGCGCACCCGGGCGGCCAGCTTGGTGCCCGACTCGATGCCGAGCGCATAGGCGCTGACGTGGTCCACGTCCGTCGAGACGACGGCGTCGAGCGTGGCGGCCCAGTCCCGGTCGGTCTCACCCGGGGTGCCATAGATCAGGTCGAGGCTGACGTGCTCGAAGCCGACACCCCGGGCCTCGGCCGCGGCGGCCAGCGCACGCTCGGGATCGTGGGTCCGGTCCAGGAGCGCCAGCACGCGGCGGCGGATGCTCTGCATGCCGAACGACATCCGCGTCGCACCCACCTCGTGCAGCGCCGCCAGCTGGCCGGTCCGCAGCCCGTCGGGGTTCGACTCGACGGTGACCTCGAGGTCGTCGCGCACCTCGAAGGCGTCGGTGACCGCGTCGAGCACCCGGCCGAGCTGCTCGGCGGACAGCATCGTCGGCGTGCCGCCACCGAAGAACACGCTCGTCAGCGGTGGGGCCACGCCGCCCAGCGTGGCCGCCGCGGTGTGGACCTCGGACACGGCGGCGACCACGTACCGCTCGATCCGCGCCGCGGTCTCGTCGCCGTCGGGATCGCCGACGGCGACGGTCGTGAACGCGCAGTAGCCGCAGCGCCGCTCGCAGAACGGCACGTGCACGTAGATGCCGAACGGGGTGGCGGCGACCTCGTCGGCGCGGTCGGTCAGGAACACCTGTCCATGGTCGCAGACGGCGGGATGGTCGCAGACGGCGGGATGGTCGCAGACAGCGCCGTGCGCGACCCATGTGACGGTCGCCCGGCGGCCCGAAAGCGCTTGGGGGTCCCGCAGGGGCCGCCGGTAACCTCGGGGGCATGACCCTCCCCTCGAACCCCACCATCGGCGTGTTCGGCGCCACCGGCCAGGTCGGCAGCGTCATGCGGACCCTGCTCGCCGAGCGGTCCTTCCCGCTGTCGTCCGTGCGGTTCTTCGCCTCGGCCCGCTCCGCGGGCTCGACGCTGCCGTGGGGCGACGGCGAGGTCGTCGTCGAGGACACCGCGACCGCCGACTTCAGCGGCATCGACATCGCCCTGTTCTCCGCCGGTGCGACCAGCTCACGCGAGTACGCGCCGAAGGTCGCCGCCGCCGGCGCGGTCGTCGTCGACAACTCCTCGGCCTGGCGTCTCGACCCGGACGTCCCGCTCGTCGTGGCAGAGGTGAACCCGCACGCCCTCGACGACCGCCCGAAGGGCATCATCGCCAACCCGAACTGCACGACCATGGCGGCGATGCCGGTGCTCAAGCCCCTCGCGGTCGAGGCCGGACTGCGTCGCCTGGTGGTCAGCACCTACCAGGCCGTCTCCGGCGGCGGTCTCGCCGGGGTCGAGGAGCTCGCCGGCCAGGTCGACGGTCTCGTGGGTGACGTGCGCGACCTCACCTTCGACGGTGGGTCCGTGAAGTTCCCCGCCGCGTCGAAGTTCCCCAAGACGATCGCCTTCGACGTCGTGCCGCTCGCCGGGTCGATCGTCGAGGACGGCTCCGAGGAGACCGACGAGGAGCAGAAGCTCCGCAACGAGAGCCGCAAGATCCTCGAGATCCCCGAGCTGCGGGTGTCGGGCACGTGCGTGCGGGTGCCGGTCTTCACCGGTCACTCCCTGTCGATCAACGCCGAGTTCGACCGCGACATCTCCCCGGACCGCGCCCGTGAGCTGCTCGCCGCTGCCCCCGGCGTCGAGCTCAGCGACGTGCCGACGCCGCTCGAGGCCGCCGGCAAGGACCCGTCCTACGTCGGGCGCATCCGCCGCGACTCCTCCGTCGAGCACGGCCTGGTGCTGTTCGTCTCGAACGACAACCTGCGCAAGGGCGCCGCGCTCAACACGATCCAGATCGCCGAGGAGCTGATCGCTCGCAGCTGAGCGTGCGGCCGGGCCCGGCGTGTCCGGTGCCTCAGAGGACCGTGGCGTCGTGGTCCCGTGGATGCGTGCGCCACTTGTTCCAGGGCCACGTCCCGTCGATCTCGACCTCGAGCGAGAAGCTGAGCAGGATCCGGATCACGACGATCGCTCCCAGCACCAGCACGCTGCTGGGTGTGGGCTCCACGACGATCGTCCGGATGATGTCGGCGAGTAGCAGGACCTCGAGCCCCAGCAGGATGACCCGCGCCAGCTTCCGTCGCAGTCGCGGGTAGGCGAGCGACCGCGACGACTCGTCGAACATGTCCTGCGCCCAACCCCAGAACGAGGCGAGCCCTCCGACGAGCAGCACGACGACGCCACCGCCCTCGACGGTGCGCACCACGACGTCCATGATCTCCTCGTAGGTCACCTCTGTGACGGTATCGCCGGGTCGGGCCGGTGCAGCGCTTTCAGCGCCGCCGTGCTCGACGAGCGCGGGGTGCGTCGCTCAGAGCGGCGGGTCGTCGACGTAGCGACGGGCGGCCTCGTCGAGTGACAGCCCCATCTGGTTCGCGAGCGACGCGACCCAGGCCAGCACGTCACCGAGCTCGTGCAGCTGCTGCTCGCGGGTGCCCTTGCGGACCGCTTGTGCGAGCTCCCCGACCTCTTCGCAGAGCCACGCCACCGTGGCGGGCACGCCCCGGTCCCGGTCGGCTGCCCCGTAGAGCTGCTCCATCAGGTCCTGGAAGGCGGTGATCTCCATTGCACGACCCTACGGGAGGGCGCACGTGCCCCGGTCGGGGTGGGTGGCGGGATCAGGCCCGCATGAAGACCTGGACGGTGAACACGGTGCGATGGCCGTTGCACGTGCCCCACACCGCGCCGGCACCCACATAGTTGTAGGAGCCGTCGAGGATGTTGGCCCGGTGGCCCGAGGAGTTCATGTACGCCACGTGGACCTGACCGATGCTGCCGCCGCGACCGACGTTCTCGCCGAGCTTGCGCCAGTTCGACGGTGCTCCGTCGGCGAGTCGGGAGTGCGAGATCTGGCAGCGGTCGCGCAGCGTGGACGCCCATTGGTCGGCCTTCGCGTTGAGCTGTGCGTGCTGCTGCACCGGTGGCAGCCCGGCCGCGGCACGGGAGGCGTTGATCTCGGCGACGACGGCGTTGCGGTCCGGCGTCGAGGTTTCGCACGAGGTGAGTGTGCTGCTCAGCAGCAGCACGGCCAGCACCGCGACGACGGTCGCAGCGACGGGACGACGACGGCGGGAGCGTGGCGTGGTGCTCGGGAGGGTGGTCACAGCCATGCAGCTGTTATCGAACGTGGTTCGGAGGACCTTGACCCTTCACCGAACTATTTCGCGAGACATCCGACACCGACCCGGTTTCGGCGTCGCCCAGCAGCGCGCAACGGCAACGGCAACGGCAACGGCAACAGCGTTGCAGCGGCGGGCGGGCGATCACGCATCGAGCCCCGGCTGCTGACGCAGGTCCGGGGCTCGATGTGGGACGGTCCGTCGAGCGGACCATGTTGTCGGGTGGGGGAGATTTGAACTCCCGACCTCCTCGTCCCGAACGAGGCGCGCTACCAAGCTGCGCCACCACCCGTGGAAGGACGCATCGTAGTGGTCCGCCCCGTCGGGCGGAAATGCGATGCGGTGGACGCCGTCAGCTCAGCTGGCGACGTCGTCGACGGGCTGCTCGTCGGCGGCGTCGGAGCCGTCCGCAGCGTCGTCGGCGACCGGGGTGTCGTCGAGCACCGGCCGGGCCCCACCCTCGGAGTAGCGCTCACCGGCGAGGACCGCCGCGGCGGCGGTCCGGAGGCGGAGGGCGTCGAGCGGCTTGACCAGCCACCCGTCGGCGTCGGCCCGGCGGGCGATGAACACATCCGCGTCGCGGTCCAGCAGGATGATCACGTTCTGCGGGGGGATGCGGTCGAAGCTCTCCTCGTTGCGCAGGCCCAGACAGGTCGCGACGCCGCCCATGTTGCCGATCTGCAGGTCGAGCACGACCAGGTCCGGTTCGAGCTGGCGCACGGCCGGCAGCACCTCTCGGCCCGCGTGGACCCGGGCGATGGTGGTGCCGGTCTCGCCCAGCGCGGCGTCGACCTCGTCGAAGACCTCGTCGGCGTCGGTGGCGATCAGGATGGTGCGTGCTGCGGTGACCACGGAGCGGACGTTACCGTTCCCCGCCGTCGAAGAGCAGATCGGCGAGCAGCGACAGCGACGTCAGATCGGTGACCTCGAAGGGCTGCACGGCGAGCTCGGCGACCGGAGCGGGCGCGACCCGGGCCCGCAGTCCGGCCAGGTGGTCGTGCTCCCCGGCGGCCAGCACCCTCGAATCCGCGAGCGCCGTGTAGTGGTCGGCGAGCGCCGTCCCGGACAGCTCCGCGGCCCGGGCGCGCAGCGCGGCCGGCGTCTCGCCCGGGCCCCGGGTGCCACCGGCGGGTCCGGCGAAGGACGGCTGCATGCGGTTGACCACGAGGGCTCGCACGTCGATGCCGGCGTCGTGCAGCTTGTCGGCGAAGAACCCGGCCTCTGCCACAGTGTCGGCCTTGGGCGAGGCGACCAGGACGAAGCTGGTGGAGCGTTCGCAGAGCAGGTCGTCCACCCGGCGCGCCCGTTCGGCGAAGCCCTTCTCCATGCCGTCGAAGGCGGCGAAGAAGTCGATGGCATCCGCGATCACGTCGCCGCCCACCACCTTCGACAGGCTGCGCACCAGTGTCTGCGCCGCGACGTTGACCGCTTTGACGATGCCGCGGGTCGGTGCGACCAGCACCCGGTACAGGCGGTGGTCGAGGAAGTGGGCGAGGCGCTGGGGCGCCTCGATGAAGTCCAGCGCGTTGCGCGTCGGCGGAGTGTCGACGACGACCAGGTCGTAATCGCCCTCGACGGCCAGCTCGTAGAGCTTCTCCGAGGCCATGTACTCCTGGGTGCCCGACAGCGACCCGGAGATGTTCTCGTAGAACTTGTTGGCGAGGATCCGTTCGGCCTGTGCGGGGCTCGCCGAGTAGCGCCGCACCAGCCCGTCGAAGGTGGCCTTGGTGTCGAGCATCATCGCCCAGAGCTCGCCGTCCCAGCCCGCGCCGCCGTCGGGGTCGATGAGGGCGGGGGTGTTCGTGAGCCCCTCGAGCCCGAGCGCGTCCGCGAGGCGACGTGCGGGGTCGATGGTGACCACGACCGCTCGACGCCCCTGCCGCGCCGCCTCGAGCGCGATGACCGCCGCGGTGGTGGTCTTGCCGACGCCACCCGAGCCGCAGCACACCACGACATGGCTGCGCGCGACGACCTCACCGATGGACTCGGAGCCCGTCGGGTCGGTCACGACGCGCTCCCTTCGTCGGCTCCGCGGTGATCCGGGCCGCGGTGATCCGGGCCGCGGTGATCTGGGAGAGCCTCGACGCCGCTCAGCATCCGCTCCGCGAGCAGGTCGAGCTCGAGGCGCCCCAGGTCCGAGGTGAAGAGGTACGGCAGCCGGAGCTGCGCGAGGGGCAGCTCGTGGGCCATGCGCTCCAGCTGGGTGCGCTGCAGCGCGGTGCGTGCCGAGCGGAACTCCGACGACGCCTCGAGCAGGGCCGCTTCGCCGGGCTCCAGGGCAGCTCCCGCGTCGGCCGCGGCGCGGGCGGGCTCGACGGACAGGCCCTCGAGCTCGGGGAACACGCCGTTGATCACGACCGGGCCGAGCGCCACGCCGACCTCGTCCTCGAGGTCGTAGGCGGTCTCGATCAGCTCGTTCACCGGGGTCTCCTCGGGTGAGGTCACGAGCATCACCCGGCAGCGCTGCGGGTCGTGCAGCAGATCGAGCACGTCGACGGCCTGCGCGTTGATCGGTCCGACCTTCACGGCATCCGCGAGTCCCGAGGCCGAACGCAGGAACGAGATGGCGTGGCCCGCCGCGGGCGCGTCGAGCAGGATCAGGTCGAACTCGCCGGAGCGCTCGAGCTGCTTCACCTTGCCGAGCACGAGGATGTCGCGGATGCCCGGCACCGCGGTCGACACCAGGTCGACCGCGCCGCTGGACACGAGCCGCTTCGAGATGCGCTGCAGTCCGTGGTCGCGCAGGTAGTCGAGCAGCGCGTCGTCGGGGGTGAGCGTGCGGGCGGTGATGCCGGCGTGCACCTCGGAGGGCTCGACCAGGCGGAGGTCGTGGTAGGTGAAGTCCGGCGACTCGAACAGCGAAGCCAGACCGGACTTGCCCTCGACCTCGACGACGAGGGTCCGTACGCCGCTCATCGAGGCCGACATGGCCATCGCCGCGGTGACGGCGGTTTTGCCGACTCCGCCTTTCCCGGCGACGATGATCACTCCGGATGCAGTGAAGAACTGCTCAGGATCCACGCTGTCCCTTCGGAGGCTGTGCTGTGGGCACACTACCCAGCCGACTGCGGCTGACATCGATCGTGACGCTCACCCTCGGGGTCATCGTCGCGCTCGCCGGAGTGTTCGCCCCGAGCGCCGGTGCGCAGAGCACGTGCGGCGAGCACGGCTGCGTCGACGTCGTCGCGGTCGACGGTGTGATCGACGAGATCGAGGCCGACTTCATCATCGAGAGCGTACGGTCGGCGAACGCGGCGGGTGACGTCGTGGCGGTGGTGCTGCAGCTCGACAGCCCCGGCGTCGCCGTCTCCGACGCCCGGCTCAACGAGGTCGCCTCGGTGATCGCCGGTTCGAACATCCCGGTGTCGATCTGGATCGGTGCGTCGGGTTCGGACGCCCTCGGCGGGGCGGCGGAGCTCGTCCAGATCGCC
Organism: Actinomycetes bacterium; assembly: GCA_023389745.1. Taxonomy (GTDB): domain Bacteria; phylum Actinomycetota; class Acidimicrobiia; order Acidimicrobiales; family Microtrichaceae; genus JAFAFN01. The sequence continues at coordinate 28,960 of JAEWED010000077.1, forward strand.
GACAGCTCGGGCATCACGCCGGGTTCGGAGATCGGCGACGTCGGCTCGCAGCGCCTCGACGTCGCGGAGTTCGGTCGTCTCTTCGAGGGCGACCAGGCCGAGGCGCTGACGCGCACCTTCGACGGCCAGAAAGCGGTCGACGCCGGTCTGGTGACCCGGTTCTCACCGACGATCGTCGAGCACATCTCGACCCTCGACGTGGTCGACACCGAGCGGGTGGAGTCCGAGGACGGCAAGGAGGAGCTGCGGCCGCTGCAGATCCCGCGTTTCTCGAAGCTGCCGCTGCAGGTCCAGCTGCTGCACACCGCCGCGAGCCCGTCGGTGGCCTACCTGTTGCTGGTCATCGGTCTGGGCCTGCTGCTGTTCGAGTTCTTCACCGCCGGCGTGGGCGTCGCCGGCGTCGTCGGCGCCGGGTTCGTGGTGCTCGGTGGGTACGGCGTGGCGGCGCTGCCCTCGAACACGTGGGCGCTCGGGCTGATCCTGTTCTCGATGTTCGCGTTCGCCATCGACATGCAGACAGGAATCCCGCGCCTGTGGACCATCATCGGGATGGTCGCGTTCAGCGTCGGCACCGTCTTCCTCTTCACCGAGTTCCGGGCGACCTGGATCGCCTGGGCGGTGGGCATCTTCGGCATGGGCATCACGGTGTTCTCCGGCATGCCGGCCATGATCCGCACGCGCTTCGCCACGCCCACGATCGGCCGTGACTGGATGATCGGCGAGATCGGTGACGTGACCGCTGACGTCGACCCCGACGGCATGGTCCGGATCCGTGAGGCGCTGTGGCGTGCACGCACCAACCGGGCGACCCCTGTGGTGGTCGGCGACCGCGTCCGGGTCGTCGCGATCGACGGGCTGGTGCTCGAGGTCGAGCCCGAAGAGGGCGGCGCGATCGACTACCGGGAGATGCGCAACCGTCGCAAGGGTGGCGCCGACGATGACGACGGGACCGACGACGGGACCGACGACGCCGCCGCCGATGACGACGCCGAGGCTGCCTCCGACCAGGCCGACGGAGCGAGCGACGACCGCTAACTGCGGTTCGCATCTTGCGAACTAAATCATCTCTTGTCGGCGTCGCTGGGCGGTGCCTATCGTGCGGCCAACACCGAAACGGGGGGTCGTCACGGTGAGCGCACAACAGTCTCCGCAAGCATGGCAGGCGAAGGCCGCATGTCGTGGTCCGCAGGCAGCGGTGTTCTTCCCACCGCCTCAGTTCGAACGCAAGGCCGACCGGCTCGAGCGCGAGCGCCGTGCCAAGGCGATCTGCGCGGAGTGCATGGTGCGGACCGAGTGCCTCGACTACTCGGTCGAGATCAAGGAGCCCCACGGCATCTGGGGTGGCCTGAACGAACACGAGCGCCGGGCGCTGACCGAGGTCTCCGCCTGAGAGGGCGCTGATCCCCAGCCCGTTCCTGCGGACGACGGGCACCGTCACCCCGCTACCGTGGCAGTCATGCTTCCGGCACTGCTCGCCTTCTTCCTGGTGCTGCCGTTCCTCGAGGTGTGGGTCGCGATCCAGGTCGCCGGCGTCATCGGCGGGTTCGCGACGCTGCTCCTGCTCTTCGGCATGAGCGCGCTCGGTGTCGTGCTGCTCCGCCGGGAGGGCGCCACCGCCTGGCGCAAGGCCTCGGCCGAGATGGCCGCCGGACGTCCGCCCACCACCCAGCTGCTCGACGGCGCGCTGATCCTGGTCGGTGGTGTCTCGCTGGTCGTGCCCGGCTTCGTCACCGGCGTGTTCGGCCTGCTGTTGCTGCTGCCCCCGGTCCGGGCGCTGCTGCGCCCCGCGATCCTCGCCTGGTTCACGGCCCGGGCCGCACGCGCCGCCCGCTCGGGTGCCGTGCGCGGCGTGTTCGTGCACAGCGTCGTCGACGCCGACGGCCGCGTCCGCACCGAGTCGACCCGCTTCGGTGACGTGGTCGACTCCGAGGGCTGGGAGCTCACCGACGCACCGCCGGAGCTGCCCCGCAGCGCCGGCCCGCGACCTGGCGTCATCGAGGTCGACGGCACCGACGACCCCCGGTGAACGCCCGACGCGCGCTGGCCTAGGGTCGCCTCCGTGTCGACCATGAACTTCATGCACGCGGATCCGGCGTCGGTGCCCGTGCGCGACGCCGCCACGGTCATGCTGCTGAGGGACGCGGAGCGTGGCCTCGAGGTCTGCATGCTGCGCCGCAACCTGAACTCCGACTTCGTCGGCGGCGCCTACGTGTTCCCGGGTGGCGGCGTCGATCCCGAGGACTCCGATGCGGCGTTGGAGCAGGTCACCCGAGGCCGCTCCGACGCAGACGCCTCGCGACTGGTCGGCATCGACG
>JAEWED010000123.1 GCA_023389745.1 Actinomycetes bacterium
CGGGGGCCCACCCTCGGGGGGCGCCCACGGTCGCGTCCGGGTGCAGTCGCGTCCGGAAGCGCGGCCCCGAGTGCGGAATCAGCTCTCGTCTCGGCGCGCTCGCGCCGAGACGGAGTCGGATGTCGTGGCGAGGTGGGTCAGGTGACCAGCAGGACGACGCCGACGACCAGCACGCTCGCCACCACGCCGAGCAGCGCGGCGAGCCCCGCGACGGTGAGTGCCAGCAGCAGCGACGAACGGAGCCTGACCCAGCCCGAGAGCGTCACGTCGGACGCGTCGACCCGCTCGGCGGTCTGGTCGCGCTGCAGGAGCCGCTGCCAGCGGGGGACCGACTTGGTGGTGAGCCCGTCGTCCGGTGCCTCGAGTACCCGGTCGTCCTCGCCACGTGCTCCGGCCTGGCGCGAGCTGGGCCGTGTCTCAGCCGGACCCGCTCCGAGCGGTGCGGCGGCAGTCGCCATGGCAGGCTGAGGGATCGGACGCCTGCCGAAGAGTGCGAGGCCGAATCCGACCGCGCTCCCCACGACCAACAGGACTCCGAACAGCAGCGTGAACATGACCACATCGATCGTACCCACCGAGGGCGAAGGATCGTCAGACCCCGCCGCCACCCCGTCCGCCGAGGACGCCGCACCCACCCGTGACGCGGTGCTCGTCGGTGACGCCGGACCTGTCGATGGCGCCGGACCTGCCGATGGAGCGGGGCCCGGCGGCGAGCAGGGCGGTGGGCGTCGGCACCGGCGTCGCCGCTGGATCCTGGGTGGCCTGGTCGCGGCGGTGCTGCTGGGGCTCGCGCTCGTGGCGTTCCTGGTGCCGTTGCCGTACTACCTGGTGCAGCCGGGCTCGGTCCGTCCGGCCGAGCAGCGCATCGAGATCCAGGGTGCCGAGAGCTTCGAGACCGACGGCGAGGTGCTCTTCACGACGGTGTACGTGAACCAGGCGACGCTCGCGCTGCTCGTGCGGGCCCAGCTCGACGACGCCATCGAGGTCCGCAGCGAGGCCGAGATGTACCCCGACGGCGACCGCGACGCGACACGTCAGCTGAACCAGCAGCGCATGGATCTGTCGAAGCTCACCGCGACCAGGGTCGCGCTCGAAGAGGTGGGCATCGAGGCCGCCTACGTGGGCGACGGGGCCCGGGTGCTCGCCGTCTCGCCCGACGCGCCGTCGAACGACGTCCTGGCGCCGGGTGACGTCATCACCGAGGTGGACGGTCGGGCCGTCACCATGCCCGCCGACATCGGTGAGCACCTGGCGGCGTTCGCCCCCGGCGAGACGGTGTCGCTGCGTCTGCAGCGCGTGGTCGACGGCGAGGTGACCGAGCTCGACGAGAAGGTCGAGCTGACCTCGACCGACGAGGACCCGGCTCGGCCGGTGCTGGGCATCACCGCCGATCCCGCCAATCCCAGGATCGACTCCGACGTGCAGGTCGCGGTTGACTCCGGCAGGGTCTCGGGTCCCTCGGCGGGCCTGGCGTGGACGCTCGCCATCATCGATCGGTTGACGCCGGGGTCGATCACCGGCGGCGAGCGCATCGCGGTCACCGGCACGATCGCGGACGACGGCACCGTGGGGCCGATCGGCGGGGTGGTGCAGAAGGTCGCCGCGGTGAAGCGGGCCGGACTGCGCACGTTCATCTACCCGGCGGCGACGTCCGAGGAGGAACAGGCGCAGATGCGACGCATCGCCGGTGACGACGTCGATCTGATCCCCGTGAGCACCGTCGGCGAGGCCGTCGAGGTGCTGGAACCGGGCGGTCTGAAGGCCCCCGCGTGAGCCTGATGGCACCGTCCGGCGGTGTCCCGGCATACGCCACCGAGGCCCGACGCCCTCGTAGCATCGTCACATGACCGACTCGCTGCCCGAAGCTCCTGACATCGACCCAGCAGCGTTGGCGGCCACCGGTTTCAGCCGTGCCCGCAAGGGTTTCGAGCCGGCCGAGGTGCACGCCGTGCTGGGCCGGACCGCCGATGCGCTGCGCATCTGGCAGCTGCGCGACGCCCAGCTGAGCGAGCGGGTGCGCGAGCTCGACGAGCAGTTGGCGAGCGCCCAGGAGCTCGACGAGGAGCGACTGACCGCCGTGCTCGGCGAGGAGACCGCCCGGGTGATCTCCGCAGCGCGCGACGCCGCGGGCCAGATCCGGGCGAACGCCGAGGAGCAGGCAGCGGCGCTGCTCGCCGAGACCGACGCCGCGGCCACGAGTGCCGCAGAGGCGTTGAAGGCCGAGGCGACCTCGCTGCGCGACGAGGCCGCGCGCCTGCGCGACGACGCCGCGTCCGACGCCACGACGATCCGCACCGAGGCGGAGAGCTCCGCCGCCATGACGCTCGCCGATGCCCAGCACCGCAGCGAGGATCTGCTGCAGGCCGCCGAATCGGTCCTGGCGACCCGCACCGCCGAGGCCGAGCAGGTCGTCGCCGACATGCTGGCCGCCGCCGCGGCCGACGTCGCTGCCGCCGCTGAGGAGTCCGCCGCGATGCGCGAGGCCGCCCGGCTGGAGTCCCTCGAGGAGATCGAACGGGCGCGCGAGTCCGGTCGGATGATGGTGGCCGAGACCAAGGCGCTCAGGGAGCGGATGCTCGCCGACCTGGCGGAGCGTCGTCTCAACGCCCGCCGCCAGATCGAGGGGGCCCTCGCCGCACGCGACCGGGTCGCCGAGGTCCTGCGCGCCGCCGGCGCGCAGCTCGACGAGACCGTCGGGGGACTGGACCGCATCGACGTCGAGGCGAGCGCCGCCGCGGACGCTGCCGCCGAAGCGATCGACGTCGACGTCGACGCCGAGCTGGCGGCGCTGCACGCCGAGCTGGGCGACACCGCGGAGCCGGAGCTCGCTGACGCGATCGGCGTGGAGCGGATCCTCGACGGGGACGCGCTCGGCGGGGACGCACCCGACGGTGCTGCGCTCGCCGAGGGAGGGGCCGACACCGCCTCCGACGAGGCAGGCGACGCCGACGGCGCGGCCGACGGTGCAGACAC
>JAEWED010000148.1 GCA_023389745.1 Actinomycetes bacterium
CCCCACCACCGAACCGGCGCCGATCCCGATCGAGCCGTCCCCGTTCGCGATGGGCACCACGCTGACGCTGGTCTCGCTCGAGGATCCGACTGCACCGAGGGTCGTCCAGACCGCAGAGGTCGAAGGCTCCCTCGTCTCGGCCCGTCAGGTCGACGGCACCGCACGCATCGTGGTGCGCAGCGAGCCGATCGCCATGTACGACGTGATGGCAGCGACCGACGGTGCCGAGGCGAGGGCCATCGCCGCCGAGGTCGACAGCGACGCGCTGCTCCCCCGCATCGCCGTCGGTGGCGAGGTCGCACCGCTCGGCGGCTGCGGCGACGTGCTGCTCACCCCGGCCGCGGCCTCACCCGCCGTCGGCGCCGGCAGCGCCTCCAGCAGCGGCACCGGCTCCGGCAACAGCACCGGCTCCGGCCTGGCGGCGACCTCGATGCGGACGGCGGACTGGTCGCCGTCGCAGCTGCCCTCGACCGTGTCGGTGCTGACCGTCGGCGAGACACTCGACGACGTGCAGCCCGTCAGCGTGCAGGGCAGCGCCGAAACGATCTACGCCTCGACCGACGCGCTCTACGTCGCGGCCGGCAACTGGGACCAGGCGGGATCGCGCACCGACGTGCACCGCTTCGACCTGCCCGCCGACGGTCCTGCGGTGTACACCGGCTCCGGCCGGGTCCCCGGGCGACTGCTCAACCAGTTCTCGCTCTCGGACCATGAGGGGTCGCTGCGAGTCGTGACCACCGTCGACGGCCCCGTCGACGGAGCTGGCGTCGGACCTGATGGCGGCGCCACGCCCGCTCCGATGCCAGAGGACGAGGTCACCACCGAGATGTTCGTGCCGAACACGTCGGCGAGGCTCACGGTGCTCGACACCGAGGGCGACACCCTCGACGAGGTCGGTCACCTCGACGGACTGGGCGTCGGCGAAGAGGTCCAGTCGGTCCGGTTCATGGGCGACACCGGCTACGTCGTGACCTTCCGCCAGACCGACCCGCTCTACGCGCTCGACCTGAGCGACCCCAGGGCGCCCCGCTCGCTGGGCGAGCTCAAGATCCCCGGCTTCTCGGAGTACCTGCACCCGATCGGCGACGGGCTGCTGCTCGGCATCGGCCGGGACGCCGATCCGAGCACCGGCATGGACCTGGGTTTCAAGGCCTCGCTGTTCGACGTGTCGGACCCCGCGGCCATGGTCGAGGTCGACCAGCTCATCGTGCCGGACGCCTGGTCCGAGGTGAGCGGCGATCACAAGGCCTTCACGTGGGACGCCGAGCGCTCACAGGCGATCCTTCCGATCAGCCAGGCCTGCTCCGATGTCGGCCGCTGCGCGATGCGCGACGGAGCGATGGTCCTCAGGGTCGCCGACGGGCAGCTCTCCGAGGTCGCCCGGATCTCCCACTCGACACCGATGGGTCAGCTCGCCCCGATGCGGTCGATCGTGGTCGGCGACGACCTCTGGACGCTGTCCTACGGGGCACTCGGCCGGTCCGACGCCGCGTCGCCGTCCTCGGTCCAGCTGGCAACCTTCTGAGATGCGACCTCACCGAGCAGCGCTGTTCGTGGCCGTCGCCCTGTCCGCGGTGGTGGTCGGCTGCGGCGACGGACCGAGCGACGGGCACACCGGCGCCGGGGCCTTGAACTCGACGCTGTTCTCGGTGGAGGTGGTCGACGGCGCCGTCGAGCTGCACGGAGCGTGCCACCGGACCCTCGATGCCGTGGTCGGACTGGACGACGGCCAGATCGTCCTCACCGAGGTCACCGAGGACGGCCCCGAGTCCGGCGACGACTGCGCGTCGGTGTCGCGGGTCGATGTCGACCCGTCCGTGGGGATCACCCGCGGCATGGACGTCGTCGCTCCGGACGAGGGATTGCGCTTCGTGCTCGTCCGGGACCAGTACGCGCAGGTCGACTACTGCGGGCTCGACACGCCGCGCTGCGTCGACTTCTCGACGGATTCGGTGCCGGCCGAGTGCTCCGAGGCATCGCTGCGGTACGCGACCATCGGCATGTACCAAGGGGTGTACCCGCTCGAGGTGCTGCGGTGCGAGGGCGACTGGGCCGTCATCGAGCTGGACGTCTGCGGGGGACCGTCCGGCGACGACGGCCGGTACTGCGGCGTCGAGGACGGGTGGGCGCTCTACACCAAGGCCGGAGGAGCGCCCTACTGGCAGGGCACCGGCTTCGAGCAGGACCTGTTCTGCCCGAACCCCGCCGAGCGATTCGGCACACCCGGGCTGCCCGACTGGGTCTGCCAGGTCTGAGCCGGGACCTGTCGAGCCGGGATCAGCCGATCGAGTCGACCGAGACGACCCCGTCGGTGGCACGCAGCGCCTCGACGGCCGACTCGGGCACGGCACGATCCGTGGCGAGCACCATCAGCGCCTTGGCGCCCTCGGGCGACGAGCCGACGGCCATGTCGTCGATGTTCACGCCGGCCTCGCCGACGATCGAACCGACCTTGCCGATCATGCCCGGCTGGTCCGCGTTGCGGACCACGAGCAGGTGCTCGGCCGGCGGCACGTCGATCGTGTGGTCGTCGATCATCACCAGGCTCGGCGTCGCCTTCAGACCGACCAGGGTGCCGGCGACGCTGTGGTCGCCGCCGCGCACGGTGACCAGGTTCACGTAGTCACGCGCGGTCGTGGTCGACGTCGGGCGCACCTCGACGCCGCGCTCCTCGGCGATCTGCGGCGCGTTCACGTAGGACACGGGATCGCTCGACGTGGCGGCGAAGAAGCCCTTGAGCAGCGACAGCGTCAGGATGCGCGTGTCGTAGTCGGCGATCTGACCCTGGTACTCGATCTCGAGCAGCTCCGGGCCCGAGGAGCTGAGCCCGCCGAAGATGCGGCCGATCTGCTCGGCCAGGCCGAGGTAGGGGCGCACGGTCTCGGACGCCTCGGCCGCGGAGATGTTCACCGCGTACGGCACGAAGTCGCCGGCGAGCGCCAGCTCGACCATGTCGGCGATCGTGTCGCCGGCCTTGTCCTGCGCCTCGGCGGTCGACGCCCCCAGGTGCGGCGTGACGACCACGCTGTCGAGTCCGAACAGCGGCGAGTCGGTGCACGGCTCGGTCGCGAACACGTCGATGCCCGCGCCGGCGACGCGACCCTCGGCGATGGCATCGGCCAGGGCCTGCTCGTCGATGATGCCGCCGCGGGCGACGTTGATGACGCGCAGCGACGGCTTGGCCCGGCGCAGCATCTCCTCGCCGATCAGGCCGGCGGTCTCGGGCGTCTTCGCCAGGTGCAGGGTGATGAAGTCCGAGCGGGCCATGAGGTCCTCGAGCGACAGCAGCTCGACGCTCAGCTGGCGGGCGCGCTCCTCGGAGACGAACGGGTCGTAGGCGACCAGCTTCATGCCGAACGCGAGGGCGCGCTGGGCGACGAGCTTGCCGATCCGGCCCAGCCCGATGATGCCGAGGGTCTTGTCGGACAGCTCGACGCCGGTCCACTTCGACCGCTCCCAGCGGCCGTCCTTCAGCGCCGCGCTGGCCTGGGGCACGTTGCGCGCCTGGGCGAGCAGCAGCGCCATCGTGTGCTCGGCCGCCGACAGCGTGTTCGACTGCGGTGCGTTGACGACCATGACGCCGCGCTCTGTCGCTGCGGCGACGTCGACGTTGTCGAGGCCGATGCCGGCGCGGCCGACCGCGATCAGATCGGTCCCTGCGGCCAGGACGTCGGCGGTCACCTGCGTCGCGGACCGGATGATCAGCGCATGCGCGCCGACGATGGCGCCGAGCAGCTCCTCCGGAGAGAGCCCCTCCTGCACATCGACCTCATGGCCGGCGTCGCGCAGACGCTGCAGGCCTCCATCGGCGATCTTCTCGGTGACCAGGACTCGCATCGTCCCATCCTGCCCGAGCACCCCGGCGAGCGGCCAGCTCAGGCAGCGACGGCTCGGAACCAGATCGACATGCGCCCCGTGTACCCGAGTGAGTCGGAGACGTTGAAGCCGGCGCCGTAGGAGAAGGGTGGGGTCCCCTCGGGCAGCAGGCAGTCGGTGAAGTGCCACTCGAGCACCGTGGGCTCGACCAGGGTCGGTGTCGTCTCGGCACACGTCCACTTGACCTGCCCTCCGGGCGGTTCCGGCACCATGTGGCCGGCAGCCAGACGGGTCGGCGCGGGCGGCAGGTGATGGTCGTCGACCGCTCGCACCGTGATGGAGAAGGGCTCTCCGATGACGACCGTCGACGGCGAGACCACGAAGGACTCCATCACCGGGGCCTCCTGGTCGTCCTCACCGCCGACGACCGTGAAGTTGGAGAACTGCGCTCCCTGGTAGCCGTGGCCACCTGCGTTCCTCGCGGCGGCCGTCAGGCGCCAGGCACCGTTCGGCGCACCGTCGGGCATGACGCACTCGTACGTGCGCGTCACCGTCGGTGCGGGAACGACGTCGTCGGAGGTGCAGGTCAGGCCCGGGTAGGCCGGGTCCGAGACGTTGATGCGCTTCGGGGACCGGATCTCGATGTCGATGCTCATCACCGGGTCCGCGTCCGGCGCGATGGCCGTCACCTCGACGGTGAACGTCCCACCGGCGACGACGGGGTCCGGGGAGACGGTGGCCATGACCGCCGGCGGCACCCAGTTGGGCGGCGGGGGCGGTTGGCACCCCACCAGCACGAACGCTGCCAGCGCAGCCGCCATCAGCCCGACCAGGCGTCGATACATCTGATCCCCCACTCCCCTACGGCAGTCTCGCCGCCGCGAACCGTAGCGGATGGTGCCGACGACGAGTTCGTGTTCCGCAGTGGGTAGCGGAGCGAGTCGCAGCCGACCTTCGGGCCGGACACCTACGCTGCCCGGGTGGAGCCGATCAGGACCCGCCGAGAACCCCCGCCGTTCCATCTCGGCACGGTGATCGATCGCCGAGCACTCGGCGGCCGGCTGGTCGGGGTGGACCTGGCCTTCGAGCAGGTCGAGTGGCTCGCCGGTGTCGAACCGGCGGCGAGCGTCCGGCTGCTGCTGCCCTCCGCCCCGGACACGGCACTCGAGATCCCGACGTGGAACGGCAACGAGTTCCTGCTCCCCGACGGCCGACGCCCGCTCCTGCGGACCCTCACGCCGCTCGAGGTCGACGACGAGCAGTCCGTGCTGCGCCTCGCCGTGCTCCGGCACGGCTCGAGCCCTCTGTCGACGTGGCTGACCGGCTGCACACCCGGCGACGAGGTCGCGGTGTCGGGACCGGGCCGTGGGCTGACACCCGACCCGGCCGTCCACGACTGGGTGCTCGCCGGCGACGAGAGCGCCGTGCCGGCCATCGACACGCTGCTGCGAACGATCCCTCCGGTCGCGACGGTCCGAGTGCTCATCGAGCTCGACGACCTGGGCGACGGTCGACCGGCGCTGTCGGACCACCCCGGCGCCTCGGTCGACTGGGCCGTGCTCCCACCGGACGTCGAACCCGGCGACACCCTCGTGCAGCGGGTCGCCGACCTGACGCTGGCTCCCGACACACTGCTGTGGGCCGCCGGCGAAGCGGCTGCGATGCACCGCATCCGCGGCGGCCTCGACCGCGGCACCGCCCCCAGGTCGATGACCGTCGTGCGCGGCTACTGGAAGGTCGCCCGCCAGCGGTGACGGCCGCAGCACCGCGGTGACGGCTGTGCTGGCGTGACGGTCAGGCGAACGTGATCGGCTCCGACACGCCGGCCGGTTCGAAGCCGAGCACCGCGCCGTAGAACGACAGCTCCGTCTCGAGCGCACGGACGACGGTGTCGGCGCTGTGGAACCCGTGGCCCTCTCCCTCGAAGAGCACGTAGGCGTGCGGCACGCCGTTGTGCACGAGCGCGTCGACGAGGACCTCGGCCTGCGACGGCGGGACCACCCGGTCCTCGGCGCCCTGGAGCAGCAGGACCGGCCGGTCGAGCCGCTCGGCGTGGAACAGCGGTGATCGGCTCCGATAGACCTCGGCGTCGTCGGGCAGCACGCCGACCAGGCCGTCGAGGTACCGCGACTCGAACTTGTGGGTGTCGGTGGCGAGCGCGGCCAGGTCGGTCACTCCGTAGAGGCTGCACGCGGCGGCGAACGCGCCCGGCGCGCCGCGCTCCGCCTGGAAGCACAGCGCAGCGAGCGCCGTGAACCCTCCCGAGGAACCACCCCGGATCACACAGCGGCGGGGGTCGACCCGGCCCGTCGCAGCCAGGTACGTGGCGACCGCGATGCAGTCCTCGACGTCCGCGTCGCCCCAGCGTCCGCGCAGCAGGTCGCGGTAGCGCCGCCCGTACCCGGTCGAGCCCCTGTAGTTCACGTCGGCCACGGCGAAGCCGCGAGTGGTCCAGAACTGCACGCTGGTCGAGAACTCGGAGCGGGCCGAGGCGGTCGGCCCGCCGTGGATGCGGACCACCAGCGGCGGCAGCTCGCCGTCAGGTGCGACGTGGTCGCCGCTCGTGGGCGGGTAGAAGAGCGCGTGGGCGACCTCGTCGCCGCCGCCCGTCGGGAAGGTGATCGGCTCGGGCCTCGAGATCCACGCCGGCTCGAGCGGCGCGGCCGGGCGGCGCAGGTCCGTCGCGGAACCACCGTCCAGGTCGAGCAACCACACCGAGGTGGGGCGATCCGGCGCACCGCCCACCACACCGACGCGGTTTCCGGCGACCACGAGGTGCTCGATCGAGCTGAAGCGCAGGCCCTGCCACTCGGCGGTCGTCCCCGTCGTGGGGTCGAGCACCCGGATCGAGTCGATGCCGTCGGCGGCTGCGGCGTAGACCACTCGGCCGTCGCCGGTGAACCCGTACCGTGCGCCGCCGGCGACCCATCGGGGCTCGCCGACCTCTTCGTGCGCGTCACGCACGAGCGGCTCCAGGTCGTCGCCGGAGCCCTCGGCCGGACAGCCCGGCTGCAGCGCACGACGCAGGTGCCACCAGTCCTCGGTGTCGTCGCACCACCACAGGTGTCCGTCGGGCGACCACTCCGGCAACGCCACCGACACCGGACGTCCGAGCCCTCGCGTCCGTCCGGCCGGGTGCCCGCCGGCGACGCGCCGCGCGCGGTCGACCCGCAACTCACCCGCGACGGACAGCTCCCCGACCCACAGCTCCGCCGCGTCCCACGGCATGTCCGGGTGGTCCCAGCGCAACCAGGCCAGGGACCGGCCGTCGGGCGACAAACGGGGCGCGGCGACGAAGTCACCCGCTCCCGCCGTGCCCTCGCCCACCAGCAGGTGCTCGTGACCGGTGGCGACGTGCACCGCGACGAGCTCGTTGCACACGTCCGCGGGCCCGTCGCCCAGGTGCCGTTCGCGCTCGCACACGATCCAGCTCCCGTCGGGGGTCACGACACCGGCGGCGAAGCGTCGCACGGCCCCCTCCGGGGCCGGTGGCGTGACCTGCTGGACGTCGTGGCCGGGCGCGGAGTGGGGGCCGCGGGGCAGCCCCACGATGCACTGCGACCGTTCGTCGACCCAGAAGATGCGGTCGCCGCCGAGCCAGAAGGCGCCGCCGCCGTACTCGTTCACGCGGGTCCGGGCACGGACCCAGGACGGCCCGACGTCGGCCACGGTGGCGACGCCGTCGACCGCCGTCCCGGCGACCAGGGCGGTGCGCCCCTCGACCGGCCGGGACTCGGCCCACCAGAGGCCGCCGTCCGCGCTCGGGTCGATCGCGAGGCCGGCGAAGCGGGTGCCGGCATCCGCGGCTGCCCTCGGCGACAGCGGCGAAGCCCACGAACCGTACGGCGCGATGATCACCGGCAGGTCATCCGATCCGGGTCAGGACCGACCGGTGACGAACGCCGCGAGCCGGTCGATGCCCTCTTCGAGGTCGTCGTCACCCAGGGCGAACGAGAAGCGACCGTAGCCCGGCGAGCCGAACGCCTCACCCGGGACGAAGGCGACCTTGGCCCGCTCGAGCACCAGATCGGCGAGCTCGACGGTCGTCGAGGCGCTCGCGCCCCCGAAGTCGACGCCGAGCAGACCCGTCAGGTTCGGATAGGCGTAGAACGCGCCCTCGGGCTCGAGGCAGGTCACGCCGGGGATGTCGGCGAGCTTGCGGTGGATCACCTTGCGCCGGCGGTCGAACACCGTGCGCATCTCCTCGACGGCGGTCAGGTCGCCCTGCACCGCGGCGAGCGCCGCGGCCTGCGCGACGTTGCAGACGTTCGAGGTGAGGTGCGTCTGCAGGTTGGTCGTCGCCTTCACCACGTCGGAGGGTCCGATCAGCCAGCCGACCCGCCAGCCGGTCATCGCGTAGGTCTTCGCCACGCCGTTGAGGATCACGCACTGCTCGGCGAGCTCGGGCACGACCTCGAGGATCGAGTGGAACTGCGCGTCGCCGTAGACGAGGTGCTCGTAGATCTCGTCGGTGATCACGAAGATGCCGTGCTCGAGCGCCCAGTGGCCGATGGCCTCGATCTCGTCACGGGGGTAGACGGCGCCGGTCGGGTTGGACGGCGACACGAACACGAGCGCCTTGGTGCGCGGGGTCCGGGCGGCCTCGAGCTGCTCCACCGTGACGCGAAACCCGGTGGACTCGTCGGTCGGCAGCACCACGGGCACCCCGCCGGCGAGCGCGATGGGCTCCGGGTAGGTCGTCCAGAACGGCGCGGGCAGCAGGACCTCGTCGCCCTCGTCGACCAGGACGGTGAACGCCGAGTACACGGCCTGCTTGCCGCCGTTGGTGACCACGACCTGCTCGGGGGCGATCTGCACGCCGGAGTCGCGCAGCGTCTTGTCGGCGATGGCGGCGCGCAGGGCCGGCAGACCGGCGGCCGGGGTGTAGCGGTGGTTCGCCGGCACGCGGCACGCGGCGGCCGCGGCGTCGACGATGTAGCCGGGTGTCTCGAAGTCCGGCTCGCCCGCACCGAAGCCGATGACCGGCTCGCCCGCCGCCTTCAGCGCCTTGGCCTTGGAGTCGACGGCGAGGGTCGCGGAAGGGGTGATCGCAGCGACTCGGCGAGCGATCCGCGACGGTGCGGACTGGTCCGACGGGGAGGTGGTCATGACCGAGAAGCTATCGGGCGACCGGCCCGTGCTCGAACGGGTTCGCCCGGGGGTCCCGAGGCCGCGAGACTTGGACACCGTGACCCCCGACATCTCCATCCCCGACGACCTCCTCCCCCACGACGGCCGCTTCGGCTGCGGACCGTCGCGGATCCGCCCCGAAGCCGTCGAGATGCTCGCCGGTTCCGCCGGGCACTACCTCGGCACCAGCCACCGTCAGGCCGCGGTGCGCTTCAAGGTCAGCGAGCTGCGCAACGGCCTGGCCGAGCTGTTCTCGCTGCCCGACGGCTACGAGGTGCTGCTGGGCAACGGCGGCACCACTGCGTTCTGGGACGCCGCCACGTTCGGACTGATCGACCAGCGCTCCCAGCACCTGAGCTTCGGCGAGTTCTCCTCGAAGTTCGGCAAGGCCGTCGCCGCCGCCCCGCATCTGGGGGAGCCGCAGATCATCTCGGCCGAACCGGGCGATCACCCGCTGCCGGTCGGCGAGGCCGGCATCGACGCCTACTGCCTCACCCAGAACGAGACGTCGACCGGCGTGGCGATGCCGCTGCTGCGCCCCGAGGGCGCCGACGACGACGCGCTCGTCCTGGTCGACGCGACCTCGGCCGCGGCCGGGCTGCGCTTCGACCCCTCGCAGGTGGACGTCTACTACTTCGCCCCGCAGAAGTGCCTCGCCTCGGACGGCGGGCTCTGGCTCGCCGCCTGCTCGCCCCGGGCGATCGAGCGCATCGAGCGCATCGCCGCGAGCGACCGCTGGGTCCCGGCGTTCTTCGACCTCGGGATCGCGCTCGACAACTCCCGCAAGGACCAGACGTACAACACGCCCGCCCTGGCCACACTGTTCCTCGCGACCGAGCAGGTCAGCTGGATCAACGAGAACGGCGGGCTCGAGTTCTCCGCGGGTCGCTGCGACACCTCGGCGGCCACCATCTACGGCTGGGCCGACGCCCACGCCACGGCGACCCCGTTCGTGACGGACCCGGCGAAGCGGTCCCACGTCGTGGCGACCATCGACTTCGACGAGTCGGTCGACGCCGGCACCGTCGCGGCGGTGCTGCGCGACAACGGCATCATCGACGTCGAGCCGTACCGCAAGCTCGGTCGCAACCAGCTGCGCGTGGCCCTCTTCCCCGCGATCGACCCCGACGACATCGCTGCGCTGACCAACTGCGTCGACCACGTCATCGAGCAGCTCGCCTGAGCGGCTCGCCGAGCGCTGGCCGACTGCCGACATGACGGCCGTCACACCTGACAGACTCTCCGTGTTCGGACGGCGGGACGGTCCCGCGGTCCGATCCAGGGGGATCAGGACATGTCGAGCACGCAGGACACCGCCGACGGGGCGAACGCCGTCGCGGGCATCAGGGAGCAGCTGACGGGGCCCGGCGGGCCGTTCGAAGTCGTCCGTGACGTCGTCGCCGGCGTCGAGATGAAGGTCTTCAAGGACCGCTTCCCCAGCCTTCGGGTGGTCGCGCAGTTCGGCGCCGCGCACGGTGACAAGGAGTTCATCGTCTACGGCGACCGGCGCATCACCTTCGCCGACTTCCTCGCCAGGTCGAACTCGATCAGCAACGCGCTGCTCGACCTGGGCATCGCCAACGGCGACCGGATCGCGGTGCTCGCCCAGAACTGCCCGGAGTGGTGCATGACGTTCTGGGGCACCGTCGACATCGGCGCGGTGCTCGTCGGTCTGAACGGCTGGTGGAACACCGACGAGATCATCTACGGCCTCGAGGACTCCGGTGCCCGTGTGCTCGTCGTCGACTCGAAGCGCTTCGAGCGCATCGCGGACGCGATCGACGGGATCGACACCCTCGAGCGGGTCTACCTGATCGACGGCGATCCCGCCGCCACGCGCAGCGACAAGGTGCACGCCTTCGACGAGCTGGTCGCCGCGCCGACGGCCACCTTCCCCGAGGTCCCGATCGACGAGGAGGACCACGCGGTCATCTTCTACACCTCGGGCACCACCGGCCGGCCGAAGGGCGCGATCAGCTCCCACCGCAACATGGTCGCCAACCTGCAGAACACCGTGTTCCTGCTCACGGCGACGTCGATGGCCCAGGCCGCGGCCGCAGCCGGCGACGACAGCGAGTCGATCACCCCGGCCGGCACCCAGCCCGTCGCGCTGTTCAGCGCGCCGCTGTTCCACGTCGCCGGGTGCCACTCGACCCTGGTCGTCGGCATGATGGGCGGCCTCAAGCTGGTGATGATCGAGGGCAAGTTCGACCCCGTGAAGGCGCTCTCGCTGATCGAGGCCGAGAAGGTCACGATCTGGACGGCGGTGCCCACGATGGTGTGGCGGGTCTGCGAGGCACCCGAGCGCCACGACTACGACACCTCGTCGGTGGTCTCGGTCAGCTTCGGCGGCTCGCCGTCGGCCGACGAGATGCAGCGTCGGGTGAGAGAGACGTTCCCCAACATCAAGGCGACGACCAACGCGTACGGGTTGACCGAGTCGTCGTCCGCCGCGACGACGCTGTCCGGCGCGGACGCCCTGCTCAAGGCCGACTCGGTCGGCCTGCCCATGCCGACGGTCGACGTCGCGATCGCCGCCCCCGACGGCACCCATCTGGGCGTCGGTGAGACGGGCGAGGTGCTGCTGCGCGGCCCGATCATCATGCCGGGTTACTGGAACAAGCCCGAGGCGACCGCGTCGACGGTCATCGACGGCTGGCTGCACACCGGCGACGTCGGGCACCTCGACGACGAGGGCTACCTGTTCATCACCGACCGGGCCAAGGACATGCTGATCCGAGGCGGCGAGAACATCTACTGCGTCGAGATCGAGAACCGCCTGGTCGAGCACCCCGGCATCGCCGACGCCGCGGTCATCGGGGTGCCGCACGAGACGCTCGGTGAAGAGGTCAAGGCGGTCCTCGAGATCGCCGAGGGGGCCGAGGTCACCGACGACGAGATCCGCCGCTGGGTGGTCGAGGTGCTCGCGCCGTACAAGGCGCCGACCCACATCGAGCGCTGGGACGGCAAGCTCCCCCGCAACGCGTCGGGCAAGCTGCTCAAGAACGTCCTGCGAGGCGAAGGGGTCGTCAGCTTCGCCGAGACGATGTAGCCGACCCGCCGGTGTGGGACCGGCTGGGCGACCAGCCGGTCCTACACTGCGGCGCATGTCCGACGCCCCTCCCGACGGCGACTACGACGCCTTCGTCATCGACGTGCTCGACGAGACGGCCGACGACGGGGGCGCCAACCGCAACCACATGACGAACGTGC
>JAEWED010000091.1 GCA_023389745.1 Actinomycetes bacterium
GAACAGTTCAGCGAGCAGCGTAGCGATCGCCATCAGAAGCAGGGAGCCGGCGAAGGCCGCGCCGACGATCGTCAGCACCTTCGGGAAATATGGCTCCGAGGGCACGACGGCGCGCGAGAAGATGCGGGCGTCGACGGGCAGGTAGTTGCGCTCGCCGCGCGACGCGGCCTCGCGATAGCGGGTGAGATAGGACTCCAGCAGCTCGCGCTGCGCGGCGGCCTCGCGCTCGAGCGCCCTCAGTTCCACCTCCTCCTCGCCGGCACGGGCCGACTCGGCCTTGAGGCGGTTCAGCTCGGCCATCAGCTGATCCTCGCGACGCTTGGCCGTCGCCGCCTCGGTCTCGAGCCCCTGGAGCACCTTCTCCGCCTCGCCACGGATCTGGCGGTCGAGGTCGGCAAGTTGCGAGCGCAGCGAACGGATGCGCGGATGGTTGTCCAGCAGCGTCGTCGAAAGGTCGGCGATGTCGGCCCTGAGCTGCACCTGGCGCTCGCGCAGTCGCTGGATCAGGCCGGAGGAAAGCACTTCCGGGAAGGCATCGAGCGAGGCGCCGCTCTTCAACGCGGCGCGCACGCTTTCGGCGGTCGCCTCGGCGCTGGCGCGGGCGGCGCGCACGCGCGACAGCTCGGTCGAGATTTCCGACAGCTGCTGCGTGGCGAGCACCGAATTGTTCTGGCCGACCAGCAGGTCGGACTTGGCGCGGAACGCGGCGACTCGCGCCTCCGCATCGCGCACCCGCTTGGTCAGATCCTCGATCTCGGGCTTCAGCCAGTCCGTCGCGTCGGCATTCGACTGTTGCTTGGCGTCGCGGCTCATCGCCAGATAGGCCTCGGCCAGCGCGTTCGGGATTTCGGCCGCGAGCTTCGGATCTTCCGAGGAGAAGCTGATGACGATGACGCGCGAGTTCTCCACCCGGTAGACGTTGAGCTTTTCCCGGAAGGCGGTCAGCACCCGCTCCTCGGCGGGAATCGCGAACGGGTCGCTCTTCAGCCCGGCCCTCACCATCATGCGGTCGAGGAGCGACATGTCGGCGGCTTCGTCGAACTCCGGAAGTGCGGCCAGATTCAACGACTTGGCGACCTGCTTTATGATGTCGGTGGAGGAGATAACCTCGACCTGGCTGGCAACGCCTTCAGGGTCCAGCACGGAACTGTCCCGATCGAGGCGCGTGTCGGGCCGGGTGAAGATGGATTCGCGCGCCTCGATCAGCAGCCGGGTCTCGGCATGGTAGAGCGGCGTCGCCGTCCAGGCGAGGACGAACGCGATGCCGGCAACGATCACGGAGGCGACGAGAATGCGCAGCCAGTTGACCGCGAGACTTGCAAAAAGCCGCCGCAGGTCGACATCGACATCCTCGGAAGTGCGTGCGGCACCTGCCATGATTCGCCACTCCATACCCTGTGGCCGGAAAACGTAAACACGTATGGTAACCCGGGGGTTAACGTGGCGTCCGGCTGCATTCAACCATTGCCGCCTCGCGCCCTTTTCCGCGGCGGCTGGCAGCGTCATCCCCCACCCTTTTACCGGCCATTAACCCTAACAGGTCGATAACGGGTCGAACCTCGTTGCGCCGGACGCTCGTCGGCTTGTCAAAGGTATCTGCCCGGCAATGAAGAGACCTGCATCCTTCGTCCACGTGATGATCGCCGCGGCGCTGGTCGCCGGCTGCTCGTCCTACCGGCCCACGCCGGATGGCTTCCATGCCGCACTGGACGAACCGTACCGTCTCGGCGCCGGCGACCGCATCCGCGTCACCGTGTTCGAGCAGGAAGGCCTCACCAACACCTATAACATCGACCAGTCCGGCTACCTCTCCTTTCCGCTCGTCGGTTCGGTGCCGGCGCGCGGCCATTCGGCGCAGGAACTCGAGGGCCAGCTGGCAGCGCGGCTGCGGCAGGGCTACCTGCGCGACCCGGACGTCTCCATCGAGGTCGACCGCTACCGGCCCGTCTTCGTGATGGGCGAGGTCGGCGCCGCCGGCCAGTATTCCTATGTCCCCGGAATGACGGTCCAGAAGGCCATCGCCATGGCGGGCGGGTTCTCGGCCCGGGCCTATCAGGGCAATGTCGACGTGACGCGGGACATCAACGGCAAGGTGATGACCGGACGGGTGCTGACATCCGATCCGCTGCTGCCCGGCGACACGGTCTACGTGCGGGAACGGCTGTTCTGAATCGCGCCCGTGCCGGAAAAGCCCCTGCGCATCGTCCATTGCTTCCGGTCTCCGGTGGGCGGAATCTTCCGCCACGTCCGCGACCTCACCGAGGCGCAGATCGCGGCCGGCCATTCGGTCGGCATCATCTGCGACTCCACCACCGGCGGCGAGTTCGAGGAGCGCCTGTTCGCGGCGCTGCAGCCCGGCCTGGCGCTCGGCGTCCGGCGTACCCCCATGCAGCGCCATATCGGCCCCGGCGATGCCGCGGCGGCCTGGCGCACCTATCGCATCATCAAGGAATTGCGGCCGGACGTGCTGCACGGACATGGCGCCAAGGGTGGCGTCTATGCCCGGCTGTTCGGCTCACTGCTGCGGGTTTCAAGGTCTCGCGTCGCCCGCCTCTATTCGCCGCATGGCGGCAGTCTGCACTATGATGAGACCACCTGGACGGGAAGGCTGTTCTTCGGCGTCGAACGGCTGATGGAGCGCTTCACCGACCACCTGCTCTTCGTCTCGGACTACGAGAGACGCACCTTCCGCCGCAAGATAGGCGAGCCCGCCGTGCCGAGCAGCCTCGTCTACAACGGCCTGCGCCCGGCCGAATTCGAGCCGGTCGTGCCGCAGGCCGATGCCGTGGACTTCCTCTACATCGGCATGATGCGCGACCTGAAGGGTCCGGACCTCTTCATCGACGCGCTCGCGGCGGCCGAAGGCCTGCTCGGGCGTCCGCTGCGGGCCGTGATGGTCGGCGATGGTGACGACATGCCGCGCTACCGCGAGCAGGTCAGGCGGCTAGGGCTCGGTGGCCGTGTGACCTTCCTGAAGCCGATGCCTGCGCGTCAAGCCTTCGCCCTCGGCAAGACCATCGTCGTCCCTTCGCGCGCCGAAG
>JAEWED010000213.1 GCA_023389745.1 Actinomycetes bacterium
GTGAACGCCTCGGCCAGGAACACGACGTCGGGATGTGCGTCCTGGATCCGTCGGATCGCCCACTCCCAGTAGGCCAGCGGCTTGGTGTGCGGGTTGTCGACCCGGAAGATCCGCACGCCCTGGTCGATCCAGTACTCCAGGATCTCCGCGCACGCCGTCCACAGCGCGGCGCGGTCGCCCGCGTCCTCGGGCCAGAAGTTGATCGGGTGGATGTCCTGGTACTTCTTCGGCGGGTTCTCGGCGTAGCGGATCGAGCCGTCTGCGCGGTGCGAGAACCACTCCGGATGCTCGGTCACCCACGGGTGGTCGGGGCTGCACTGCAGCGCGTAGTCGAGCGCCACCTCGACGCCGAGCTGTCGAGCGCGGGCGACGAAGCGTCCGACGTCGGCCACGGTGCCCAGGTCGGGATGCACCGCGGTGTGCCCGCCCTCGGCGGCGCCGATCGCCCACGGGCTGCCGACGTCGTCGGGACCGGCGACGAGGGTGTTGTCGCGCCCCTTGCGGTGTGCGGTGCCGATCGGGTGCACCGGCGGCAGGTACAACACGTCGAAACCTGCCGCGGCGACGGCCTCGAGGCGGTCCCACGACGCACCGCCCTCGAAGAAGCCGCCCTCGGACCGGGGGAAGAGCTCGTACCAGGCGCCGTTCACGGCGAGCTCGCGGTCGACGCGCAACGGCAGTCGTTCGGTCGAGGTGACGTCGTCGGGGTCGGGCACGCCCTCGGTGAGCGCCGCGACCGCGTCGTCGAGACCGGCGGTCAACCGGACGTGCTCGGCGCAGCTGGTCGAACGCAGCTGCGCCGCGGCGTCACGCAACCGCTCGCGGGACGCCTTGGGGACCTCGCCCACGATCCGGTCCAGTAGCAGCGCCCCCTGGAGGAACTCGACCTCGAGGTCCTCGTCGGCCGCTGCGCGCACCCGCAGGTCGCGCCGCCAGGTCGCGAAGCGGTCGATCCAGGCCTGCACCTCGAACTCGTAGCGACCGGGCTCGTCGGGAACGATCTCGCAACGGGCGAACCCGGACGGGTCGACGTCGAGCACGGTGTGGCGCCAACGTCGCTTCGATGTCGAGAGGTCGGCCCGACGCCAGCGCACCCGGCCGGCGAGCACGTCGTGGCCGTCACGCACCAGCCAGGCGGACACCTCGATCGGGTCGCCCGCCACGGACTTCGGCGCCCTGCCCTCGGGAGTGCGGGGCGAGACATCGCGGATCAGGGTCCGGTACCAGCCGCCCGCCGGGGGTCGCAGCGTCGGGTGCTCCCCCTTCGGGGCGTCGGGAGTGGAGGGGGTCATCGTCGGGTCACCGCCAGTCTGAACTCGCCCGAGGCCACGGGCAGGTCGGTCGTCGAGATCCACATACCCGCCAACGACACGACGCGCAGCCCGATCACCGACGGGGTGCCGAGCACCAGGAACGTGCGGTCGATGCCCGCAGCGGGATCGACGAGGGTCATCTGCCCGGCTGCGTAGCGGGCGCCGTCCTGCACCTGGAGCTCGAGCGACAGCCGCCGCTCGCCGTCGGCCAGCTCGACGGTGACCAGGTCCTCGGTCTCGGACAGCTCGGTCAGGTCAGCCGCGACCTGGCCGTCGATCGGGAACGACCCCTCGTACTCGATGGGTCCTGCGAGCACGATGTCGATCTCGAGGTCCTGGATCAGCGGGCGTCGCACCGGCGCCACCGTGGTGGCGAACGGACCGAGGATCTCTCGCCGCTGGTCGACCTCGAGGAAGGTGACCTGGCCGTCGCAGCGCACCGGTCCCGACGTCGAGCGGCAGTCGGAGAACGTCACGTAGCGCCCGTCGACGGTCCACCCCAGCGCTCCCTCGCCGTGGTTCGCGGTCCCGGGCCTGGCGGCCGGCGTGATGTCGACCGGGGTCCCTCCGCTCGCCGAGACGACCATGAGCCTCGAGCAGTCGGGACCTGTGCCGTAGACGATGCGGGTGGCGTCCGGCGAGATCGACGGGTTGCAGATGGTGTCGGCCGAGACCAGCACCGCTCGGGCCAGCGTGTCGGTCGCGACCCGGATGAGCTCCTGGCCGGTCTTGTCGGGACCGACCGCCACGACGAACGCCCCGTCGGGCGAGACCGCGGGGTCGTCCGCGGAGAGCACCGTCGGCGACTCGTCCGCGGCGCCGAACGTCGCGAGCATGAGCGTGTAGGGCTCGAGGGTGTCCGGAGCGACCGACTCGAGGATCAACAGGTCGTCGGTCAACGACGCGGCGATGCCCACCATCGACCGGGTCGAGGGGTCACCGATCGTCGTCTTCGGCGTGCCCGTGCGCTCGACGACGCGCACGACGTTGCCGAGCACGCCCTCGGGCAACGGGACCCGGTACACCCGGTCGGGGTCCGACAGCGGCTCGGGCTCGGTGGGCCGGGGGCGCGCCATCTCCTGGGTGCCGACGGCCAGGTAGGCGAGGTCGGCGCCTCGTGCGTCCCAGACCAGGCTGGGACCCGCGCCGACGGCGCCCAGGGCGACGTCGGTGGCGAGCACCGTGGGGTCACCGCCGCCGACCGGCACGGTGACGAGCGCGCCGTCGCTGCGCACGTAGGCGACCAGGTCGCCCGTCGGCGCCAACGCCACCGCACCCAGGCCCGACTCGCCCAGGGCTGCGTCGCGTGCGACCTCGGTCGGGGCACCGGCACCCTCACCCACCATGACCGCGCCTTCGGCGGTGAGATAGGCGACGGGCCCCTCGGGCGGTTGCGGTTCGACGGTGGTCGACGTCGGCGTCGAGGCCGGCACCGACGTCGCCGGCACCTGCGCGTCGGCGTCGTCGCTGGGCTCGTAGCGGTCGCGGGCGGCGGGGATGACGACGAGTGCGACCACGGCGACGACCAAGGCGACCGTCACGCCCGCGAGGGCGAGCAGCCAGGGCGGAACCCGGTCCGTGCTGCGGTCACCGCCGGTGCTGTTCGGGTCCCGCTGCGACATGGTCATTCCACGTTACCGTCGTGAACAGCTCGTGAAACCGCCCGCCCCCCGGTCACTTCACAGCGGTCGAGCACTACCCTCGACCGAGATGAAGGCACTTCGCAGCTTCACGGTCCGCCCCCACCTCCCAGAGCCCCTCCGAGCGCTCGAACATCTGGCCAGCAACCTCCGCTGGTCGTGGGACCGACCGACGCGAGAGCTGTTCACGTCGATCGACCCGCGTGCCTGGGACGAGGGCAACCACGATCCACGGGCCGTGCTCGCGCAGGTCGACACCGCGCGACTCGAGGCGCTCTCGACCGATCCGGCGTTCCTCGAACGTCTCGCCGCGGTGTCGTCGTCGCTCGACGCGTACCTGGACCTCCCCCGATGGTTCCAGCAGCTGCCCGAGACGGCGGACGACCCCGTCGACGGGGTCGTCGCCTACTTCTCGCCCGAGTTCGGCATCTCCGAGGCGGTGCCCCAGTACTCGGGCGGCCTCGGCGTGCTCGCCGGCGACCACCTCAAGTCGGCCTCGGATCTCGGCGTCCCGCTCGCCGCGATCGGGCTCTTCTACCGTCACGGCTACTTCCGTCAGTCGCTCACCGTCGACGGCTGGCAGCAGGAGCGCTTCCCCGACCTCGACCCCCACGCCATGGCCCTCGAGCTGTGCGACGGGGTCCGTGTGTCGCTCGACCTGGGCGGCGAGACGCTCGTCGCGCAGGTCTGGAAGGCGACCGTCGGCCGCACGCCGCTGTACATGCTCGACGCCGACATCCCCGAGAACCCGCGCTCGCTGCAGCTCGTGACCGACCGCCTCTACGGCGGTGACGTCGAGCACCGCCTGCGCCAGGAGATCCTGCTCGGCATCGGCGGCGTCCGTGCGCTCGACGCGCTCGGCATCCCGGTCCAGGTGTTCCACACCAACGAGGGCCACGCCGGCTTCCTCGGCCTGGAGCGGATCCGCCAGTCGATGGAGTCCGACGGGTTGTCGTTCGCCGAGGCGCTCGAAGCGGTCCGCGCCGGGGCGGTGTTCACGACCCACACCCCGGTCCCGGCCGGGATCGACCGGTTCCCGAGGGAGCTGATGGAGCGCTACTTCTCGGGGTGGGCCGCGGCGTGCGGACTGTCGATCGACCAGCTCATGCAGCTCGGCCACCGCCCCGACGAGAGCACCGACGAGCCGTTCAACATGGCGGTCATGGGCATGCGTCTGGCCGAGCGACGCAACGGCGTCTCCGCGCTCCACGGCGAGGTCAGCCGCGACATGTTCGCCGGACTGTGGCCGGGGGTCCCCACCGACGAGGTGCCGGTGGGCTCGATCACCAACGGCGTGCACGGCTCGACGTGGGTCTCGGGTGAGATCGACCAGCTGCTCTCGTCGTCGGTGGGCCTGGACTGGCAGCTCGCCGGCCCCGACGAGTGGAGCTCGATCCGCGGCGTCGACGACGACGAGCTCTGGCAGGCGCACTCGGCGTCGAAGGTCCGCATGGTCGACCACGTGCGCGAACGACTGCGCGACCACGGCATGGCACAGGGCCGGTCCGCCTCGGAGCTGGAGTGGGTCGACGACGCGCTCGACCCCAACGCGCTCACCATCTGCTTCGCACGCCGCATGGCGACCTACAAGCGCGCCGCGCTGCTGCTGAGCCAGCCCGACCGCCTCCGGGCGCTGCTGCTCGACGACGAGCGTCCGATCCAGTTCGTCTTCGCCGGCAAGGCCCACCCCGCCGACGACCAGGGCAAGGAGCTGATCCGACAGATCGTCGCCTTCTCGCACGACCCCGAGGTGCGGGGTCGGTTCATGTTCGTCGAGGACTACGACATGGCGCTGGCCCGCTCGCTGGTCCAGGGCGCGGACGTGTGGCTCAACACCCCCGTCCGGCCGATGGAGGCCTCGGGTACCAGCGGCATGAAGGCCGTGATGAACGGCGCGCTGCACTGCTCGGTGCTCGACGGCTGGTGGGCGGAGTGCTTCGAGCCGGGCGACCTGGGCGCCGACCCGGGGGCCGAGCCGAACGGCTGGGCGATCTCGTCCGCGGAGTCCGTCGCGGACGACGCGCGCCGGATCGAGATCGAGGCGAACAGCCTCTTCGAGCTGCTCGAGACCCAGATCGTGCCGCTCTACCACGACGGCAGCGGCTCGGCGTCACCGCACGGCTGGATCGCCAGGGTGAAGGAGAGCCTCCGCACGCTCGGGCCGTTCGTGAGCGCCCACCGGATGGTGCGCGACTACGTCGAGGACCTGTACCTGCCGGCGGCCCGCCGAGCGACTCAGCTGTCGGCCGACGACTTCCAGGGTGCCCGGGCGCTCGCCGCCTACCGGGCGCGGATCACCGAGGGCTGGCACCAGGTGCACGTCGACGGCGTCGACGTCGACGAGTCGATCGCGGATCTGGGCAGCGACCGGCAGGTCGAGGTCGTCGTGGCGCTGGGTCAGTTCGGTCCCGACGACGTCGAGGTGCAGCTCGTCGTGGGCCACGTCGGCCAGTCGGGTGAGCTGGAATCGCCGCAGTGGCTGCCGATGCAGGTCGCCGGTCGCATCGACGACCTGCACCACCGCTTCGTGGCGACGGCGCCACTGACGACCGCCGGTCGCATGGGTGTGACCGCCCGGGTGGTCCCCCGCCACGACCTCGTCGACTCGCCGCTCGAGTTCGGCCTGGTCGCCTGGGCGGGCTGAACCGGCGATCGGGGACCCTCGCCGTCAGAGCGCGAGGTGGATCCGCAGGGCCTCGTCGAGATCAGCGAGATCGGCGCTCGTCAGAGTTCCGATCCGGTCACCCACCCGTTGGACGGCGACGGACCGCACCTGTTCTGCCTGGGCCTTGGAGTCTCTCGCAAGGCCGGTCACCTCAGCGGTCAGGAGCACCTGGAAGGGGTAGATCCGATCGACGTTCGAGGTCACCGGCACGACGGTCACCACGCCGCTGCCGAGGCGACTGGCAGCGGTGTTGGCGCCGTCGTTGCTGACGATCACGCCCGGCCGGCGCTTGTTCGATTCGACGCCGCGCGCCGGATCGAGGTCGACCCAGCGGATCTCTCCGCGGCGCATCAGGCGACACCGTCAGACGTTGCCACTTCCCAGAGCTCGGAATCCTCGCTCTCCCCCCACTCGGTCCAAGCGTCCTCATAGGCAGCGCCGAGCTCGGACGCCCGAAGGAGTCTGACGGCCTTCTGCATGGCAGCGGAGCGGGAATCGAGACCTTGGGTCCGTGCATACGAATCCAAGTACTCGACATCGGCGTCGGGGAGACTCACGCTGACCTTCATACCGAGATGCTACCTCTGGTAGGAAGAGGGTGCTACCCCTCGTCGAAGCGCCCTCCGACGGGGGTGAAGAGCACGCGCACGTCTCCGTCCCCGGCCCACGCTCGGAAGGCCCCGGCGAGTTTGGACCGACCACTCGGTGACTCTTTGACCAAGGAGACAACGATCGGCCCCTCGGACTCGGTCGCCGACTTCTCACCCACAGGGAGAGGCAGAGGCGACGCTGAACGATGCTGTTCTGGCCGCAACACGCGACCTGCGCTCCGCGATTGCCGACGCTCTCTGAGCGCGACCCGCACCCGGCGACGCCAGGGCTGGAAGCGCTCTACGGCTCGGTCGGTGAAGGAGCGCCAGGACCGCTCTCAGGACGGAGCCCGTCTTCTGGCACCGCTGCAGCCCTCGCTCGACCAGTTGGGCACCCCGAGGAGACCGACAACTGCCTGGAGCTACGTGACGGTCGGACACAAGGTGACGGTCGGCGCGACGTCACTCCGAGCGGACGCTTCCGCGGAAGCAGCGAGCGTCAGCGCACGCCGGTCCGCGGGGTGTCCTGAAGCCGAGTTGCAACGAAACGCGCGTGGTTCGACTGCCCGGTTTCGTTCCAACTCGGCGCGGGAGCGCATCGGACACTTGCGCGCACCGGCGCTCGCGATTCCGCGGAAGCGCCCTCCCGGGGGGCCGTCTGCCAGCCGGAGTTCGGTGGCAGCCGTGGCTGCCGCGGCACCCCCGAGGCTTCTCGGCAGCGCGCCGATCGTTGGAGCGTTGCGCCGTTCATCTCGCCGCGCTGCAGAGCTCAGGACGGGGCGAGACCTCAGGCCTTGTCGAACTGCGCCTTGCCGGGTCCTTCGGCGAGGAACGAGCGCACCCCGACCGCGGCGTCGGGCGTGGTGAAGGACTGCACGAACCGAGCCTGCTCCAGGTGCAGCCCGTCCTCGAGGGTGCCGTCGAGACCGTCGTCGATCGCGGACTTCGCGAGCGCCAGCGCGTGGCGCGGCCCCCGTGCGTAGGTCGCCGCCAGCTCGATCGCGGTCGCCTCGACCTCTTCGGCCGGCACGACCCTGTTGACCAGTCCGATGGCGAGCGCCTCGGCGGCGTCGACGGTCCGACCGCTGAAGACCATGTCCTTGGCCCGCGACGGGCCGATCAGGCGGGCCAGCCGCTGCGTGCCGCCACCGCCGGGGATGATGCCCAACAGGATCTCGGGCTGACCGAAGCGCGCCGTCTCGCTCGCGATCCGGAAGTCGCACGCGAGGGCGAGCTCGCAGCCACCGCCGAGGGCGACGCCGTTGACGGCGGCGACCGTCGGACACGGCAGCGCGGCCACGGCGTTGAGCGCCCGGAGGAACGCGTTGCCGATGTCGCCCACACGGTCGGGTGTCGAGATCGCGAACGGCTCCTCACCGCCGCGCTCGGCGAACTCGGTGATGTCGGCGCCGGCGGCGAAGATCTTCGGGCCGCCGGTGACCACGACGGCCCGCGGTGCCTGCGACGACAGCGCGGCCGCGATGTGGTCGAGCTCGTCGAGCAGGCCGACGCACAGGGCGTTGACCTTCCCGTGCGTGAGGGTGATGACGGCGACACCGTCGTCACGACGTTCGAGCTGGACGTAGGCGCCGGGGGTGGTGGACGAGGTCTGCGACATGCGCCCGACGCTAGCGCCGTGGTGGACGCCCCCGGACGGGCCACCGCCGAGCGCCGGGCGCGGGGCCGTCGCTCGGCCCGGCGAGCGCTGCGACAACCTGCGCGGCGGTCGGTCGGCGCCCCGGGTGCTCGACGAGGCACGCGGCGAGCAGCGCCGCGAGGTCGCCGTCGGGCTCGTCGCACGCGGCGGACACGGTCGCCGCGAGGGAGTACACGTCGCCCGCGCTCGACGCCGCCGCGCCGCGGCGCCGTTCGGGCGCGGCGTAGGCGGGGGTGAGCCCCTGGCGGACCGGGTCGCTGGTGCCGTCCAGGTCGGCCGAGCCGAAGTCGGCGAGCAGCGCGGCGTCGTCGCGGTCGAACAGAACGTTCGCCGGGCTGACGTCGCCGTGCACCACGTGCCGGGCATGAGCGGCGTCGAGCGCGGCCGCCAGCACCGCGGTCACGCGGCGCGCCGCGGTGCCGTCGAGGGGCAATGGCGTGTCGCCGTCACCGATCCTGTCGCGCAGCGAACCGCCCGGAGCCAGGTCCGCCACGATCCAGCCGGTGCCATCCGCGGAGCGCCCGAGCTCATGCACCACCACGATGCCCGGCACGTCGCGCAGGCGCGCCAGCGCACGGGCCTCGCGCTCGAGACGGCCCGCAGCGTGGGCTGTGTCGATCGCCTTGACCACGACGTCGGCACCGGTGAGCAGGTCGCGCGCACGCCAGACGGTCGAGGTCGCTCCCCCACCCAACCGCTCACCGATGCGCAGCCTGGTCGGCAGGCCGTCGATCCACGGTCGTTGCGACATCACCGGGTCACGGTACCGCGGCGACCTCGATCTGCCGACGGGAGCTCCACCAGCGGGTCACCTCGGACACGCACAAAGCGACGACGAACAGCACCACGGCGGTGGCGGCCATCGCGGCGCCCGCGGCCAGACGGGCATGCCAGGACACGAGCAACCCGACCACCACCGACACCTCGGCGAGCACCACCGAGGTCACCATCACCCACGGCACGCGGCGGACGAGCTGGACCGCAGCGGCAGCCGGCGCGGTGATCAACGCGAAGACCAGCAGCGTGCCGACGGTCTTGAAGCTGGCGACGACGGTCGCGGTGACGAGCACCAGCAGGACGGCGTGGGTCAGTCCCGGGCGCAGTCCGAGCAGCTGGGCAGCGTCGCGGTTGAAGCAGAGCACCAGGAAGGCCCGGTACCCGACCACGACGGTCACGAGCACGGCGACGGCGACGGCCGCACCCAGCGCCAGGTCACCCGAGGTCACGCTGGTGATCCCGCCGAAGAGGAAGCCGGTGAGCTCGCCGGCGAAGGAACGACTCCGACTGATGATGAGCACGCCCAGGGCCAGCATGCCCACGAAGAGCAGACCGATCGCAGTGTCCTCGCTCAGGCGCGCACGCCGGCCGACCACGGTGATCCCGCCGATCATCACACCCGCGCTCAGCAGCGCTCCGATGGTCGGGTTGAAGCCCACGACGGTCGCGAGCGCCAGGCCCGGGAGCACGCCATGTGCGAGCGCGTCACCGATGAAGGTCATGCCGCGCAGGACCACCCACGTCCCGACCAGGCCGCATGCGATCGCCGCGAGCGTGCCCGCGGCCAGGGCACGCTGCATCGTGTAGGAGCCGGTGAAGGGATCCACGATCCACTCGACCGGCGCGAGTGCGAGCGTCGCTGCGTGCGCCACGAGCGTGCTCACCTCGGCACGCTCCCACCCAGGTGCTCGGCGATCAGCGCGGCGTTGGTCCGCATCATCTCGACGTAGGTGCCCGCGTCACCCGTGTCGTCGCCGGTGGACTCGACCGAGAGCTCCACGACGTTCGCCGTGGGTCCGAGCCGTTCCGCCAGTCCGTCCGACACCTCGGTCGAGCCGGTCGTCTCGGCGAAGATCGTGGTCACGCCGGCGTCCCGCATCGTCTCGGCCAGGTCGTCCAGGTCGCGGGCGCTGGCCTCGCCGAGCGAGCTGGTCGACGGCACGACCGCCCCCACGACCTCGAACCCGAAGCGATCCGCGAAGTAGCCCAGCGACTCGTGGTTCGTGACCAGTCGGCGCGACGCCTCGGGAACCGTGGCGAGCACCTCGTCCATCTCGTCGACGAGCGCTCCGAGCTCGTCGACGTAGTCCGCGGCGCACCGCTCGATCTGCGCGGCGTCGACCGGCAGGCCGTCGAGCCCCTTGAGCTCCTCGACGATCAGCGGCACGGCGGCCGCCACTCGCTCGGGGTCCATCCAGACGTGCGGGTCGACCTCGTGGCCGTACTCGTCATCGTGGCCGGGCTCGTCGTGGCCGGGCTCGTCGTGGTCGGGCTCGTCGCCATGGTCGTGGCCGTCGAGCGGGTCGAGCGAGGGCGCCACCTCGAGCACCGTCGCACCCGACTCCTGGGCCGCGGTCAGCGTGCCGTGCAGACCTTCTTCCAGCCCGAGCCCGTTGGCGACGACCAGGTCGACCGACCGCAGGGCGTCGGCGTCCTGCACCGACGGCTCGAACGAGTGCGAATCCGCGCCGACCGGCACGATCGAGTCGACCCGCACCTCGCCGCAGAGCAGGTTCGAGGTGACGTCGGCCCAGATGGGCGTCGTCGCCACGACCGCCCCGCCCCCGCCCCCGCCGTCGGCCGAGCCCGAGCCCGAGCCCGAGCCGTCACCGCACGCCGACAGCAGCGCGACGGTGGCGGCGACGGCCACCGCGAGACAGATGGACAGCGGGTTCGATCGCGGGGTCCGGGGCACGAGCCCACCATATTTGAGGATGGTTCTCACTTCCAGTCCCGAAGGTTCTCATTTGTTCTCAGGTCCGGCTACGCTCCCCCGCATGGGCGCCGAGCACCAGCACGACCTGTCCCGCGACGAGCTGCACACGACCGCCGCTCAGCGCCTGCGCAGCAGCGGACTGCGCTACACGACGTCACGTCGGGCGGTCGTCGAACTGCTCGCTGTCTCGGAGCGGCCCCTCACCATCCCCGAGATCCTCGCCGAGGATCGCTCCCTGGCGCAGAGCAGCGCCTATCGGAACCTGACCGAGCTGATCAACGCGGGCGTCGTGCACCGGATCATCGCCGGGGACGAGTACAGCCACTTCGAGCTCGCCGAGGACCTGACCTCGCACCACCACCACCTGGTGTGCACCAGGTGCGGGCGCGTCACCGACGTGGTGCTCAGCGCCGAGCTCGAGCATCGTCTCACCGCGTCGCTCGACGACGTCGCGGGCGCCCAGGGGTTCCATGCCGAGCACCACCGCCTCGACGTGCTGGGACGCTGCGCCGACTGCATCGCCGTCTGACTGCCCCGTCTGGCAGCCCCTTCCGAAAGGAGAGTGCGACGAGGGCTGACCGGAGCGGTCCCTGTTGCCTCACGTCAAAACCTCCGGCTGGGGTGATTCGTTGCCTCATGTCAGGATCTCCGGCTGGCGGTCTTCGTTGCCTCACCTAAAAGCTCCGGACGGGGGTCCTTGACGAACGCTGTGTTGA
>JAEWED010000230.1 GCA_023389745.1 Actinomycetes bacterium
GGCCTGCACGCACGAACGCGATCGTGTCGTCGGCCACCTGCCGGGCGGGCTCGCCGGCCCGCACCTGGTCGTACGCGGCAGCCACCGCGCCCTGCACGACGGTCGCGGCGCGGGTCGGGGGTTCGACGCCGAGGCGCCCGATGATCACGAGCAGCTCGGCGGTCAACGGCTCGACGACCTGCCGGATCCGAGCCTGGAACGGTTCGGCCTGCCGCGTCTGGACGTACGCGAGGACGCGGTCGATCGAGGGTTCGACCCGTTGGTCGATCTGCGCGGCGATGAACCGGTCGAGGCGGTCCTCCGGCAGCGAGACCTGGCGGACCTCGTCGAGCACCCCTGCGACCCATGCCCCGAGGACCTGTTCGCAGACCTGGACTCGCAGGTCCTCGGCCGAGGCGAAGTAGGCGTACGTCGACGCCCTCGAGCGACCGGCGCGCTTGGCCAGCCCCGCCAGCGTCAGCGAGTCGACGGGATGGTCGGCGACCAGCTCGAGCGCCACGTCGAGCAGCTTGGCGTGATGGAGGTCGTGGTGTTCGGCCACGGTCCGGGCATCGATCTTCGGCACCCCCGAAGGGTATCTTCGCGACGCCGCGTCTGGAAGACGGGGCGACTGACGCCTAGGGTTCCCGACGCGGCGTCGGGAAGACGGCCCGCGTCTGGAGGCTGTGCATCATGTTCCTCGCCGTGCGCGAACTGTCGTTCGCCCGGGGTCGCTTCGCGCTGATGGGCTCCGTCATCGCCCTGGTCGCAGTGCTCACCGTGCTGCTGTCGGGCCTGTCGAACGGGCTCGTCGACGACGGCATCTCGGGCCTCCGGGCGCTGCCCGTCTCACACCTCGCCTTCCAGGAAGGTGCCGAGAGCACCTTCTCCCGATCGACGATCGGCACCGACGCCGTCGCCGCCTTCGACGCCGTGCCCGACGCGTCCGCGGAGCCGTTCGGGCTCACGCTCGTCAACGCGACGACCGCGAGGGACGACAGCGTCGACCTCGCGCTGGTCGGCATCGAGCCCGATGGCCTGCTCGCAGCCGACGTCCTCGGCGACGAGTCGCTCGCTCCCGGCACGGCGGTCATCACCGAAGGCCTGGCCGACACCGGAGTGGCCGTCGGCGACACCCTCCACATCGACCGCACCGACGTCGCGCTCGAGGTGACCGGAGTCGCCCCCAAGGCGACCTACGGGCACGTCGACATGGTCTACACCTCGCTCGACGAGTGGCAGACGGTGGTGCGCTTCGATCTGGCGGACCCGACCGAGGTGGGTTCGGCGGTCGCGATCTCCGGTGGCGACTCAGCAGCGCTCACCCGAGCGGGCTCGGCCGCCGGTCTCGACGTGGTGACCCGCTCCGAGGCCTACGCAGGTTCCCCCGGCTTCAGCGCAGAGACCTCGACCATGTCGCTGATCCGCAGCTTCCTGTACGTCATCTCTGCGATGATCCTCGGCTCGTTCTTCACGGTGTGGACGATCCAGCGACGCAGTGAGATCGGGCTCCAGAAGGCGCTCGGCGCGTCCACCGGCGCGGTGCTGCGCGACGCACTCGGCCAGGTCCTGATCGTGCTCGTGCTCGCCACCTCGCTCGGCGCACTCGTCGGGTTCGCGCTCGGCACCCTCATCGAGGGCGGCGAGGTCCCGTTCGCGCTCGACCCCGGCACCGTGCTGAGCGCCGCGCTGATCCTGATCGTCGCCGGCGCGATCGGCATGGTCGTCGGCATCCGCAAGGTCACCTCGGTCGACCCGATCATCGCCCTGGGGGCCTCCGCATGAACCAGCTCGCACTGCACGACGTCTGCCTCTCGTTCGTCGACGGCGACGAGACCGTCCACGCGCTCGACCACGTGACGCTCACCGTCGACGCCGGTGAGCTCGTCGCCATCAGCGGGGCATCCGGCTCGGGCAAGTCGTCCTTGCTCGCCGTCGCCGGAGCCTTGCGGACCCCGACTCCGGTCAGGTCGTCATCGGCGACACCGACGTCACCGCCGCCCCTGCGCGGGCGCGTGCCGCGATCCGTCGCGAGCAGCTCGGCTTCGTCTTCCAGCAGTCGAACCTGTTCGAGGCGCTCACCGCGACCGACCAGCTCGTCTACCAGGCAACGCTGGCCGGGATGGACCGCAGCACGGCGCGCACTGCAGCGGGAGAGCTGCTCGCCGCAGTGGGCGTGGCCGGAAAGGCCGACCGCCGCCCGGCCCAGCTCTCCGGTGGCGAGCGTCAGCGGGTCGGCATCGCACGAGCGATGATCCACTCCCCGTCGGTGATCCTCGCCGACGAGCCGACCTCGGCGCTCGACGCCGCACGGGCCCACGAGATCGTCGAGTTGCTCCGTGAGCAGACCCACGAGCGTGGGGTGGCCACCGTGATGGTGACCCACGACCTGGGGATCCTGAACGAGGCGGATCGTGTCGTCACGATGCGCGACGGGCGCATCGTCGACGGCGTCACCGCCTGAGCACGCATCGTTCCAGCGCTCAGTCACCGTCGGCAGCGGCAGTCGGTCAGGCGCTCGGCGACACGATCTGGATCAGGTTGCCGCAGGTGTCGTCGAACACGGCCATGTGCACCGTGCCCAGGTCGGTGGGCGGCTGGGTGAACTCGACGCCGGCGTCGCGCAGCCGCCGGTACTCGGCGTCGACGTCGTCGACGGTGAACTGGGCGACAGGGATCCCGTCGGACATCAATGCGTCGCGGTACGGCGCCACCGCCGGATGGCCGGCGGGCTCGAGCAGCAGCTCGGGTCCGTCGGGATCGTCCGCTGAGACCACCGTGAGCCAGGAGGCGTCACCGAGCGGCACGTCGTGCCGCTTCTCGAAGCCCAGGACGTCGGTGTAGAAGGCCAGCGCTGCGGGCTGATCGTCGACGAACACGCTGGTCAGTGTGATTCTCATGTGCTGCTCCTGTCGGATGGTGGGATCGGCCACCGCCGATGGATCTCTCCCAACGGCGTCGTGTCCAGGTGGTGGTACTTGTGACGGCCCTGCCGTTCGGTGACGACCAGTCCTGCCGCCTCGAGCACGGCGAGGTGCTGCGAGACGGCCTGACGCGTCGAGCTGATCCCGTGCTTCATCGTCAACCGGGAGCAGATCTCGAAGAGGGTCTGACCGTCGCGTTCGACGAGCTCATCGAGGATGAGCCGACGTGTCTCGTCGTTCAGCGCCTTGTAGAGCTCTGCTGCCACCCCGACACCATAGGCAAGTCATTACTTGCCTATCAAGGGTCGGTCGCGGAGCGACCCACGACCGGGTGGCACAGTGGCAGGCGCGCAGCGGTGACCGCTGCCTGACCAGGAGGGGCTTCGTGAGGTCGGACCATGACGTGGTCATCGTCGGCGGCGGTCCGGCGGGGAGGATGCTCGCCGCCGAGCTGACCCTGGCCGGCACCGACGTGCTCGTCATCGAACGACGCGCGGGCGTCGAGCTCGAGAGCCCGCGCTCCAGGGGCCTGCACTCGCGCACGATCGAGGTGCTCGACCAACGCGGCGTCGCACAGCGCTTCCTCGACGAGGGCACGCCGATGCAGGTGCAGGCGTTCGCCGGGGTGCCGCTCGACATCAGCGACTTCCCCACCCGACACCCCTACGGACTGGCGCTGCTGCAGAGCGACTTCGAACGCATCCTCGCCGATTGGACCGACGAGGTCGGCGTGCGTGTCCTGCTCGAGCGCGAGGTCACGGCCTTCGCGCAGGACGACGAGGGCGTCGACGTCACCCTGGCCGACGGCGCGTCGCTGCGAGCCCGCTACCTGGTCGGTTGTGACGGCGGCCGCAGCCTGGTGCGCAGGACCGCCGGCATCGAGTTCGCCGGCTGGGATGCCACGACGTGCTGGATCCACGCCGAGGTCGAGGTGGACGAGCAGCCCGAGTTCGGGTTGCGCGGCGGTGGCGGCATCGGACCGGCAGAGGGCGGTCGCGTCGGTGTCACCCTCATCGAGCCGGAGATCCCGCTCGATGCAGCGAGGCTCGATGAACCGACCCTCGACGACCTGCGCGCCGCACTGATCCGCGTCGACGGCACCCACTACGGGGCGCACAGCCCTCGGTTCATCGCTCGATTCACCGACATGACGCGCCAGGCCGTGTCGTACCGCGCCGGTCGGATCCTGCTGGCCGGCGACGCCGCGCACGTACACGCGCCGCTCGGCGGCCAGGGGTTGAACCTGGGCGTGCAGGACGCGGTGAACCTCGGCTGGAAGCTGGCCCGGGTGGTCGACGGCACGGCACCCGAGCGCCTGCTCGACACCTACGAGCCCGAACGCCACCCGGTCGCGGCCCGGGTGCTGCAGCACACGATGGCGCAGCGTGCGCTCGGCGCCACCGATGCACGCACCGGCGCGCTGCGCGCCGTCGTCGCCGGACTGCTCGCCACGAACGAGGGACGCCGTCAGGTCGCAGGAGTGATCTCCGGGCTCGACATCCGCTACGAGCTCGGCGACGGCCACCCGCAGCTCGGACGACGTATGCCGGACCTCGACCTGGTGACCGCGGAGGGCCCGGTCCGGGTCAGCGAGTTGCTGCACGCCGCCCGACCGGTGCTGCTGCAGCTCGGGCAGTCCGACGAGCTCGACATCGCGCGATGGTCGCAGCACCTGCGCGTCGTGCGCGCGTCGCACTCGGGCCGCTGGGAGCTCCCCGTGATCGGCGAGGTCGCCGCCCCGGCAGCAGTGCTGATCCGCCCCGACGGCTACGTGGCGTGGGTCGACAACGGCAGCCAGGCGGGGCTGCACGAGGTGCTCACCACGTGGTTCGGGACCTGAGCCCAGCGTCATCCTGGCCCGACCGATCCGCCGACCGATCGATCGGCGAAAATTTGTTCAGGCGATGATGCACGCCGCCGACACCCTGTGACATGTTGTCGACCCGTCGTACGACCTTCGCCGCCATCGCCGCTCCGCTGGCGCTCGTGTCGCTCCTGATGGTGGGCTGCACCGCGTCGCCGCCGACCGGGATCCATGCAGTGGCAGGTGATGGCTCCGCAGTGGTCTCGTTCGCCACCGACACCGCAGCCGGTGTCGCCTTCGACTACGAGGTCAGGTCCATCCCGGGTGATCACACCGGTTTCGCGACCGGCTCCACCTCGTCGCTGGCGGTCCGGGTGGACGGACTCGACAACGGCACCGAGTACCGCTTCGTGGTGCGATCACGTGGCAGGGACGGGTACTGGAGCGAGTGGTCCGCACCCACGGGTCCGGTGACACCGAAGGGCCGGCCGGCCGCCCCGACGATCAGTCGGGTCGCCGGGTTCGTCGACCTGGAGTCGGGCTGCACCGCCCGGGTGACCTTCACGCCGGGTTCGGACAACGGTGCGCCCATCACCGGCTACGAGGTCTCCGTGTCCGGAGGCTCCGCCCCGGTGCGGGGTACCGGCTCCCCGATCGAGGTGCCGGGGCTGACCCCGCACACGCCGTACACCTTCACCGTTCGGGCGATCAACGCGGCGGGAGCGGGCCCTGCGTCCGCCGTGTTCACCGGATCCTGCAGCTGAGCCGTCCGGCTCCCGTCCGGCCTGCCGCACGCACCACCGATGGGGCGCGTGCGGCAGTGCCGCGCGGGGCCGAGGTCTCGCCGCTGCAGAACGGTCGGCCGAGGCCCCGGCTCAGGCCGCGTCGAGCGCCGGGGCGAGCAGCTCGTCGAGCGTCTCCTGACCGGGAGGGATCACCCTCGGCGCACCGGCCAGGGCACGCACCCGGTCGAAGGCGTCGTGGATGGCACCGCCGGTGAGGATCGGCCCGTGGGCGCTCAGCACCACCCGGGGAGCCAGCGCCTCGACGGTGTCGACGTGCCGGTCGTAGCGGACCGGGTCGAGCCACTCGTGCCAGGGCGACACGAGGCTGTTGAACATGACGAAGGACTCGTCGTACATCTCGGGCGGGATGTCCTCGACGTGGTGCACGACGCCTGGGGTCAACGCGGCGAAGGAGTCGACGGCCCACATCACGCCGGTCGACTCGTCGATCAGTCCCCTGGTGACGGGCCCGTCGAAGATCGGCGGCAGGAAGAGCCGCAGTCGGCGGTCGCCGACGTCGAGCACGTCGCCGGGCTCTCGCCAGACCACGCGCCGCAGGTCGACGTCACGCTCGAGCGCCAGGCGTTCGGTCTCGAAGAAGTTGAGCACCAACGTCGCGTTCGGCGCCGCGTCGAGGACGGCCTCGAGGCCGCCGGTGTGGTCGCCGTCCTCGTGTGAGAGGAAGACCCAGCGGATGTCCTCGGGGTCGACCAGACCGAACACCATCTCGAGCCAGTGCTCGCGGTGCACGGGTGCGCCGGTGTCGACCACGACGGGCTCGCTGCCGCGGATCAGCATCGAGTTGACCGGGACCATGGCGTCGCCCGCAGGTGCCAGGTTCGGGATGAGGAAGGTCTCCTTGGCGACCTCGACAGGGACGGTGGTGTGCTCGGTGGTGTGCATGACGGGATGCTCCTTGTTCGTGAGGATGACTCCGTCTCCCACGATGAGCGGCGCGCACCAGGGTGACGATCCCCCGTGCTGACGGATGCGCGATCGGTGACCCCCCTCGAACAGGGGGGTTCGCAGAAGGCGATCCACTGCTTATGGTTGTGAGATGAACATCTCGACCTCGCCGGAACGGGTGAGGGAGTCGGTGGCTCGCACGATCTCGCAGAGCCGCGACGTCGACGACATGCTCGCCGGCGTGGCCGCCGAGGTCGCGAAGGTCGTGCCCTATGACGGCGGCATGTGGTTCGGCGTCGATCCCGCCACGATGATGGCGGTCGCGCCGGCCCGGCTCGAGTACCTCGACGGCGGCTTCTGCCAGCCCTTCTGGAACAACGAGTTCCACGAGCAGGACGCCAACCTGTTCCGTGATCTGGCCGCTCGTCCCCGTGACACCGCGGCGACGCTGCGCGACGAGGTCGGGAGCCTGTTGCAGCGCAGCGCCCGCTACCGGGACTTCCTCGAACCGCAGGGTTACGAGGAGGAGCTGCGCGGCGTGTTCCGCAGCGGTGGGCGGACCTGGGGCGTGGTCGCGCTCTTCCGCGACCGTGGACGCGACCCGTTCGACGCGGACGCGGTGGCGGTGCTCTCGGCGATCTCGTCGGTCGTGGCCGACGCGCTGCGCACGCACGCGACCGTCACGGTGGCCCCGACGGGTCTGGTGCACTCGCCGGGGCTGATGTTGTTCGACGACTCGGCAACGGTGATGTCGGTCAACGACTCGGCCTCACGCTGGCTCGAGGACCTCTTCGGTCAGGGCACCGACTGGATCGCCGAGCTGAGCGACCCGGAGCGACTCGACACGAACCCCGCGGTGCCGCTCATCCCGCTGCTGTCCAAGGCCCGGGCCGTTGCCGCAGGCCGCGACCGGGGCGAGGCGCGTGCCCGCATCCGCGACCGCTCCGGACGCTGGATGGTGCTGCACGCGTCGGTGCTCGGTGGCGCCGAGCGCGGACCGATCGCAGTGATCGTCGAACCGGCCAAGAGCTCCGACATCGCACCGATCGTGGTCGAGGCCTACGGCCTGACCCCTCGCGAGCGTGACGTCGTCCGTTCGATCGCCACCGGGAGCTCGACGCCGCAGATCGCCGCAGAGCTGTTCCTGTCGGCGCACACCGTGCGCGACCACATCAAGTCGGTGTTCGACAAGATCGGTGTGACGAGCCGGTCCGAGCTGGTCGCGAAGCTGTTCGCCGACCACTACACCGACCCGTTCCACGAGACGCTCGTCGCGGTGGACTGACCTGGCGTCTGGCTGCTGAGCGATGGGCGTGGGTCGCTACGCGGCCGCGACCGCCGTCGCGACCTCTGCCCACTTCCCGAGGTTCTCGGGACGGCGGGCGATGTCGTCCACGGTGAGGTAGGAGATGACCCGTTCGGCCACCGAGCCATAGCGGTCGACGATGCGGTCCGCGATCTCGTCCCAGGGCCCGACGACGGCGAAGGCGTCGAGCATCTCGTCGGTGATCGTCTCGGTCAGGCCGACCAGGTCGCCGGCCTTGAGGCGGTCGTTGAGCCGCGCCGAGGTGCCCTCGAAGCCCAGGTCGTCGAACTGGAACGAGTAGTTCTTCGTCGACCCGTAGAACCCGATCTGGGCGCGGGCCCGCTGTTCGAGCGAGGCACGCTCCTCCGGGGTGTCGCCGGGGACGATGAACACCGGGACGAGCAGGTCGACCTCGGAGGGATCGCGTCCCGCGGACTCGGCGCCCTCGGCCACCGCGGGAAGGAGGCGCTCGTTCAGGTAGTGCAACGAGTGCAGCGGGTGCACGTGCACGCCGTCGGCCACCGCGCCGGCCATCCGGGTCATCCACGGGCCGACGGCCGAGACGTCGACCTTGATGTCGCCATGGTCGTGTGCCGGGGGTCGCCACTGCTCGGGCAGGAGCGACATCTTGTAGTACGGCCCGTCGTGGGCCAGCTCGGCCTCCCTGCGGAACGCCGCCAGGCTGTCCTTCACCGCTTCGAGGTAGTCCCGCATGCGCGGCCCCGGCGGGTCGAACGCCGCGCCGTAGCGCCGTTCGATGTGCGCCTTCACCTGGCTGCCGAGCCCCAGGCGGAACCTCCCGCCGGTGTTGCCGGCGAGCTCCCAGGCGAGCGACGCGGCGATCATCGGGCTGACCGCGAAGGCGACCGCGATCCCGGTCGAGTACGTGAGCGACGGTGCCGCCATCGCCGCCGCGGCGATGCTCATCCAGGGTGTCTGCCCCGTCTCGGTGAACACCATGCCGGCGAACCCGGCATCCTCGGCGGTGCGGGCGAGCTCGGCCGCCTCGTCCCACCGGCTGGGGCCCACCATGAGATCGAAGTGCATCTGTCCGCTCCTGTTCGACGACTCGCGGCGCCCATCATTGCCGGTCACGCCGTTGGATCGGGCGGGCTCTGGTCCGCGAGGTGCGCGTGCAGGGCGTCGAGTCGGTCGTCCCACCGGTTGGCCATGGCGGAGAGCCACCCCAGCGCCGCTCGCAACGGCTCGGGTCGGGCTCGATAGCGGACGCGCCGACCGTCGGGCTCCTCCGCGACGAGCAGGCCGGCAGCCACGAGGTGGTGCAGGTGCTTGGCGACCGCCTGTCGGCTGATCGGCAAGCTCTCGGCCAACTCGCTCACGGTCGCCGGCCCGGTACGGGCCAGGCAGTCGAGGATCTGGCGCCGGGTCGGCTCCGCCAGCGCCGCGAACACCGCGATCGCCGCCTCCTCGCCCGACTCCCCCGACGCGCCCACGGCAGCCGCCGAGGGGTCGCGCTCAGCCACCCGCGAGGTGGGCGGCGAGGGCGACGAACTGCTCGCGCCAACCCTGGGTGTTGTCGACGATCTGGTCCGGCCCGTTGTGGAGCGTCGTGAACCCGGACTCGACGACCGTCAGGACGGTCCCGCTGCCGTCACCGTTCGGGGCGAGCGTCCACTCGACGAGCGTGCTCTTCACCGCATCGAGCGGCTCGCCCTCGGAGCCCCACCGGAACGCGAAGCGGATCATCGGCTCGACCGCCACGATGACGCCGGGGGCGAGACCGTGCTCGGTCCAGCGGATCTCCATGGGCGCGCCCTCGCGCAGGTCCCACTCGGCGCTGTCGGCGAACCACTCACCGAACTGGGCAGGGTCGGTGAGCGCTGCCCACACCCGTTCGACCGGGTGCGGCAGCTCGGTGGTGCGCTCGATGGTGTCGGGGATGTCGTGTGAGGTCATGGCTCGACCATATGGCAACCCTGCGGTTGCCATCAATGGTGGATGTCGGGTGCGCGTAAGGTCGCCCCATGATCATCGTCGCCGGTTGGATACGGGTCGCCCCACACGAACGCGCCGAGTACCTCGACGGCTGCCGATCGGTGGTCGAGGCAGCGAGGCGAGCGCCCGGGTGCGTCGACTTCACGATCACCGCCGACCTGCTCGACGACGGGCGCATCGACGTGTTCGAGCAGTGGGAGTCCGTCGACGCCGTCGAGGCGTTCCGGGGGTCGGGCCCTTCGGGAGACCAGCAGGCACAGGTGCTCGACGCGCAGGTGGTCCAGCACACCGTCGCCGAGAGCACGTCGCTGACGTGAGGCGACGCCGGCACGAAGGAGCGCAACCACCCGCGTCGGCGCAATGATGGTCCCCGGCGACGGTGCGTGGGGTTCGCAGCGGGCCGACATCGACCGGGGGGAAGAACGAGATGACCACGTCCAGCACGCGCGACCGGGTGAAGGTGTTCCAGGTCGCGACCGGCAACGTCGGCAGCGAGATGATCCAGCGCATCCGACACCAGCCCGACCTCGAGCTGATCGGGCTGCACTGCTACTCGCCCGACAAGATCGGCCGTGACGCCGGCGAGATCGTCGGCATCGACCCGATCGGCGTCATCGCCACCGGCACCGTCGACGAGATCATCGCCGCCCGTCCCGACTGCGTGACCTTCCACGGCGTGTTCCCCGACGTGGACCTGTACGTGCCGATCCTCGAAGCCGGCATCGACATCGTCACCACCGCGGACTGGATCACCGGTCACCACCGCACCACGAACCACCCGCACCCGTCGGGGCGCACCGAGCACGAGATCATCCAGGAGGCCTGCGAACGCGGCGGGTCGACCTTCTACGGCACCGGCATGAACCCGGGCCTCGCCCAGATCCTCACGATCGCCCACTCCGCCGACGTCACCGAGATCCAGCGGGTGCTGTGCAAGGAGTCCGTCGACGTCTCGTGCCACCACTCCGTCGACACCTGGGTCGAGGTCGGCTTCGGCCGCCCCGTCGACGACCCCGCGGTGCCGGGCATGCTCGAGAAGTACACCCGCGTGTTCGAGGACGCGGTGCGCCTGATGGCCGACGCGTTCGATGTGACCCTCGACGAGGTGCGCTTCGAGTACGAGCTCGGCGCGTGCACCAAGGACGTCGACCTGGGTTGGTACCAGCTCCCCGAGGGCTCCCTCGGCGGCTGCTACCTGAAGTACGTCGGCCTCATCGACGGCGAGCCGCGCATCGAGATGCACCTCGAGTGGCAGATGACGCCGCTGACCCAGCCGCGTTGGGACATCCAGGCCTGCTACATCACCCAGATCGACGGGGACCCCTGCATCTACTCGAAGCATCTGATCTTCCCGAAGCCGGGCACCGACTTCTCCTCCGTCGAGTCGTTCGCACAGGTCGGCATGACCGTCACCGGCATGCCCGCGCTGAACGCGATCCGAGCGGTCGTCGCCGCGCCGCCGGGCATCGTGACCAGCACCGACCTTCCGCTGCGAGCGTTCGCGGGACGGTTCGCGAGCAACATCACCGGCTCGTGAGCGCACCGTCGGCAACGACCGCGCCGGCCGATCCACGCCCGCCGTTCCCGGTGGGCTGGTTCGCCGTCGACCGGGCCGACTCGGTCGCGCCGGGCGCGCTGGTGGAGCGCACGTTCCTCGGTGAGCAGGTCGTCGCGTTCCGCACCGAGAGCGGGCGCCCGGGTGTGGTGTCGGCCTACTGCCCGCACCTCGGCGCCAACCTCGCCCGCGGCGGCAGCGTGGTCGAGGAGTCGCTGCGGTGTCCGTTCCACAGCCTGCGCTGGTCGCCCGACGGCGCGTGCGTGGGCTCCGAGTACCCCGGCGACCCCGACTACGCACAGCAGCTGCCCGCCTACCGGACCATCGAGCGCTTCGGCTTCCTGTTCGCGTGGCACGACCCCGCCGGCGGCGAGCCGAACTTCGACGTGCCCGAGCTCGACAGGGACGGCTGGACCGACTGGCTCGTCACGACGCTCCCGATCGACGCACACGTCGAGACCGTGCACGAGAACGGCGTCGACGCGGTGCACTTCGGCATCGTGCACGGCTTCCCGCTGTCGTCGCCGCGCTACGAGGACCGCGGCACGTCGTTCCACTCGGAGTTCCACTTCGCGACACCGAACTTCCTGCGCGAGGGACCCGCCGAGATCACGACCTTCTTCGACACCGACACCCACGGACTCGGCTGTGCGCATTCGCTGAACACCGCAGACGAGGTCGGCCTGCGCTACCGGGTCGTGCTGCTGACCACCCCGACGACGGCGGGCAGCCTCGACTTCACCGTCGCCACGACGGTCCAGCGTCCGACCGACGGCGACCTGGTCGCCGGGGTTCCCGTCGACGAGGTCGCCGACTTCATGCATCGCGGTGCCGTCGGCGGTGTCCGCCAGGACATCCCCATCTGGGAAGGGCTGCGCCACGTCGACCAGCCGCGTCTCGTCAAGGGCGACGGTCCGATCCCCCGCTTCCGTCACTGGGCGTCGCAGTTCCGCCCCACCTGACGGAGCAGCCGAACCGGTCGTGACGCCGCGATGGAGCCGGTCGCGGTATGCATCGAGGTCATCGGTCCCCTGCAACACCCGCAGTTGTGGTCATGGGCGTGCACCGGGACGATCGCTGCATGGACGACACGACCTCTCCCCCGACATCGATCGAACCTGCGGACCAGCGCGCTGCCTGGA
This sequence comes from Actinomycetes bacterium, assembly GCA_023389745.1. Classification (GTDB taxonomy): domain Bacteria; phylum Actinomycetota; class Acidimicrobiia; order Acidimicrobiales; family Microtrichaceae; genus JAFAFN01. The sequence goes on from JAEWED010000230.1 coordinate 12,358, forward strand.
ACGGCCCGGAGGGCGCCAACTGGGCGAAGCACTCCGAGCGAGCCACGCCGGGTGGTGACTTCTCGGCCGACGTGCTCGAGGTCGCCGATCTCGAGCGTGGCGAGCACGTGCTCGACATCGGCTGCGGCATCGGCACGCTCACGCGCGATGCCGCCCGCATCGCCGTCGACGGGCACGCGCTCGGCGTCGATCTGTCCGCGGCGATGATCGAGCGTGCGCGCCAGATCGCGGTGACGGAAGGGGTCGCCAACGTGGCGTTCACCGTCGACGACGTCGCGACCCACCGGTTCGACGAGATGCACCTCGACGTCGCACTCAGCCACTTCGGCGTCATGTTCTTCGACGATCCGGTGACGGCGTTCGCCAACGTCGCGACGGCACTGCGGCCGGGCGGACGGCTCGTCTTCGTCTGCCCGGCGGCGATGGAGCGCTGCGACTGGTACGTCGTCCCGCTCGCGGCGCTGGCCGGCGCTCCACCGACCCCGGCCGACGCACCGTCGGTCATGTTCAGCCTGGCCGATCCGGTCCACATCCGTCGGGTACTGCGCGCCGCCGGGTTCTCGCGGATCGAGGTGGAGCCGTTCGACGGCGCCCTCTGGTTCGGGGACGACGCGCGGACCGCGGCCGAGATGTACCTGGACGCGGGTCCCGTGCAGGCGTTCCTGCAACGCCACCCCTCGATGACCGACGACGCGGCGCTCGACACCCTGGTCGAGGCCGTCGCTCCGTACGCAGGGCCCGACGGTGTGCGGTTGCAGGGCGCCCACTGGATGGTCCGCGCCGTGCGCGCCGAGGGCGACTCATGACGTCGGCCGACTCGGAACGGGCCGTCCCGCCCGTCGCCACCGGGACGGGCGCCGTCCTGCTCCTCGGCGGCTACGGCGCCGTCGGCCGAGCCGCCGCCGCAGCACTCGTGGACGACGGCACCCCGGTGCTCGTCGCCGGACGCGACGGCGACCGCGCTGCGGCACTCGCCGAACGCCTCGGCGACCGTGCGACCGGCCGTGCCCTCGACGCGGCCGACGACGCCGGGCTGTCCCGTGTGCTGCCCGAGGTGTCAGCGATCGTGATGTGCGTCGAGCGGAACAACCGCCCGATCGCGCAGCTCTGCATCGATCGACGCGTGCCGTTCGTCGACGTGAGCGCGACCTCGACGGTCGTCGCCTCGGTCGCTGCGTTGGACCGGGCCGCCCGACGGAACGGGACCTCGTCGCTGATCAGCGTCGGGCTCGCACCGGGTGTCTCCAACCTCCTCGCGCGGGCGGTCCACGACGAGCGACCCGACGAGCGAGCGATCGACCTGACGTTGCTGTTCGGCACCGCCGGCGACCACGGTTCCGACTCACGGCGTTGGATCCTCGACGGGCTCGCACAGAGCCCCGGGGACCGGCGACCGAAGCTCGTCGACGTGCTGGGCGCCGGCCGGCGACGGGCGCATCCGTTCCCGTTCTCCGACCAGCACACGCTCGCCGAGGCACTCGATGCGACGGTCACCACTCGGATCTGCTTCGAGTCACGGTCGGTCACGTCGGCGCTGTTCGCGCTCCGACGGCGACCGCAGCTCAGCGAGCGACCGACGGTACGAGCCCTGCTCGACCGTGCGATGCGCTCGGTCCCGTTCGGGAGCGATCGGTTCGTGATCCAGGCGTCAGCGAGCCGGCCCCACGGCGTGGTCCACGCGGTCACCGGGAACGGTGAGTGCGATGCGACCGGTCGGGTCGCCGCGGCCGCGGTGCAGCTCCTGCTGGCGGGCGGGGTGCCGCCGGGTGTGCACCACCTCGACCAGGTCGTCGACCTGGGGTTCCTCGGCGGTCTGTCCGACGTCATCGAGGTGCACCGCTCGGGCCCGCCGCGTTCCTGAGCCGTCGACCTGCACCGCTCGGTACCCTGCCCGCATGCTCGACTCGTGGTCGCTGCAGGTCCTCGTCGCCGTCGCCGACCGCGGCTCGTTCTCGGCGGCGGCGGATCAACTCCTCATGACGCAGCCCGGCGTCTCGCGTCAGATCGCCGGGTTGGAACGCAAGTTCGGCGTGCCGCTGTTCCGCCGCGAGAGCCGCGGGGTGTCGATGACCGAGGCGGGAGCCGAGGCCGTTCGGCTCGCTCGGGTGACGCTGGCGCAGATCGAGCGCTTCGAGGCCACCATGCGGTCCTTCGGCGACCTCGACGGCGCGCCGCTGCGGCTCGCCGGGTTCGCCAGCGTGAACACCCACTTCGTGCCGCTCGCGATCCAGCGCTTCACCGAGGCGCACCCCGAGGTGCAGGTCACACTGCACCACGTCGACCCGTTCGACACGCTGAGCGCGGTGCGCGACGGACAGGTGGACCTCGCGCTCGTCTCCGCCTGGCAGCTCACCGACGATCCTGACGCGGCGCGGCACGACGCGGACGCGGCGATGCTCGATCCGGACGACATCGCCGGCGTCGACGTGACCGAGCTCGTCGACGAGCAGCTGCACGTGGCGCTGCCCGCCGACCACCGGCTCGCCGGCAGGCCCGTGGTCCCTCTCGCCGAGCTCGCCGGCGAGCGTTGGATCGACGGCGCGTACCCCGATTGCCTCGGGCCCCTCCCCGAGCTCACGCGTGCGCTCGGAGCGGAGCCTGCGATCGCCTTCTTCTGCGACGACTGGAACGGCAAGCAGGCGCTGGTCGCCGGTGGCGCCGGCGTGATGGTCGTGCCGAGCCTCGCTGGTGTGGCGGTCCGTCGCGACCTCGTGCTGCGACCGACGTCCCCCGCGCTGCCGACACGGCGGCTCTACACCGTCAGCGCTCGACCGCCGTTCCGGACTCCCGCCGTCGAGGCGATGCTGCCGGTGCTCCGCAGCATCGCGGCCGCGCCCGCGACCGACGACCCCGCACGCGATTCCTGACGCGGGAAGCACCTCACGGGGTGTCGCGGGCGCGTCGTAATCTCAGCCGCCATGCTCACGGTGATCGCCAACTCGTTGACGTTCGAGCTCGAACCGGGAGCATCCATCGTGTTCGGACGCGGGACCGACGACGGCGAGGTGCAGCTCCACCTGAGCGACGACGAACGGCTCCACCGACGTGCCGGCCGAGTGCGCGTGATCGGCGACGCGTGCGAGTTGACGAACTCGGGTCGGTGGCTGCACCTCCTGGTGACGTCGCTCGACGGAGCAGGGCGGGACGACCTCGCTCCTGGCGAGTCCCGGATGATCCCGTGGCGGCGGGTCCGCGTCGACATCCCGCTCGGCGACTCCGAGGTCGGTTTCGAGATGCTCCGCCACGGGGTCGCCGCTGCCACGGTGTGCGACGAACCGGCGGTCGACGGGCAGCACACCGTGCAGGCACTGCGGGTGAACCGCTCCGCCGGGTACTTCCGGGCGCTCGTCGCCCTGTGCGAGCAGCGTCTGATCGACCCCACCCTCGACGAGCTTCCGAGCGATGCCCAGATCGCCCTGCGGCTGAACTCGTTGGGGCTCGAGGAACGCCACGTCACGGCCAAGGCGGTCGAGCGCCGGCTCAACTACCTCCGCGCCGCGCTGAACCTGCGCGACGACCCCGTGCTCGCAACTGCGGGTCTCGAACGACGCACATCCCGGCAGCGACTGGCCGATGTCGCGATGTACACCGGCACCGTCCAGCAGGCCGACCTGTGCCTGCTCCAGCCCGAGGATGTCGGATGAGCAACCCAGCGATCGAGGGCATCGAGATCATCGAGCTCATCGGACGCGGCGCGTTCAGCACCGTGTACCGGGCGACCGAGCCGGGCCTCGGCCGCACGGTCGCGGTGAAGGTGGTCGACATCGATGCCGCAGACCTCGAGCGGCGGCGGCGCTTCGAGCGCGAGTGCATCCTGATCGGACGGCTGGCGGCCCACCCGAACGTCGTGAGCGTCTTCTCCCAGGGCGCCACCGCCGAAGGCCGTCCGTATCTGGTGATGGAGCTCTGTCCCGCCGGGTCGATGCACGCGATGCTCACGAGGACGGGACTGTTCGACCCGATCGAGGTGCTCGAGATCGGCGTCGGGTTGGCGGGGGCGCTCGAGACGGCCCACCGCGAAGGCGTCCTGCATCGCGACCTCAAGCCCGAGAACATCCTGATCGGCTCCGACGGTGCTCCGAAGGTCGGCGACTTCGGCATCGCGACGCTCGCCGCGGGAGCGACCTCGACGACCACCACCGCGATGACGCCGGTACACGCGGCGCCCGAGCTGTTCGAGGGACGACCGGCGAGCATCCGCTCCGACGTGTACTCGTTCGGCTCGACCCTGTTCACGCTGCTCGAGGGGCGGCCGCCGATCACGCTCGAGCTCGGCGAGCTGGCGTCGTTCGTCGGTCGCGCCGCTCGCGAGACCCGCCCGCCCGTAGGGGTGCGCGTGCCGTCACAGCTCGCTGCGTTGGTCGCCGAGCTCCTGTCGCTCGACCCGCAGCAGCGGCCGGCCTCGATGGCAGAGATCGGGGGCCGGCTGCGGGAGATCCAGGCATCGCTGGGTGAACCAAGCTCGCCCCTGGTGGTGATCGAACCGACCTCCGAGACGGTGCAGGTCGAGCCGCACCACGCGGCGTCGACCACCGAGGAGCCCCGTGGACTCGGGTCGGGGCCGGGCGCCCGCGGGCGCGACACGGCGGATGGCATCGACGGCGCAGCGAGGCCGTCGAGACGCCGCGCGAGTGCCGTGGTCGGAGTGATCGGCGTGATCGGCCTCGTCGCGTCGGCGGTCGGGATCAGCGCGTGGCTGCGTCGTGGCGACGACTCGGCCTCGGCGGCCGAGAGCGACGTCCTTGCCGTCGCCGAGACCAGGGATGCGCCCGAGGGGTTCGGCGACATCGAGATCGACTGGCGGAGTCCACGGGCCGAGGGCGACGTGACCACCGAGTTGCTGCTCGCCCACGATCCGTCTCTCGGCCAGGGCGACTCGGCCGCGCTCGCGATCATGTCCCAGGTCCGGCTCATGCTCGATCCCGAGGTGGCAGCGACTCCGCCCGGCCAACGGGCGGCGATCCCCCAGCCGCCCGTCGGTCAGCCCTACGACTACCCCGCCCGCGCCGTGATGGACTTCGTCAACCCGATCTCGTTCGCGACCACGGAGTGCCGCGGGTTCAAGTCCTCGCTGCTCGGACTGGTCGACGGGCGCTACATGGTCTTCAACGAGGACACCCTGCTCGTGACCTTCGAGCTCGACACGGTCGAGCACGCCCGCGAGCAGTTCGTCGGCACGGCGCTGCAGATGGTTCAGGAGCCGGACCGGTGCGCCGGCTTCGACGACGACGGCTGGCCCACGGACCGGACCGACATGCGCATCGAGCGGAACGACTTCGGGATCGAGCGGCCGACGGGCATCGACGACATGGTCACCGGGACGACGACCGATCGGGCGTTGGGGGCGATCGTTCGCCGCGGCACGGTGGTCAGCTACGTGCGGATGCCGGCGGCCGACCATCCCGACCCGGTCGCCGAGCTGTCACCGATCATCGCCGCGGTGGCCGCAGCGATGGACGACCACGTCGAGGTCTGAGCACGGCAAGCGGCACCGACGCGTCGGGGGGCACCCCCCATAGATTCCGATGACCGCCCATGGTCAAGTACCTGGACACACGTCGACCCAGGGAGATGATCTTGAGCAGAGCAGCAACGGGCCCGCACCGCCGTGCGAGCCGACGAGTAGGACGGTCACCCGTCGCGCGGGTCGCACTGGCGGTCGCCGTGATGGCCGGCGTCGCCAGCGTCACCGGCAACCAGCCGGCATCGGCCAGCCCGGAACCGGCCACGTGCGAGGCACTGACCGCGGCCGGCAACGCGAACACCAACCGCGCCTACAGGAACAGCTCACCGAGCACCCCGAACGAGGCCATCATCAACCAGCCCGTGGCGTGCCTCGACGACGCACCCGACGCGTCGGTGTGGGCCACCCGCTGGTTCAACTACGGGCGCAAGGACCTGTTCCTCAACCCGACGGATCCGAGTCTGCAGCACAAGCGGGGCGAGATCACGTTGTCGTTCCGCGAGTGGTCCTCACCGATCTACGACGCCGCGGAGGCGACGACCACCCGCAAGCTGTTCAACTCGCACAACTACTGGGACGACGGCGCCGTCACGGTCCCGTGGAACCCGGCGTGGGAGCCCTCGGCCAACACCGATGCCGAGATGATCATCGTCGACAGGACCACCGGGAAGGAGTGGGGCATCTGGATGGAGTCCATCAATCCCTGGTACCTGTTCAACGGCTGCTACTTCCAGTGGGGTTACGACTACCACCCGGAGTGGGGCCACGGGTGTGTCGGGAGCGTCAAGCTCGCGCAGCAGTACGTCCCCGGGTCCTCGTCGCCGCCGATCAGCGACGTGCGCCACAACTCGACCAGCGACGGGTTCAGCCCCAAGGCGCGGCGCGGCATGGGCGCGATCAACGGTGTCGCCCTGGTGCCGACCTTCGACGAGGTGAAGTTCGCGGTGGACGAGCTGAAGGCCGGGCGTCTCGACAACGGCTACATCCACCACGCGCTGAACATGGAGACGTTCAACACCATGTTCGGCAGCGGGTGCACGGCGGCGCAGTTCGCCGATCCCAGCCAGCCCGGCTTCACCTGCGGCTATGCCGTCGCCCCGGCGACTCGGCTCGAGCACCACGCAGCGACGACTGGCGCGACCGGCATGCCGAACACGAACGAGGCTCGGGCCAAGACGGTGCCTGAAGGGACACGCTTCTACCTGAAGCTGACCGATGCCGAGATCGAGACCTGGCTGGCCGGTCGAGGTCTCACACCGTCGGATCAGAAGTACTGGACGGCCTACGTGTTCGCCCGCAGCCTGCGGGAGTACGGCTGGATCGTCTCGGACACGACTGGCTGGACGTCGTCGATCGCCGTCGACTCGTCCAAGGCGACCAGCAAGGTGGATGCATGGGCGACCCTCGGCATCGACGTCCTGGCGCACCCGGGAGTCGCGACGGTCGAATCCGAGGCCAACCTGCTCGAAGGCCTCGTGACGTCGTCGTCGCAGGTGGGCGTCGTGAAGATCCCCGACACCGGACGCTGCCCGACGCAGCCGGCCCTCATCGGGGTCCCGGCGGCGCTCAACAGGTGCACCAACACCTGATCAGCGACGAGGACCAGCAGATGGTGACGGCCGGTGCTCTGCACCGGCCGTCACCGCGTGTGCGCCGACCCTGCCGACCGCCGACCCTGCCGACCGTCGACGCGGCAGACTCCTCCGCGGACCGAGCAGGAATCGAGAAGCGCCGGACGATCGGATCGTCCACGCTGACGGTACGGACAAACGATCGGAAGGACCCCCGATGAGCTACGCAGTGGACTTCGTCGACGTGTCGACCACCGGACTCGAATCGTCACCGGTCGCGGACGCGCTCGCCGGACTCCGGGCGAACGAGGCCCGCTACTTCAAGAACAAGTTCGACGAGCAGTTCACCGTGCGACCGGCCTCCGAGGCGAAGGATCTGGTCGAGTGGGTGGCCCGGATCCTGAAGGAAGAACGCGACATCGTCATCGAGTCGCCGCCGCTCGAAGCGGCCGCCGTCGACGCCGACGGCGTGCTCTGGGTGTACGTGTTCTACGAGAGCGGCCTTGCGATCAACGTGCTCGACGACCCGAAGAAGCACGCCGTCGGGTTCAAGCTGTCCGACGGCATGGACGTGCCCGACGAGCTGAGCTCGTTCAAGTTCGCGCGTCAGAAGTCGAAGCTCGCCGGCACCATCCGCGGTTCGTACTTCGTCATCAAGGGCGAGTACGAGCGACCCGTCTGACCGACCGGTGCTCGTCGGCGCACACGCCCGTTCGGTCGCCGCCGATCACTCGGGTTCGACCGACACCAGGTGGAACTCGCCCGACTCGGTGTAGGTCGACTCGCCGATCGGGGAACCGGTGCTGACCTCGACCGAGCGCTCGTTCCGCACGGGCAGTCCGGTGTCGACCGCGTACCAGGCCTCGGTGCGCTCGGTGCCGACCTGGGTGCCCGACATCGTCCGCTCCCGCACGAAGTGGTGTGTGGCGACGGTCGTGCCGCCGACGTCGAGGTCCTCGGCGCCGACGAAGCGGAGGACGCCCTCCGAGATCGACTCACCGTCGACCGCCTCGTTGGTGCCGACGCAGCGACCGGGCCACTCCTGACCCACCGTCGGGTCCGCCGGGGCGAGCATCGTCGCGTCGTCGCACGCGAAGTCGCTCAGGTTCGTGATCCCCGTCGCGCCGATCATCCATCGCTGCCAGGACTGACCGCCGACCTCGACGAGGTCGTCGCCGTCGGGGCACTGCACCCACGACTGCCAGTGGTTCGTGCTGAAGTCGATGCGGAAGGTCCAGCACCCGTCGTCGCCGACCTCGACCGTGCCGGGCATGGACGGCCCCTGGCTCTGCGACAACGGTGGGACCGAGAGCGACGCGGTGCCCGATCCTTCGTAGCGGTACACACCGGCTTCGGGACGGCGCGTGACAGGGTCACCCTGGGGTGCCACCGATGACGTCGTGCGGGCTTTCGCCTCGTCGATCGCGACCGGCCGGGAGTTGTCGCGCAGGGTCAGGAAGACCCCGATCCCGAGCCCGACGAGCACGACGACGGCGACCGCAGCGGCGATCCATCTTCCTCGCATGCGGCGACTGTAGGTGGCACACCGACTCGTCAGCCGAGCGAACGCCCACCCCCGCCGGTGGGGTTCGGCCCCTCGGTCGAGCTCGACTCCTCGGCGGGAATCGGCTCCTCAGTCGGAGCTGACAGGAAGAGGGGTCAGCTCGGCGACCTCGTTGCCGTCGAAGAGGACGGCGATGCGCGCCCCGCCGGGCACCGGCGTCCCGTCGGCGCGGTGACCGACCGCTGCATGCCGAGCCCGCTCGTCGCGCAGCGGCTGGGCGAACGCGCTGTCGACCATCCCGAACGGTCGCAGCACGAGCTCGGCCATCAGGTCCGCGAAGTCGCGACCCGTGACGTCCTCGACGAGCAGCTGGACGATCGTGGTGCCGCCGCCGGAGTACTCGGTGCGGGTGCGCGGCGCAGCGAAGGACTCGACCGGCGGCGTGTTCGCCGGCGGTCGCCCCCGCAGCACGTCGACGATCGTCGGTAGGTCCGAGTCGACCGGGTAGCCGGGGAAACCCGCCACCGTCGTCGCGCCGGTGTGGCTCAGCAGGTCCCGCAGGGTGACGGGCCGCTCCTCGGTGTGCGGGCTCGCCGGGAGCGTCCAACGACGCAGTCCGCGGTTGACGTCCTTGTCCAGGTCGAGCACTCCCTGCTCCACCAGGTGGAGCACACCCACCGCCGCCACCGCCTTGCTGATCGACGCGGCCTGGAACAGGGTCGTCGCCTCGACCGGGCCGCCATCCGCGCAGCCGCTGCCGTAGCCGGCCGCCCAGGCGATCCGGTCGTCGTCGATGACCGCCAGCGCCAGACCGGGCACCTGGTAGCGCTCCATGCGCGACGACAGCGTGAAGTGCTCGGTCGGTCGACCGACGACCTCGAGCCCGGGGACGAGCCCGCGCTCGACGCGTCCACGACGCTCCGACGTGACCGTGGCTCCTCCGTCGTCGCCTTCCACGTGCCGACGGTAGCGAACCGCCGACACCGCCGGCCGTTCGTCACCCTCGACGCCGACCTCGATCTGGCATCGTCCGTCAAGGCGTTCAGGCGTTCAGGCGTTCAGGCGTTCAGGCGTCCGGGACGAACGGCAGCGTCCGGTACCAGCGCACGAAGTTGCCGGGCGCGAACGTCGCCGCGTCGCCGTCGACGGCGAAACGGGGACAACGTGCCATCAGCTCCTCGAGCACCACGCGCCCCATGAGCCGTGCCGCCGCGGCACCGAGGCAGTGGTGGGCGCCGTAGCTGAAGGTGAGGATCCGCTGCGCCCGTCGATCGATGCGCACGACGTCGGCGTCGTCGCCGAACTCGAGCGGGTCGCGGTTGGCCGACGCGTAGAGCAGCAGCACCTTGCGTCCGGCCGGGATGACGGTTCCGTCGATCTCGACGTCGGTCGTCGTCGTGCGGGCGAGACCCTGGACCGGGCTCGTCAGGCGCAGCAGCTCGTGCACGGCGTCGTCGGTCAGGCCACGATCGGCGGCGAGGGCGGACTGCTGGTCGGGCGAACGGTGCAGCAGGTCGAGCCCGACGCCCAGGAGCCCGGTGGTGGTGTCGTTGCCGCCGGTGATCATCGTGAACGCGAACCCGAGGATCCGCATCGGATCGACCCCGGATACGTTGCCGGCGTGGACCAGGTGCGAGATGGTGTCGTCGCCGGGATCGGCGCGGCGCACCTCGATCAGTGCCGTGAAGTACTCGAAGATCTCGGCGACGGTGTCGGACGCGTCGAGCACGTCCCCCGTCGCCGACGCGGCGACCACGCGGTGCACCCAGCCGTCGAAGCGGGCGCGGTCGGCCTCCGGGACGCCGAGGTAGTGCGCCACCACGAAGGTGGGCAGCGGCTTGAGCAGCTCCGTCACGATGTCGCCGCCGCCGCACTCCCGGAGCACTTCGATGCGTTCCACCGCGAACGCCCGGACGGCCGGTTCGATCTCGTCGACTTGCCGCGGCGTGAAGCCCTTGGCGACCAGCCGCCGGAACTCGGTGTGCTCGGGAGGGTCGAGGAACACCATCGGCCGGACGTTCTCGAGGCCTGCGGTCGCGACGTCGTCGTAGAGGTGCGTCAGCCCCTGGGCCGAGGAGAACCGGTCGGTGTCGCGTGCGGCGTCGAAGACGTCGCGGTGTCGCGACAGCACCCAGTAGTCGCCACGCTCGACGTGGTGGACGGGATCGTGCTCGCGGAGGTCGCGATACATCGCGAAGGGATCGCGCCAGCCTTCCTCGCTGCGGGGTTCGAACGCGACGGCGTCGGGCGTGCTCATCGGCGTGCACGCTTCGGGCGAAGGAGTGCCGCGGCGACCACGTCGATCTGGGCCAGGATCCGCTCGGTGGTGTACACGCTCGGGTCGGCCAACCGGAGCCGGACCAGCTCGTCGGCGACGACCTGCAACATGCGCGCGGCGAGCTCGGGGTCCTCAGGCGCACCCGGCCCGTCCTCGAACGCCGACATGCTGACGTCGCGGATCATCGCTCGCCCGTTGGCCAGGCTGCTGGCCAACGCAGGTGGCCCGATCTGGGGAGCCACGAGGAACATGCGCCAGGTCGCGGGGTCGGCGTCGACGGCGTCGAGGACCCGCGACATGGCGCTGCGAACGCTCGGTTCACCGTCCGCTGCCGTCGCCTCGGCGAACGCGGCGCCGGCACGCTCGCTGGCCCGCTCGACCAGCGCGTCGAGCAGGCCGTCGAGACCGCCGAACTGCTGGTAGACGACGGTGCGGGTGACCCCGCACTCGTTCGCCACCCGTTCGATCGTGACGGCGTGGAACCCCTCGAGGTCGACGATCGCTGCGCACGCGTCGAGCAGCTGCTCCCGCCGGGCCTCGGCCGTCATGCGTCGCCGAGACGAGGTCATGGCGTGCTCGTCAGGAACGCGAACCTCTCGCGAAGCTCGTGCTCGTCGAGACCGAAGTCGGCGGCGGTGTACCGGTGCGTGCCGTGGGCGTGCCGCGGGTGCGAGTCGTGGTAGGCGGCGACGAAGGCCGCGGGGTCGGCGGGAGGATCCAGGTCGGCAGCGGCGTACACCTGCGTGATCGCGGCCACCGGGTCGCTCACGAGCGTCCGGTAGTGCAGGTCGACGAACGTCGCTGCGTTCGACGCGGGATCGGCGCGGAACCCCGCCGCCCGGCGGAACCAGAGCTCGGTCTGGTCGGCCTGGAACCGACCGACGTCGGCGGCATCGACCTCGTCGCTGTACATCGAACGGAACACCGCGAACAGGCTCGCACCCGACGCGACCGTCTCGACGATGTCCCGGTGCAGTTGCACCACCACCGCCCCGGGGAACGCGGCGACCAGGTTCGGCAGCTCCGCGGTGTGCGGCGGCGCCTTGAGCACCCAACGTCGACCGTCGTGACGGTCGAGCACCTGGAGCACGTGCCGGTAGCTGAGGTAGCTCGGCCCGAGGTCCTGGCCCGCCAGCCACTGCGAGTAGCTGTTCAGCCGTGTCGTCGACGAGAACCCCCAGTTGCGCAGGTCGGCTCCCATCGCCAGACCGCACTCCTCGGCCAGACGTGCCCCCGAGTCGTGGATCGCTCGCAGCTCGGGGTTGATCGCGTAGAGCATCTCGCTACGGGCGACGCTCGCCTCGATCAGCGCTTCTCGCTCGTCGTCGGTCGTGCCCGCCAGGCGGCAGGGGCTGCCGAGCTCGATGGGCAGCGGAGCACGCAGCCGCGGATCGGTCGCGAGCAGCCGGAACAGGAACGTCGTGCCGGTTCGCCAACCGCCGGTGATGAAGATCGGACGGTCCGGCGCGGATGCGACGCGTCCGGGGTCGGCCTCGATGAAGCGCGACATCGTCGCGCCCGCCCGCAGCCGGGAGATCGCCGTCATCGAGGCCATGCCGAGCCCGAACGCGTTGAGTCGACCGTCCTCGCGGGCCGAGCCGAGGTACTGCTCGAGTCCCTCACGCCAACCCGCTTCGAACCGGTCCTCGTCACCCGGGTGCTTCACCGCGGCCGCGGCCAGATCGTCCGGATCGAGGCGGTACCGCTCCGGGCGCGCTCGACGGTCGGCCTCGGCGGCGTCGATCGCGGCTTGTGCCATCTCGTTGCGCGGTGCGGGGCGCCAGCGGCTCATGTGTCCTCCAGGAGCTCGTCGACGCGGCACCGCCGAACGCTCGGGAGCTCGGGCTCGTGTTCGGGCTGGAGGAAGCGGAACACGAACAGGCCGAAGTCCCGACCCTCGGTGTCGAGCCAGTCCCCCGCACCGCCGGGGTCGCTCGCCGAGATGACCAGGCGGTACCGCCCGTCGACGAGATGGGCGCGTCCGTCGGTGAGTGTGACGGGCCGGCTGCGGTGGTCGAGGGAGTTGAGGAAGCGGCTGTACAGCAGCACGTTCCAGTACCGGCTCGGCGGCGGGTGACCCTCGATGACGAGCGCCTCGCCGTCGTCGAGCTGCCACGCCCCACGGAGGTAGTGGATGTTCGGTTCGGTGAAGCCGGCGCCGCCGACCGTCTCGGACCAATGACGCACCTCGTTCGGGTGAGCCAGGTCGTCCCGGACCGAAGCGGAGAAGATCGCGGGGAACGCAGCGATGCTGCGTCCCAGGCGCGTCAGGTGCCGCCCGAACGTGTCCGGTTCGATGCCGGGCGGCACGTCGAGCTCGTCGACGGGATCGATGCGGCACCAGCCGAGCCGGTCCCGTGCGGCGTCGTGGTGGAACTGGCGCACCCAGACCGCCGTCGCCCCCTCGGGCAGGGGCAGCCAGTCGCCACCTTCGGCCGGGCCGTCTCCGGCATCGTCCGGCGACAACGTGACCGTGAACCGTCCGGCGGCGTCGACCGCCAGCGAGTCGCTGTCGATCCGACTGGTCGCGGCCGCCGTGTCGATCCCACCCGATCGCGAGTACACGGTGATCGACGTGTAGACGGCATCGCCGACTGCTCCCGAGATCCGGTAGCGACGGGAGTCCCTGATGTCGGCGACCCAGTACCGGAAGTCCGGGTTGTCCATGAACATCTTCTCGCGCCAGCCGTTGAACGGGACCAGCTCGGCCCGCTCCCGGTCGACCTCGAACCGGCCGAGCTGGTTGTTCAGTGCACGCACGAGCGCCCGATACCCGTCCGCCCGGACTTCGGGTCCGAGGCCGGCGGTGTCCGCCTCGAGCTGCTCTCCCGCGGCGCGGAGGCCCTCGACCAGTGCGCCCCATGCCTCGCTCGTCGCCGCGGGATCTGTCGACATGACAGGTAACTTACTCATCGTAAGTAGTACTTGCAACGTGTCAGTTGGAGGGCCGCCGCAGCGGTTGCGTCGAGCGATTCGGGATACTCTTCGCCGCATGTGGGTCGGGGGTGACGAGCGCTGCCAGGTCCCCGTGGCGTCGAGGCTCGGGGGCGGATGAATGGAATCGGTGAGCGACCGGACCGTCGAGGAGTCCCGCGCGGCGCGTGACGCCCTGCGTTCGGCGTGGCGCGACGCAGGGTTCTACGCGCCGGCCACCATCGCCGACGCGTTCGAGACGGGCGCCGCGACCTGCCCGGACGACCTCATGATCTTCTCGCCGGTCGACGGCGACGAGCACGCAGCAACGCTGGCGGAGATCCAGCGGGCCGCCGTACAGCTCGCCGGCCGCCTGGCCGCCACGGGACTCGGTGCGGGTGATGCGGTGATCATCCAGTCAGCGGCGGACGGCGCCAGCGTCGAGGCGCTCTCGGCGCTGTGGCGACTCGGCGCCGTCGTCGTCCCGATCGTCGCGGGGGCCTCGACCGATGACGTCGCCCACGTCGCAGCCGAGACCGGTGCCCGGACCGCGATCGTGCCGGCCTCGTGGCGCGGATCCGACATCGCGGCGCCGCTCGTCGCGGCCGCCGCTGGGATCGGACTGGATCGTGTGCTCGTGCTCGGCGACGACGCTCCGCCGGGGGCCACTCCCCTCGCGGCCCTTCCGGACGGACCGACACCCGACCGGTCGAGCGTCCGACCCGACAGCGTCGCCTGCGTGATCTACACCTCGGGTTCGACGGCCGCGCCCAAGGGCGTCCGGCACTCGCACGAGACGATGCTCTTCGGCCTCACCCTGGGACCTGGCGACGGCCGAACCCTGGTCACGTTCCCGGCCGGCCACGTCGCGGCCGTGATCGGATTGCTCCGACCGCTCTGCGCGGGCGGGCTGACCGTGGTGCTCGATCGGTGGAGTGCGCGGGCCGCGGTCGAGGCGATCGAGACCCACCGGATCACGGCGAGCTCGGGGACCCCGTTCTTCCTGGCGACGCTGCTCGACGAGGCCGAACGGACCGGTCGCGACATCGACTCGCTGGAGCGGTTCCTCTGCGGTGCGGCGACCGTGCCGCCGGAGCTGCTCGCTCGCGCTGCCGACGCGGGGATCATCTCGTGGCGCACCTACGGCTCGACCGAGCACCCCGCGGTGTGCACGAGCGATCCCGACACCCCTGCCGACAAGCGACACCACACCGACGGCCATCCCATCCCCCTGACCGAGGTGCGTCTCGTCGACACCGACGGCCGCGACGTCGCCGCCGGTGACGAGGGGCAGATCCTCACCCGTGGCCCGAGGCAGTTCCTCGGCTACCAGGACCCGAGCCTCGACGCGGAGGCCTTCCTCGACACCTGGTTCCGCACCGGCGACCTCGGACGCCTCGACGCCGACGGCTACCTGATCGTCACCGACCGCGTGAAGGACATCGTGATCCGAGGCGGTGAGAACATCTCGGCGTCCGAGGTCGAATCCGCGCTCGCCTCCCATCCGACACTGGTCGAAGCAGCGGTGATCGCCACTCCCGATCCCCTCTTCGGCGAGCAGGTGTGTGCCGTCGTCGTCGTCGGTCCGGGTTCGACCGCACCGTCGGCGGACGACCTTGCGCGGCACTGCGAACGACACGGCCTGGCCGCTCACAAGCGGCCGACCGAGGTCCGCGTCGTCGACGAGCTGCCCCGGACGAGCGCCGGCAAGGTGCGCAAGGCCGAGCTCCGAGCCGCGCAGAGCGGCGTCGATCTGCACTGACGGCCCCTTCACGCCCCGGGGGCACCGTGCGACGATGGCTCGATGGCCCCCGTCGCTCGTCTCACCAGCTTCGTGTTCGACTGTCGCGATCCGTGGGCGTCGGCCGAGTTCTACTCGGCGTTGACCGGGTGGGAGATCACTCGCACCGACGACGACTGGATCGAGCTCGCCGGCGAGTCGGGCCTGCTGCTGGCCTTCCAGCTGGCACCCGACCACCATCCGCCGACCTGGCCGGACGCCGAGCACCCACAGCAGGCGCACCTCGACTTCGACGTCGACGACCTCGACCTGGCCGAGGAGGCAGCGCTGGCCATCGGCGCGCGCAAGGCCGCGGTGCAGCCGCACCCGAACTACCGGGTGTTCCTCGATCCGGCCGGGCATCCCTTCTGCCTCTGCCTCGCCGGCGCCTCGTGACGCAGCGCTGATCGGGCAGGCGACCTCCGCACACCGACGCCCCGGACGAGCCATGCTGTGGTCGGCCGAGACGAAGGGATCACTGTGGGCACCGAGACGAAGAGCGGCTTCAGCGACGACGAGCTCCGAGCGATGCGGGAACGCGCCGCCGAGCTCCGCACCGAGGCGAGCCGACCGACGGGCAAGAAGGCAGAACGCGAGCTCAAGGACGTCGTCGACACGATCGCGGCGATGCCGGAGCCAGACCGTTCGATCGCCCAGCGGATCCACGAGGTGATCACCGCCACCGCACCCGGACTGGCACCCCGGCTCTGGTACAGCCAGCCGGCCTACGCACTCGACGGCAAGGTGCTGTGCTTCGTGCGCAGCGGCGCGAAGGACGAGGTCCGCTACACGACGCTCGGCTTCAACGACGTCGCACGGCTCGACGACGGTTCGATGTGGCCGACCTCGTTCGCGGTCACCGACGTCACCGACGACGCGGCCGCGCAGATCGGCCGGCTCATCGAACGGGCGATCTCCGCGCCCGACGGCTGAGCGTCGCCCGACCGGCCCGACGCCGGTCGAGCGGCGGCAGCGGTCAGCTCGCCGACAGGACCCAGTCCGGGCGCACCCAGTGGCAGGTGTAGCCCTGCGGGTACTTCTGCAGGTAGTCCTGGTGCTCGGGCTCCGCCTCCCAGAAGTCGGTCGCCGGCTCGACCTCGGTGACGACGGGTCCGGGCCAACGCCCCGATCGATCGACCTCGGCGATCGTGTCCAGCGCGACCTGTCGCTGCTCGTCGCTCGTGGTGAAGATCGCCGAGCGGTAGCTGCGGCCGAGGTCGTTGCCCTGCCGGTTCAGCGTGGTCGGATCGTGGATCTGGAAGAAGAACTCGAGCAGCCGCCGGTAGCTCAGCACCGACGGGTCGAAGATCACCTCGACCGACTCGGCGTGGTCGCCGTGAGCCCGGTACGTGGCGTTCGGCGTGGACGGGTCACCCGAGTAGCCGGTCCGGGTCGAGATCACGCCGGGCAGCTTCCGCAACAGCTCCTGGGATCCCCAGAAGCACCCGTTGGCCAGGACCGCACGTTCGGTCGCCATGTCCGTTCCTCCTCCGCGGCGACAGGTCGTCGCTGCGATGACCACAACACCGAAGCACAGCGGGAACGTCCCGTGCAGCCACCATTCTCGGCGCCGAGCTGAGGAAGCTCCGGGTCGAGCAGTGGGTCGAGCACCGGATCGAGCGCTCGCTCTAGCGTCCACCGGCGTGAACGACCCGACGCCCGACGCTCCCTTCGTGCCGCCCACCACCGCCGAGGCACTCGCCCGACTCGAGATGCCGATGGTCGAGGCGATGCGCACACAGCGCGCGGTGCGACGCCTCCACCTCGACCCCGTCGACCCGGAGCTGCTGTTGTCGCTGCTCGAGCTCTCCCTCAAGGCGCCGACGAGCTCGAACACCCAGGACTGGACCTACATGGTCGTCCAGGACCGGGCCCAGAAGGCCCGCATGGCCCGGCTGTACCGGGTGCTGTACCGGACGTTCTCCCCGATCGAACGGTGGACGAACCGCTACGACCCTGCGGCGCTGCGCGGCATGCGTCCCGGAGCCTGGCAGGCCGAGCACTTCGAGGACCTGCCGGTGTTCGTGATCCCCTGCTACCGCCGCGGCCTCAAGCACCGGCCGGTCGGCCGTCCTCAGATCTCGGTGTCGTCGTTCTACGGATCGGTCTACCCCGCGGTGCAGAACCTCCTCCTGTCGTGCCGGGCGGTGGGCCTCGGCGCGTCGCTGCAGACGTTGCCGCTGTGGATCGTGCCGCTCGCCCGCCGGATCCTGGGGCTCCCTCGCACCATGGTGCCGGTGTGCATCATCCCGATCGGCTGGGCGCGCGGCCGCTACGGCCCGACCACCCGCCGCCCCATCGGCGAGGTGGTCCACCTCGACCACTACGGCAACCGCGCGTTCCTCGACACCGAGTTCCCCTCCGTCGCCCGCCCCGGGGAGCCCTGAGGCCGTTCGAGTCCAGCCCGATCGCGATCGGGGCGCGCTCGAACGGGCCAGCGAGC
The DNA here is from genome assembly GCA_023389745.1 of Actinomycetes bacterium. Taxonomy (GTDB): domain Bacteria; phylum Actinomycetota; class Acidimicrobiia; order Acidimicrobiales; family Microtrichaceae; genus JAFAFN01. Next base: position 30,311 of record JAEWED010000230.1, read on the forward strand.
GCGCTGGTGCGGCTCGACGCCGCGTCGGTCAGGCGTCGAAGTCGGTCGCCGCGCTGCGCTCACGCCACGCGTCGACCTCGTTGCGCTGCTCCTCGCGGATGAGGTCGTAGACGAACACCGCATCGGAGCCCAGCAGCAGGAAGCGGGGTGTCTCGTCCGCCTCGACCGCCTCGATGATCGTGCGGGCAGCACGGTCGGGATCCCCGGCCTGGGTCCCGTGCATCGTGTCGTTCTCCTTGCGACGAAGCCCCGCGGTGCTCGCGTAGTCGTCGATCTTGTTGGGCGTCTGCACGAGCGACCGGCCAGCGAAGTCGGTGCGGAACGCACCGGGCTCGACGACGGTGACCGAGATCCCGAGCGGCTCGAGCTCACGAGCCAGCGAGCCCGAGATGCCCTCGAGGGCCGCTTTGGTCGCCGCGTAGTAGCCCGACCCGGCGGCGCCCAGCAGGACACCGATCGACGAGATGTTGACGATCGCTCCCGAACGACGTGCTCGCATGCCGGGGAGCACGGCCTTGATCAGCGCGACGGGGCCGAAGACGTTGGTGTCGAACAGCTCGCGCACCTGGGCGTCGTCGCCCTCCTCGATGGCGGCGCGGTAGCCGTAGCCGGCGTTGTTCACCAGCACGTCGATCGAACCGAAGTGCTCCTCGGCGCGTGCGACGGCGGCGGCGACCTGGTCACCGTCGGTGACCTCGAGGGTCAGGGCCAGGACACGATCGGGGTACGCATCGACCAGGTCCTGCAGCTTGTCGATCGACCGGGCGGTCGCCGCGACGCGGTGACCCGCGTCGAGCACCGCCACCGCGAGGGCTCGACCGAGCCCCGTCGAACACCCCGTGATGAACCAGTTGGTCGCCATGTGGATCGGAGGCTACTTCGGCCGCCCCGACGGGCCGACGCGAAGTGACGACCGGCCAGGGCGGCAGCGGCGACTACTTCCGCCAGAAGATCAGGTGCGTGATGCCGCTGGGACTCGGCACCGTCTCGAGGTGGAACCGGTCGAGCAGCTCGTCGGGCGACGCCCAGAGACGTTCGCCCCGACCGAGCTCGAGCGGTGCCACCGCGACGTGCATCGTGTCGACGAGGTCGGCATCGAGGAACTCCCGGACCGTGTGGACACCGCCGCCGAGGCGCACGTCCTTGCCGTCGGCCGCGGCCTTCGCCTGTTCGAGCGCCTCGGCGGGTGTCGCGTCGATGAAGTGGAAGGTGGTGTCGGCGAGCGAGAAGCTCGGGCGCAGGTGGTGGGTGAGCACGAACACCGGCGTGTGGAACGGGGGCACGTCGCCCCACCAGCCCTTCCACTCGTGGTCCTCCCACGGGCCGCGCTGGGGACCGAACTTGTTGCGGCCCATGATCTCGGCGCCGATGTTGTGGGAGAAGTCGCGGGTGAAGTAGTCGTCGAGACCACGCGTGCCACCCGGATCGGTGCGGTTCGGCCAGCTGGCCGTGGCCCCGGCCCACGAGGCGAGCGCGGCCGGGTCGGCATGCCCGAAGGGACGCTCGAGGCTCTGGCCCTCGCCGGACCCGAACCCGTCGCGGGAGAGCATGAAGTTCTGGACCCGCAGCAGCTGACTCACGATGCCTCCAGTTCGGGAGCGAAGCCGAGCGCCGCGTAGCCAGCCTGTGTCTCGGCGAACTCGTCCCAGTCCCATGCGGTCGGGGTGCCGGAGAGCAGCGGCTCGAGACGACCGAGCGAGGTGTGCAGGCCGACGACGTAGCAGTTCTCGATCGCCGCGTCCGCGTCGGTCACGTAGTGGCTGATCCGGAGGGTGCAGCCGGCGTCGGTGGACTCGAGCTCCCAGCGCACGAGCGAATCCGGGTCGGCGTGGGTGTGCTCGAGCAGCATCGGCGCCTCGACCCGTAGGACGGTCATCGTCATGGTCACCGGCTGATCCGGGTCGCGCCCCTCGAAGACCATCTGGCCACCTTCGCGGAGGTCGATCGAGATGTCGGCATCGAAGGGCAACCACCACTGCGAGAGCTGTTCGGGCTCGGTGATCGCGTTCCACACGTCGCGGATCGCGTACGGCAGGTGTCGCTCGAAGCGGATGACGCCGCCGGCGTCGGTCCGCTCGATGACCCCGTCGCGGGCCTGGTTGCTGCGTTCACTCATGTGAGGTCCTTCCTCGGTGGATCGAATGCTGTGGATCTGCGTCCTCGGGATCAGCGGATCGGGGATCCGCCTTCTGGGGATCGACGGCCGACGGGTCGAACGGCGGCGACGTGCGCAGCAGGTGACGCTCCAGGGCATCGAGGCGGTTCGACCACTCTCGCCGATACGGCTCGAGCCACGCGTCGAGCTCCATCAAGGGTTCCGGGCGGACCCGGTACAAGCGGCGCTGCGCGTCGCGCCGGACCTCGACGAGGCCCGCGTCGCGCAGGACCTTGAGGTGCCGTGAGACGCCGGGCTGGTGCATGCCGACTTCTTCGACCAGCTCTCCGACCGAGCGCTCTCCGTCTCGAACGGCATCGAGGAGCCGACGACGGGTCGGGTCGGCGAGCACGTCGAACACCGTGGGGACTGAGGACATGAGGTGAGCATACGTTTCTCCACATATATGCACAACCATATCTTTAGCGATTCCGCCCGTCGCTCACGTCACACCCCCGTGCCGTCTGCCCCGAGAAGCGAGGGGTAGGGCCGCGCGACGTCGACGGACGTCGACGTGACAGACAAGGAGATGTTCATGAAGAAGCTCGTACTGATACCGGTCGTCGCGCTCGCTGCGGTGATGGCACTGGCTGTACCGGCAGGGGCCACCAACGGCGGCAGCGACGTGGCGACCCCCACGGCGCAGACGTCGCCCACCTCGCTCGATCCGCCCAGCGAGGCTGACCGGACGTTCCTCATCGCCGCGGCGAGAGTCGGCCTGGCCGAGATCCTGCAGGGCACGGTCGCGTCCCAGCGAGGCGTCGATCCCGAGGTGCGCGAGTACGGCACCGAGATGATCGACGACCACTTCGGGCAGATCCTGCAGCAGCTGCCGATCCATCTGGTCTTCGGCGTGCCGGTCCCGGCGACGACGCCCGACCAGGACGCCCAGCTGTTCGCGCTGCTCGCCGAACCCGAGGCGAGCTTCGACGTGGCCTACCTGACCGCGCAGGTCACCGCTCACGAACAGGCCGTCGAGCTGTTCCGCGCTGCGGCCGCCGAAGCCGACAACGTGTTCGTCAAGGCGTTCGCCTCGCAACAGCTCCCGGTGCTCGAGATGCACCTGACCCATGCCGAGGAGCTGCTGGCCGGCCAGGCCCAGCCCGTCGCCACCAGCTGACCCCCACGGGGCAGGTGCCGTCGCCCCCGCCCCCCGGGCGCCGGCCCCAGCCGCGCGCCCG
>JAEWED010000034.1 GCA_023389745.1 Actinomycetes bacterium
GACGCGGCGACGTTCACCGCGTGGGTTCCCGTCGGCGACGACGGGCTGGTGACGGGCATCGGCTCCGAGCAGGTCGACGCCGTCGATCCGATGATCGCACCCAAGTACTCCGCCCTCGCCGGGCGGCTGCCCGAGGCATCGGGCGAGGTCTCCCTGGACCGCTCCTCGATGCGACGCTTCGGCCTCGCGGTCGGTGACACGATCCGATTCGCGCTGCCGGCGGTCGATCTGACCGTCGTCGGCGTGGTCGACGATGACGACTGCACCGACTGCCCGCTGGCGGTGCTCGCACCAGGGTCCGTCGAGCGTCCCGTACCGCCGAGCGACGACGACCCGTTCCCTGCCGAGTGGACGTCGGTCGCGTGGCAGGACGCCTGGTACCTCGACGGGGTCTCGCCCTCGGTGCTCGAGCGGATGGAGCTCCAGTCGCTCGGCGGGGTCGGTTGGGCGATCTCGAGTCGTGACCGGGTCGACACCTCGGGCGACGACCCCGATGTGGCGAGGGCCTGGACGGTCGCCGGCGCGGCGTTCCTCCTGCTGTGGACCGGGCTCGTCGCCGCATCAGGCCTGGCGGTCGGCGCACGCCGCCGCAAGCGCGAGCTCGGTCTGCTCGCGGCGAACGGCGCCGATCCGTCGAAGCTCCGTCTGGCGGTCGTCGCCGAGGGACTCGTGCTCGGCGCGCTCGGCGCAGCGCTCGGCGTGGCCATCGGTGCCGTCGTCGCCAGGACCATCGAGCCCAGCGTGAGAGTCGACACCCTGCCCAGGGCATTGCCGATTCCCTGGGCATGGCTGCTCATCGTCTGGGCGGTCGGCACGCTCGCGGCGGTCGTCGCAGCGTGGTCGGCATCGGTCGGCGTGGCATCGCTGACCCCGTCCCAGCTGCTTCGTGGGCACCGGCCCACGCCGCGGCCTGCCCCGGCGTGGTTCGCCGCCGGCCTCGTGCTGTTCGTCGTCGGATGTGTCGTCCTACGAGTCGGCCGCGAGATGATCGGTGAGACCTACGGCGCCAGCAGAGGCAACCAGGTCGTGATCGCATGTGGGGTCCTGGCGGCGACTTTGGGGGTGGTGGCGGTCGTGGTCGGCGCCACCCGCATCGCTGGCCGGCTCACCGGTTCGGCACCCAACTCCACGCGGCTCGCCGGGCGCGACCTCGCCCGGCACGGCGTGCGGATCGCGGCGGCCACCGCGGCGGTCGCCATCACCCTGACGGGCGCAACCGCGATCGCGACGTACTTTCGAGCGAACGTCGACAACGAACCGGCGTGGTCCCTCGACGGCGGGTCCGACGCCATGGTGACAGGAGGGCCCGAGCGTGTCGCTCTGCTCCACGGGCGGGAGAGTCGATTGGTCGACGGTCGCGTGCTGCCCTTGGAGGTCGACGATCGGGTGACCTCCGCGCTGGCCGAGGTGGCCCCGACGGTCGGCACCGTCGCGCTGCACCCGGCATCCGAGGCCGTGCGGCGGTGCGTCGACGGGTTCCCGGACGCGCAGGGCGGTGCGACGCCGGAGCAGTGTGATCCGGTCACCGTGTCGGTCGCCGACGAGGGCATGCTCGACGTGTTGCCACCGGCTGTGGCCGAGACGCTCAGCGACGGAGGCATCATCAGCAACGGCGCCACCATCCGCGACGCCGCCGGAGTCGAGCTCGACACCGAGGTGGTGTCCCTCGGCCTCTGGTCCAACAGCGGTGGGATGAGCGGCTCGATGAGTGGAGCCGGGTTGCTCATGACCGCGACGACAGCCGATGCGCTCGGGGTGGACCGCAGCCAGATCGTCGCGACCGAGGCCTTCGTGGTGCTGGACGGTGCCAGCGACGGAGCGGTGGAACGAGTCGTGCAAGACCTCGGGTTCGGATTGTCCGAAGGGTCCTGGGAGCCGACGTCGGAGCTCGGCTGGTCGAACGCCGTGATCTTCGCGCTGGGTGCATCCGCGGTCGCTCTCGTCACGCTGCTCATCGTCATGATCACCTTGGCCCTCGTGCGGGTCGAGTCCCGCTCCGACGACGACGTGCTGCTGATCGCCGGCGCGTCACCGGGCCTGTCTCGTCGGGTGAGCGCGGCACGGGCCGGGTTGATCGTCGTGGCGGCCGCGTTGCCCGCGTCGATCGCCGGGTGGTCGGTCGCCCGGTCGCTCATGATCGGCTCCGCCCCGGTGCCGTGGGCGGCCATCGGGTTGGCGCTCGTGGCGCTGCCCTTGATCGCCGCGTCGATGGGCTGGCTGTTCCACCGCCCACCCCGGCGGCTGCGCCTTGCTTGACCGCCACGCCGGCGCGCCAGACCCTTCGCCAAATGACACCTGTTTTCGATGCGATCACATCGAAAACAGGTGTCATTTCGAGGGGTGGGTAGGGTCCGTGGGCATGGACGCTGCTGAGTTCCTGGGCCTGACGCCGACCCACAACCCGATGCGGTGGTACCTGCCGATCACCGACGGCATCGCGACCAGGGAGAAGTTCCTCTTCGGCGGCTGCGGGCTCGGCGCAGCGGTCGAGGCGATGGAAGCCGTCTGCGAGCGTCCGGTCGTGTGGGCCACCGCCCAGTACCTGTCCTTCGCGATGGTCGGCTCGATCATGGACCTCGACGTCACGATCGCGGTGTCCGGCAAGCGCACCAGCCAGGCCCGCGTCGTCGGCAAGGTCGGGGACCGCGAGATCCTCACCGTCAACGCCGCCCTCGGGTCCAAGGACATCCCGATCGACGAGCAGTACCGCACCATGCCCGAGGTGCCCGACCCGCTCGACTGCCCGAGCCGCGGTGAGCTCGTCGAGGACACCGGGTCGATCATGACCCGCTTCGACATGCGCCTCGCCCTGGGCACGCCGTGGGACCGCTTCGACGGCACCTCACGTGCCGTCGACGGCCGCTCGGGGCTGTGGGTGCGCATGCCCGACGTCGACGTCTCCGCCGCGGCGATCGCGATCCTCGGCGACTACGTGCCCTTCGGCATCTCGCAGTCCCAGGGCAACTGGATCCCGTCGAACAGCCTGGACAACACGATCAGGGTGCAGCGGCTCGTGCCGACCGAGTGGGTCCTGTGCGACGTCCGCATCGACGGCATCCACGACGGGTTCGGTCACGGCTCGGTCTACCTGTGGTCCGCGGACGGCACCCTGCTGGCCACCGCGAGCCAGTCCGCGGTGCTCCACAACCCGCGCACCTGACGCCGATCGCCGTGGGAGTGGGGTCGTCATCGACACGGTGTGTCGACGACGACCCCTATGTTCCGCGACCGAGCCTGAGGCGGCTCGGTAGGGTCGGCCCATGAGCGACACGTCCACCGACCCGTCCTTCCTGTCCGGCCGATTCGGCATGACGATCCCCTTCGACGGGGTGCCCCTGTCGGAGCAGCGTGACTGGATCGTCGAGCTCGAGGACCTGGGCTACACCGACGTCTGGTCCTCCGAGGCCAACGGCGCGGACGCCTTCACGCCGCTCGCGCTCGCCTCGGCCTGGGCGCCGTCGCTGCGGCTCGGCTCGGCGATCGTGCCGGCCTACACCCGCGGACCTGCGCTGCTCGCCCAGTCCGTCGCGACGCTCGCGGACGCGGCACCGGGCCGGGTCGCGTTCGGCATCGGCACGTCGTCGAACGTGATCGTCGAGGGCTGGAACGGCATCCCGTTCACCGACCCGTACCACCAGGTCCGCGACATGGTGCGATTCCTGCGGGGCGCGCTCGCCGGCGAGAAGATGTCGGGCACCTTCGGGCGCTCCGAGGTCAAGGGCTTCCGACTGGGCATCCGGCCCGCCGAGCAGCCCCGCATCCTGATCGCCGCGCTGCGAGAGGGCATGCTGCGACTCGCCGGCCGAGAGGCCGACGGCGCGATCATCAACTGGCTCTCCGCCGACGACGTCGCCACGGTCGCCCCGATCGTGCAGGCCGCCGGTGGCGCCGCTGCAGGCGAAGTGGTCAAAGAGGTCGTCGCCCGCATCTTCGTGGCACCGACGACCGATCGCGACACCGTCATGGCGATGGGCCGCTACGCGATCGCTGCGTACCTGAGCGTGCCGGTCTACGCGGCGTTCCACGAGTGGATGGGCCGCGGCGAGCAGCTCGCCGAGATGTGGCGGCTCTGGGGCGAGGGCGACCGCAAGGCAGCGCTCGCCGCGATCCCGGACTCGCTCGTCGACGAGCTCATCGTGTGGGGCTCCCCGGAGGAGTGCCGCGAGCACATCGGCCGTTACGTGGCCAACGGCGTGACCACCCCGGCGCTCGCGCTGCTGCCCTTCGGCTATGACGTCCGCCAGGCGATCCGCGACCTCGCACCCCGCTGAGACACGAGAAGGTGGATCGTGCGGCCCCCTCCCTCCAGGGAGCCGCACGCCTACCGTTCACACGGGGCCGATCGATCGGTGGGCGAGACCGTTCGGCCTGCCCCGTGTGAAGTCCTCGGGGTCAGCCGCCGCCTTCCGTGGTGGGGCTGTCGGTCGATGGGCCGTCGGCCTGTGGGCTGTCCGTCTGTGGGCTGTCCGTCTGTGGGCTGGCGTTCGGTGGGAGGTACGCCGTCGCGGCGTCGTGGTAGCGGAGCCGCAGGTCCTCCGACCTGCTCAGCCGCTCGATCCAACCGGCTTGGATCGCCTGCCAGTCCTCCGGGGTGATCCCGTTCCCCTCGACGAACTCCTCGATCGCCTCGGGTCGGGTCAGGCCCGTCCGCAGCATCTCGGCGCTCAGCCGCGCGTACCGGTCGAGGTCGACGCCCCTGATCGGTTCGGTGTCAGCGGCGGGATCCATGTCGAGGGTCACCGTCACTGTGCGCATCCTGCGCAGCGGGTCACGTCGGGCACTGGGACAGTGTGAACCTCGAGCCGACCCGGGTCGTGAGTAGTCGTTACTCAAATCGCGACGGAGTGCTCACACATCGGTCACACCGCCCCATCGGTCACACCGCACCGGGCAGTCACTGCGCGACCAGCGGGTCAGGCCCCCGTCAGCAGCTCCCGCACCTGGCGCTTGTCGATCTTGCCCGATGCGTTCATCGGCAGCGCGTCGACGACGTGCACCACCTTCGGGCGCTTGAAGCCGGCGAGGCGGCCGTCGGTCCAGCTGACCAGCTCGTCGGCATCGAGGTCACGTCCGGGTGCCGCCACCACGACGGCGCAGACCTGCTCGCCCCAACGCTCGTGCGGCACACCGACCACGGCGACCTGGCCGACCGCGGGGTGCTCGCCGACGACGTCCTCGACCTCTCGCGACGCGACGTTCTCGCCGCCGGTGATGATGATGTCCTTCTTGCGGTCCACGACGTGCAGCACGCCCGCGTCGTCGATCCGGCCGACGTCGCCGGTGCGCAACCACGGTCCGAGCCGCGACGCCGCGGTGGCCGCCGGGTCGTTCCAGTAGCCGTCGCACACCTGGTCGCCCCGGACCAGGATCTCGCCGGGTCGGCCGTCGAGCACCTCGCGGTCGTCGTCGTCCACGATGCGCAACGCCGCCAGCGGACCGGGGCGTCCGGCAGCGCTCAGCAGCTCCGGTTCGCTGGTCGCGGCACGCCGGTGGTCCGCGGGAGTGAGGAACACGGCGTTGCCGCCGAGCTCGGTCATCCCGTAGCCCTGGGCGAGCCCGCAGTCCGGCAGCTCGTCGAACAGCCGGCGCATCAGGTCGAGCGGCATGGCCGAGGCGCCGTAGGAGATCTGCCGCAGCGACGAGAGCCGCTCGCTGGCGCCCTCGGCGTGGTCGAGCAGCATCGAGATCATCGTCGGTGCCAGCGAGCAGTTGGTGACCTGCTCGGTCTGCATCAGGTCGAGCACCGTCTCGGCGTCGAACCGGGCGACGAGCACCACGGGACGGCGTCGCAGATGTGCGTGCAGCACGTTGTAGGCGGCGACGTGGAACAGGGGGAAGGGGAACAGGTAGACGTCGTCGTCGGCCATCGGGCGGGCGACGGCCGTGTTGGCGGTGGCCGCGATCAGGTTGCGGTGCGTCAGCACCACACCCTTGGGTGCTCCGGTCGTGCCCGAGGTGTGGATGATCCAGGCGGGCGCGCCCTCGTCGGCGGCCTGCGCGGCTCCGGCGGCCTGCGCGGCTGCGGCGGAATGCGCGGCCCTGGTGGGCCCGTCCAGCTCGTTGGACAGGTCCAGCGAGGCCAGCGTGTGGGCGCCGCCGATCGACCAGATGGTCAGGTCGACTCGATCGTCGAGCTCGGCGCCCAGGCGGTCGAGCTGATCGGGAGCGGCGAGCAGTGCGACCGCGTCCACCGAGTCGACGGTGGCCATCAGCTCGGTCGGTGTGTGGCGGGTGTTGCCGAAGGCCAGGATGCGCCCCGAACGGGGGACGGCGTAGAGGGCGACCAGCGCGTCGAGCTGGTTGTCGGAGATGAGCACGAGACGGTCGCCCGGGGCGGTCGAACCGGCGACCCGGGTGGCCATCTCCGCGACGCGCCGGTCGAGCTCGGAGAACGAGACGCGGCGACCGTCGACCACGACCGCGGTGTCCCGGGGCCGGTCGGCGGCGGCGAGCTCGAGGATCTCGTGGAGCAGCACGACGGGAGTCTCGCGGACCTCACGCCGGTGGTGCCCATCGACGCTCTGGCGGACGGCGGGGAGGGGACGGCCTACGTGGCAGACGCGGCGAGCGACGCAGCGGCCCGGAGGTGTTCGGCCAGGTCGTCGAGCGAGACGTGGGCGTTCACGCCGCTCGGGTTCGGCATCAGGTACACCGGCCGCCCACCGAGGCGCCGACCCTGTGCACCGATCGAGGCGTGGCGGTCGACCGCAGCGCGCCAACCCGTGAGGCCCAGGACGCACACCGCGGCGGGGCGCAGCCAGGCGCAGAGCCGGTCGAGTCGCTCCAGGCCGTGGCGGAACTCGTCGCGGGTGAGCTCGTCGGCCCGGGGACTGGCCCGCTTCACCAGATCGGTCATGCCGATGCCGTCGCGGACCAGCAGGTGCCGGGCGTCTCGGTCCACGCTCGCCAGTCCCGCCGCACGCAGCGCCGGCCACGCCCGGTTGCCGCTGCGGTGGAAGCCGACACCGGCGTCCGCGGCGACCAGCGACGGGTTGAGGCCCACGAGCAGCAGCCGCATGTCGGGACCGACGGTGTCGGCGAGCGTGCGGGAGCGTCGCATCCAGACCTCGAGGTGGTCGTCGTCGCCCCGTGGCGCGACGACGAGCCGTTCGACGTCGAAGCCGGCGCCTTCGAGCACGTCGGTGAGCAGCGTCTCGGGCCAGTGGCTGAACCATCGGCCCGGGAAGTCGTCGTCGCGGTACCGGGCGTGGTCGTCGTCGCCGGCGAAGAGCACCAGGCGGACGAGTCCGCCGACCTGCACGCAGCGGTGCAGGTCCCAGAGCGCCATCGGCACCTGCTCGCGGTGCAGGTGCACGTAGCTCCGGTCGGCCCACGCGCCCCCGAGGGAGTGGCGGGCGAACGGCAGGCCACGCAGGTCGGCGAGGACCCTCGGCGCCCCTGGCAGGTGCTCGGGCACCTGGTCGAGCATGGCGGGTGTGGCGTCGAGAGCGACCGTGCCGTCGGGCAGCGACGGCAGGTGCCAGCCGGGCCCGCAGCCCAGGTCGACGACCGGCCCGTCGGTGCCGGTCGCGGCGACCGCGCGGGTGAACTCCTCGGCGGCGTCGGTGCGGAACGTGCGGCGCTCGGCCCACTCGGTTGCACGGGTCTGGTACACCTCGACCGTGTCATCGTGGTGGTCCCGAGGTGCACGGGCGGGCGAGCTGCCCGGCGGGCGCCCTGGCGGGCCGGCGGTCACCGTCCGACGAGGCGTGCCTGCAGCCGGCGCATCGACGACAGCCAGCGCTCGCGGTCACCGGCCCGGGCACGCTCGTAGTCGGCGACCTCTTCGTGGGGGAGGATCAGGAACTGGTCACGCTGCAACGCCGCGGTGGTGACCTCGGCGACCTCGGACGGCTCGAGGATGCGTTGGGCCTTGACGGCCTCGAGCGCGAGCTCGTCGGGGGCGGGCCCGTCACCGGGCCCGAACAGCAGCGGGGTGCGCACCCCTTGGGGGCACAGGCACGACACGCCGATGCCCTGGTCGCCGTAGGTGATCGACAACCACTCGGCGAACGCGACCGCGCCGTGCTTGGTGACGCTGTAGGGCGCATCACCGAGGTTCGACAGCAGCCCGGCGGCCGAGGCGGTCACCAGGAGGTGCCCGCGGCCACGCTCGGTCCAGCGCGGCACGAGCAGCCGTGCCGCACGCACATGCGCCATCACGTTGACCTGCCACACGCGGTCCCAGGTCTCGTCGGTGGCGTCGAGCCCCTGCGCGGTGCCGATGCCGGCGTTGGCGCAGAACAGGTCGACCAGGCCGTTGCGCTGCTCGACGTCGTCGAACAGGCGGACCAGCTCGGCCTCGTCCGCGACGTCGCAGCCCCTGGACCACACGGCGGTGCCCTCGGGCGCGGTCGCGGCCAGCCTCGAGGCCACCTGCTCGGCGTGGTCGGCCTGCAGGTCGACCACGACCACGGCGGCCGGCTGCTCCTGCACGAACCGCTCGGCGAGCGCGGCGCCGATGCCGCTGCCCCCGCCGGTGACGACGATCACCGCTCCGTTCAGATCCATCTCACATCTCCCTCGTCAGCGTGGCGCCGCGGCGGACACGGTGGCGTCGATGACCGCTCGCCGGTCCGGGCCCCACGGCATCGGCATGATCACCGGCACGTCGACCCCCGCGTCTCGGTACGCGTCGACCGCTGCGGCCACCGTCGCGGCGTCGCCGCAGATGTCGATCTCGTCGACCATCCGCTCCGAGATCGAACCGACCGCGGCGGCGCGGTCACCCGCGGCGTGCGCCGCCCGGACCCCGGCGACCTCCTGTTCGAAGCCGGCCCGCTCGAAGGCACGGGCGTAGGCGGGCACGACGGCGTACGAGAACAGGTCCTTGCGAGCGGGGCCCAGCGCCTCGTCACGATCGCAGACACCGACGTGCACGTAGGCGTAGACCGTGCACGAGCCCTGGGGCCGCCCGGCGGCACGTTCGCCCGCCCGGACCTGCTCGATGCACCACGGCACCGCCGACGCGGGCAGGTAGTTCAGCAGCACCCCGTCGGCGAGCTCGCCGGCGAGCGCCAACATCCGCTCGTTGAGGGCCCCGAGCACCAACTTCGGGCGACGCTCACCGAGGCGGACGCCGAGGCGGAACCGGGAGCACCGGTAGAACTCGCCCTCGTGGTCGACCTGCTCGCCGGACAGGCAGGCCCGGGTGAGCTCGAGGAACTCACGGGTCTGGGCGACCGGGCGGGAGCCGTATTCGGCGCCGTGCCACTTGCCCACGACCACCGGCGACGAGATCCCCACGCCCAACAGGACGTCACGGTCGGGTGCGAGGCTCTGCAACGACGCCGCGCCCATCGCCGTGAGCATGGGGGTGCGGAGCTGCAGTGCGAGCACGCCGGTGCCCAGATCGAGCTCCGGTGAGGTGACGGCGATCGAGGCGAGCGTCGAGAACGCCTCCGGTCCGACGGTCTCGGCGGTCCAGAACGAGCCGTAGCCCTGCGCCACGGCGTCCCGGGCCACCTCTCGGGCGGTGTCGAGGCCGAGGGCGGCGAAGCTTGCGAAGGTCACACCGGGGGCGGCGGATGCTGCGGTCATGCCCGGTGACGGTAGCGGGGCGGGCCACTCGTGGGACGGGCCTGTGAGCGGTCTGTGAACGCTCGGTATCGCGCGTTCCCACCGAGAGGTCCCGCCGCTATCCTTTGTGGGACCCCGGTGGTCCCCTCCGCCGGCTGGGCAGCAGGAGGCACGATGACAGAGGTTCTCGACACCGAGGTTCTGGAAGCGGAACTGCACGACGACACGTCGATCCGTGCCGCCATGGACCTCATCGACCAGGGGCTGGGCGACATCTCGGAGCGCCAGTTGGTCTCCACGTCGGAGGTCGCCGATCTCCTGCTCGACCTCCGCGGCGTGCTGTCCAAGCTGGACGCACAGATCTCGACGAACTGAGTCCCACCGGGCCAGGCCGGGTTCGTCCCGGCCTGCGCTCGGTCCGGGGCTGGTGGCCCGACTCCGACTCAGGACCGGCGGGCCGACTCAGACCAGCGGGCCTCCTCTGACCAGCGGGTCGGCGCGATGCCGGCCGCTGCGAACAGCTCCTCGTACGCGTCGCCCAGCGCTGCTTGGAGCCCGTCCGGGTCGTCGATCGCCGCGGTGTCGACGACGAGCCCCAGGAACAGCCAGCCGCGGTACGACATCGTCGTCAGGTTGAACGCCGTCCCGACGAGCGGTCCGATCGGGTGGTTCGACTCCATGTGGGCGCCACCGATGAACAGGTCGAACGGTGCGGCGCGCACGTTGGAGCAGACGAAGTCCACGGCGCTGGTGATGTGCCGGCCGGTCGAGACCAGCGCCGCCGACGGGAGCAGTGACGCGGCCCCGGCGGCCTGGTCCATGAGCGAGACCGACGGTTCGGACTTCATCGACGTGAGCACGGTCGACACCGCGGTGAAGCGGTCCTCGATGCGCATGGAGCCGGTGGGCACGAGCATCTGGGTCGGTGAGAAGGCGTTGCCGCCCATCGACTGACCATGACGCGTGCTGATCGGCATCGACATGCGCAGGGTGTCGACGGGATGACCGGCGAGCTCGTGGACCCGACCGGCCGCCGCCACCGCGCCGGTGACGAACAGGTCGTTGATGCTGCCGCCGAGCACGTGCGCCGCGCTCCGCACGTCCTCGAGCAGCAACGCCGAGGTGCCGATCCATCGTCCGAGGGAGCGCTCCGCCCACAACGGTGACCGCCGACGACCGACGCTGGCCTGTCGGAGCGTGGAGCGGGTGGCGTTCGACAACGCGGCGCCTCGGGTCTGGAGGGTCGCAGCACCGGCCAGCACACCGGCCGCACCCTGGCCGATCACACCGATCGGATCGCCGGTGACCCGTGACCACCACGGCGACGACTCCTCCGGTGAGGCATCGGCACCGCCGGCGGTACGAGGGCCTGCCACGTCGACCGAGGCCGTGGGGTGGTCGGCGAGTCCGAGGGCCTCGTCGGCCGCCGCATCGTCGTGGGGTCGGGGCTGGTAGGGACGCCGAGGATGGCGCTCGAAGTCCAGGAACTCGACCGACAGTCGGATCCCGCCCTCGCCGTCGGTGATCGTGTGGTGCAGGCGCTGCAGCATGGCGGCGCGCCCACCTTCGAGGCCCTCGATCGTCACGAACTCCCAAAGAGGCCGCTCGCGGTCGAAGGGCTGCCGTGAGAGCGTGGCGACCAGGTCGAGCAGCTCCCGTTCGTCCGCGTCGCCACCCAGGGAGACCCATCGCAGGTGGTGGTCGATGTCGAAGTCCGGGTCCTCGACCCACAGCGGGTGTCCGAGCGGGCTGCGCTGCTCGACGACCCGTTCGCGCAGCCGTGGCACGGCGGTCGTCGCTGCTTCCATCCGTGCTCGGAAGGTCTGTCGGTCCGGAGGGCGGTCGAAGATCGTGATGTTCGCGAAGGCCGATGACAGACGCGGGTCGCGTTCGAGCTCCCACATCAGGGACTCCACGCCGTTCATCTGGTCCGGCTGCCTCGGTTCGCCCACGTCACGAGGCTAACCAGAGTTCAACCGCTCGCCACGCTCCGGCGCGAAGTGGGACCGGATCCGTCGGTGCCGTCGGGCGGCGGCCAGATCCGCCCGGCGAACGCGGCGAGCGCCGCACCGACCGCCGCTCCGGCGGCGACGTCGCTCGCGTGGTGCACCCCGACGTGCACGCGGGTCCACGCGACCACCGCCGCCAGGCCCCACCACAGTGGGGCGTGGCCCAGATCTCGGGACAACAAGGTGGCGGCGCACGCGCCTGCGGAGGCGTGCCCGCTGGGGAAGCTGGACGTCGCCGGGGTCCGGAGCCGGTGCGGGTGGTCGTCGCGGACCGCGGGACGGGCTCGTCGCACCGACGACTTGAGCGGGCCGTTCACCACGGCCTGCTCGAGGGCGAGCACCACGCTGCGGCGCAGCGCCCTGCGGCGACGCAACGGATCGCCGGTGAGGGCGTCGACCGCGTTGATGCCGTGCCACAGCACGCTGTGGTTCGCGAGCTCGGACAGGGCGTACGCGGCGCGGTCGAGCGGGCCCTTGCCCCGCAACGACGCTGCGGCTCGCAGCCCGGCGGTGTCGAGCAGCGCCACCGGAGTGCTGGCCAGGAGGCGCTCCACCCGACTCAGCGGTGCCCCGACGACCGTGGTGTCGACCGGAGTCCCCTCGGCGCTGCGGGACGGTGCCCTCACGCGGTCGCCGCTGCCGCAGGATCGGTGTCGAGCACGACGGGTGTCTCGTCGGCGTCGGCCGCGACGCGAGCCGCATCGCGGGCGATGGCGACGGCACGGGCGTCGTCGGGGTCGCCGCCGAACTCCGGGCAGTACTCCTTGAACGAGCACCAGTTGCACAGGGCCGACTGCTTCGGTCGGAAGTCGTCGCGTTCACACGCCCGCTCGACCGCGGACCAGATGGCGGCGATCTTCTTCTCCATCCCGCGGATGGACTGCTCCGACGGGGTGGTCGTGATGACCTGCGGCTGCTTGCCCAGGTAGACGAGCTGCACCTTGGACGGGATGCGCCCGAGCACCCGCTGGCACAGGAACGCATAGAAGTGCACGCCGCCCAGACGGGACTGCTCCTGGGCGATCGACGGTGCGCGGCCCGTCTTGTAGTCGGTCACCACGAGCTGGCCGTCGACCTCTTCGAGGCGATCGATGATGCCCCGCACCAACAGCCCGTCGATGTCTGCCTCGAGCATCAGCTCGAGCCCGACCGGCACGATGGCACGAGGATCCTCGAGCTCGAAGTAGCGCTCGACCATGCGCACGGCGTCGGCGGCGAACTCGTCGGCCGCGTCGTCATCGAGCCCGAGGCCGAGGTACTCCTCGTCCTGGCGCATCTCGTCCAGGGCGCCGACCAGGCACTCCTGCGCACGTGAGGGGGTGCGGTCCGCCGGGTCCTCGGCGAAGAGCAGCTCGAGCGCCCGGTGCACCGTGGTGCCCTTGACCGCAGGCATGGACGGCGGCTCGGGCAGCTTGTCGATCGCCGAGAAACGGAACGCCAGGGCGCAGTCCTTGAACGTCGAGACCTTCGACGGCGACAGCGACGTGGGCAGGGGCAGCGGCGGCATGTGGGCGATGTTACGGCCCGACGGTGACACCGAAGCGTGCCGCGCGGCTCAGGAGCGGTCGATCGCCAGGATCGCAGTCTCGATCGACGTCGCAACCGCTCCGGGGTCCTCGAGCGGACCGAAGTGCCCCAGCTCCGGGTGCTCCTCGACCCTCGCGTTCGCCAGGCCGGCAGCGATGGCGGGCACGAGCGTCGCCGGCCCGGCTCCGTCGTCGGCGCCGCGGGCGACCGTGACGGGGCAGGCGACCTCGCCCAGGTGCGCGAACGCGTCGTGCTGCGAACCCATGTCGTAGGTGGCTGCCTCGATCTCGGGACGGCAGCGCAGCGTGACGCTCCCGTCGTCGAGGACCTCGAAGCCGTACTCGACGTAGGCGGCGAGCGCCTGCGGGTCGAGCACCGACATCGGGGGCTTCGACGCGAAGTTCTCATAGGCCGCTGCGGCGGACGCGAAGTCGGGTCGGCGGCGACGGGCGCCGACCGCGAGCGGGTTGGGCCCGGCTCCCTCGGCGAGGGCGGGCGGGAAGATGATCGGCTCGAAGATCCACAGGCCCCGGAAGGTGCCCGGTCGGGCCTGCTCGGCCAGCACGAGCGACGCGCCGCCCATCGAGTGGCCGATGCCGAAGGGCCGGTCGAGCCCGAGGGCGTCGACCGTGGCGAGCACGTCGGCTGCGGTGCCGGCCCAGTGCATGCCGGCCTCGGGGATCCCGGATCGTCCATGGCCCCTGACGTCGAGCGCGGCGCGCCGGTGGGACCCGAGTCGTGACGCGACCGGCATCCAGACACCGGCGCAGAATCCGGTGGCATGCACGAGCAGCAGGTCGTCCGAGTGACCCGAGCCGTCGGTGTCGGCGGGGAGGTCGTAGGCAGCGATCGGCGTGCCGTCGGGCGAGGTGAGCGCCGTCGGATCGGGCAGCGGCGCGTCCAGGGGCGGGGGAGTGGTCCGACTCATCGCAGCAGTGTGCCACCGCCAGGGCGCTCGACCGGCGCAGGCCAGACCGTCAGGCGCTCCGTGAGTCAGCCGCCCCGGACTCAGGCCGTCAGGCTGCGCCGGACTCAGGCCGTCAGGCCGGATCGAGCGGTCGGCGCGTCGTGTCCTGCACCGCTCGGATGGCGTGGGGCATGTCTCGGGCGACCTGGGCCGCCGCGGTGGCGTCCAGCATGCCCATGCCCGAGGCGAGGGCGTGGGCCAGCATGTTCATCTCGACCACGGTGCAGGGCAGGCCGTGGTGCTCCCGGTCCGCCACCAGGAAGGCGTCGACGAACGGCACCCAGGTCATCGACTCCGACAGCGCGGCGCGCAGCTCGTGGGCGAGCGCCGCGGTCTGGGCCGCGGACTCCGCGACATCCCTGGTCGCACGGCCCACGACGAAGATCCCAGAGGGCCCCACGACGGACCAGTGGTCGTCGATGCGCCACACCTGGAACTCGACGGGGAGCTCGGTGACGTGCCGCTTGAGGTCGCGTGCGTTGGGATGTGTCCTGAACACAGTCTCCCATCGGCACATAGGTCGTTCGACCTGAGCGCGGGTCTGACGCTCGGCACCCGTAGATTTTTCGCAGACCGGGGTGGGGGTCACGCGTCGTCAGTGGCGCCGGACGCCGTCCATCCAGGTCTCGAGGACCTCGATGTCGGCGAGCCGGGCCGGATCGACGTCCCGCGGGTCCTCGGCGAGCACGACCAGATCGGCGAGCTTGCCGGGTTCGAGCGTGCCGATCTCGTGGTCGCTGTGGCACTGCCAGGCGGCATCGGCGGTCATCGAGCGGATGGCCGCCTCGACCGGGACACGTTCGTCGGGGGTGAGCACGACGCCGGGCTCGCGCCACAGCTCTCGGGTCACCGCGTTGTGGATGCAGCGCAGCGGTCCCATCGGCGTGACGGACTCGTCGGAGTGCAGCGTCCAACGGATGCCGGCCTCGGTGCACGAGGCGGTGCGGTCCAGCAGGTCGGCGCGCTCGGGACCGAGGACGGTGTCGCGGAACGCTTGGCCCCAGTAGTGCACGTGTCCGATCAGGAACGATGGTGACATCTGCAGCTCGGCGATGGTGTCGATGTGCTCGTCGTGCAGGAGCGAGCAGTGCTCGATGCGGTGGCGTCGATCGTCGTGACCGGCAGCCCGTCCGGCAGCGACGGCTTCGGTGAGCGCGGCGAGGGTGTCGTCGATCGCCTGGTCGCCGTTCGCGTGGATCACGAGCTGCCAGCCGGCCTCGGCTCGCCGGCGGGCGATGTCGATCAGCTCATCGGGTTCGACGTAGGGAAGGCCCCGGTCCGTGGATCCGAGGTACGGCGCCCGCAGGTGGCCGGTGCGGCCCTGGTTGGAGCCGTCCGACACGATCTTCCAGCCGGTCGCCCGGATCAGCTCGTCGCCGTGGCCCGGTCCGATCCCGGCGTCGTCGAACCCCGTCGCCCGGCTGTCGTGCACCGAGTAGCGCAGTCGCGTGGCGAGCTGGTCGTCCTCGGCCATCGCCCGGTACAGGTCGACGTCGCCGGGTCCCATGAGGAAGCCGGTGCCCTGGTCGCAGATCGTGGTGATCCCGACCGACGCGGCCCTGCGCGCCACGGCCCGGGCCTCGGCGACCAGATCCAGGCCCGCCAGGTTCGGGTTGTGGGCCAACACGCTCAACATGGCGCCCTGACCGACCAGGACGCCGTCGGGAGAGCCATCGGGGCGACGCCCGTACGGGGAATGGGCGATGTCCGGCGTGTCGCGGTCGATGCCGGCCGCGGCGAGCGCGGCGCTGTTGGCATAGGCGAAGTGCAGCGACGCGTTCGTGACGACGACGGGGATCTCGGGCGAGACGCGGTCGAGCAGGTCCGTCGTGAGCCGGTCGGGGCCGACCTGCAGCGACGGGTCGAACTGTCGGCCGGTCAGCCACTGGCCGGGTTCGACGTCTCGGGCCAGGGCGGCGAGGTGGTCGATCGCTTCGTCGACGCGCTCGAAGCGGAACGGGCCGATGTCGTGCGACCGGCTCATCAGCGCGGTCGGCAGGAGATGTGCATGCGGCTCGATGAACCCGGGCAGGATCGTGGCCCCGGTGCGGTCGATCAGCTGCGCGTCGGGACCGGCGATCGAACGCACGTCGTCCTCGGAGCCGACGGCGACGATCCGGTTGCCCCGGATCGCGATGGCGGCTGCCTCGCTGAACGCCGGGTCGACGGGAAGCACGGTGGCGCCGAGCAGCACCACCGTGCCCGCCACGACCGGACGTCTGGGGCAAGGCGTCCGATCGTGCGCCCCGGGCCGGGGGACCAGTGCGGCGAGGCCCGCGAGCAGCGGGCCTCCGCATCCGCATCCTCCGGCATGGGGGAGATGTCGCGTGGAGGAGAGAGGACTCGGCATCCCCCGACGCTAGGTGTCGTTCCCGACCACCCTTGCGACCGTCAGGCGGCGCCGTGCAGGTGCGCCTGGATCTCGGCCTCGTCCGCGTCGCTCAGCGACGTCTTGATGACCTCGCCGCCGAACTTGCTGAGCCCGTCGAGCGCCTTGTCGGTGGTCATCTGCTGCACGATCATGAACAGCGCCGAGGTGCCGGGCTGCATCTTCGCCCTCACCTGCTCCTGGAACTCCTTGCTGATCGAGTCCTTGGCGAGTTTGCCGCCGAGTGCGCCGAACGCGGCGCCCAGGGCCATGCCGAAGATGGGCACGAAGAAGAGGATGCCGAACAGGAAGCCCCAGAACAGGCCCCAGGTGGCACCAGCGCCGACCTCGTGCTGGTTGGTGATCGTCTTGAACTTGCCGTCTTCGCTGCGGATGACGGCAGCGACGGCGTCGGGCTGGATCACGAGGTCGGCGGCGAGTCGCTGCACCTCGTCCATCGCCGAGAGCGCGGTCGTCGTGTCGTCGTAGCCAATCGCGATGAGGTCGGGCACGGTGATCTCCTTCGAAGGTTCGGGACCCTCACCGTCGTCCCGATCAGGGCCGTCGGCATCACCCTGCCCGGGTGAATCCCGGGCGAGCGAGTCCGTCCCGTCAGCGTGGCGACTTGCCGCGCCCCGAGCGGATCGTCTCGACGTGCACGAGGATCGCCGCCGCTGCGTCGTCGGCAGGCAGATGGGTGATGTCCAGGTCGAGCAGCGCCGAGTCCGGGAGCTCGATGAGCGGTGCGCCGGCCGAATAGCTGCGAACGGCACCGGCGTCGGTCCACTTCATCCGCTCCGCCCGGTCCGGGCGCACCACCCGTCGGAGGTGTTCGTCGAGCTCGCAGTGCAGTCGCACCGGCACGTAGTGACTCCGCCGGGCGTGGGCGAGCTCGCGGACGTTGGCCACCGATCGCCGGTCCGCCTCGTCGCCCTCGAGCGCGACGTTGGTGACGACGAACGACCACCCGGTGGGCGAGAGGTCGCGGATCGCTCCGTGCAGCGCCGAACGCACCTCGTCGACACGATCCCAGACCGCGCGGTCGAGTGGCTCGGGGTCGGCGCCGTCGACGGGCAGCACCGAGAAGATCACGTTGCTCGTGAGGTGGTTGTCGACCAGCACGAACCGTCGCTCGTCTCGGGGCACTTGTCGAACGAGCGCTCGGGCGACGGTGTACTTGCCGACCCCGGGGTACCCGAGCAGATGGACGATCGCTGCGCGATCCGGCGTCGGGTCGTCCTCGGTCGGCATGGGCGAGACCGTACTGAGCGGTCGCCGTGCACGTTGCACTGGCGTCCGCGTGTCCTGGCGTCCGCGTGTCCTGGCGTCTGCTCAGTCCCGCGGCGTCCCACGGGTCGGGACGACTGACCGTAGTCACTGACCAGACTCATTGATCGGGGTCAGTGGGCTTCGTAGGGTCGCCCACATGGGACCGGCCAAGGTGGGCGCACGCGAAGCCCAGCGACTCGCAACCCGGGAACGGGTGTTCGCGGCGGCTGTGGCCGAGTTCAGGCGCGTGGGCTCCGTCGAGGCGGACATCGGGTCGATCGTCGACGAAGCCGGCGTCGCCCACGGCACGTTCTTCTTCCACTTCCCGACGAAGGAACACGTGCTCGCCGAACTGGGCCAGCGTGAAGAGGCCCGCATGGCCGTCGAGCTCGAGCGCCACCTGGCGACGCCGAGCGCGCTGCCCGAGACGCTGGTGACCGTCACCCGGTTGTCCGTGGCGCTCGAGCGCCGACTCGGCACGATCCTGTTCAAGGAGATGCTCGCGCTGTTCTTCGCTCCGGGGCGGCCCGCACTCGAGTTCTGGACCGAGCATCCCGTGATCGACTCGGTCATCGCGGAGTTCCGTCGGGCGAGCGTCGACCTGGGGGCCGCCGACGATACCGTGGACCCGGAGAACCGGGCGCTGTTCTTCCTGCTCGGCCTCTACGGGCTCCTGCTCGTCCAGGACCGCGATGCGTCCCGGGCGGGGCTGCTCGACCAGTTCATCGCCACCGTGCTCGGCGGGCTCGGAGCCTGACATGACGGAGCACGCTCGGTCCGCACCCGTCGACAGAGCGTTCAGACCATCGAGACCTGGGAGGTCGACCGATGCCCGTTGTCCTGGAGATCGCCCGCCTCGGGTTCGCATGGGGCGTGTGCACCCTCGTGGTGCTGTTCTGGTACTGGGTGATGAAGAGCATCGGCACCTTCTGAGGGGCCGATCCTTCGAGTCGGAGACGGCGCCGTGAGTTCGACGGCCACCGCCACCGAGCTGCAGCGTCGTTCCGCGGTGCTGGCGGTCGGCTTGTCCGGCGGTCGACGCACCGACGCCCGCCTCGTCTCGGGGGCGGGCCGCCAGTTCGGTCTCGACAACGCCCTGCGGGTCGTGCACGTGCCACATCCGGACCCCGATCCCGGATGGACCGACCGGACCGTCACGTGTGCGGTGGCCCTGCAGTGCTCGCCGTCGAAGGAGCGCGTCGCCTGGTTCCGCCTCGAGGACCTCTCCGAACGCGAGCAGCGGGCCGTGGCGGTCGTCGAGGCCCGGGTCGCGACCGGGTGGCTCGCAGCGACCTGGCCCGGACTGCTCGCCGAGCTCCGACGTGCGCTCGGCGACGTGCAGGCCCTCGACCCGGACACGGAGGGCGGCGACATCCTCGAGCTCGCGCTCGAGCTCGCCGCGTCCGGAGCGCCGCTCGCGGTCCATCCGATCCTCGGCCGTCTGCCGCGAACCGTCGCCCGCCGGTCGTTTGTCGCCGGCTCGGCCAAGCGGATGTTCGGGCGGCTGCCCTGGTCGTCGAGACGAACCCAACCACCCCGCATCTTCTTCTCGATCCCCGTCGGCGGAGAGGGCGGTGTGCGCAATCCCAACCTGGCGCCGCCGAGCAGGCCCGAGGACGACGAGCTCGAGATCCACCCCGACGAGCGGATCGGTGTTCCACTGCCCGAGTGGAACATGTGGACCCAGCGGTTCATCGCTGACCACGTCGCGGTGCTCGAACGCAGGGCACCGAGTCGTGAGCACGCCCCGGTCACGGCCTCGCCCGAGGTGCGACGGTGGTTCGAGGAGCACACTCACCGAGTGCTCAGAG
The DNA here is from genome assembly GCA_023389745.1 of Actinomycetes bacterium. Lineage (GTDB taxonomy): Bacteria > Actinomycetota > Acidimicrobiia > Acidimicrobiales > Microtrichaceae > JAFAFN01. Next base: position 19,471 of record JAEWED010000034.1, read on the forward strand.
GTGGCCTCGAGGACGGCTCGGACCTCGACGTCGGCCGCTACATCGACCACCACGTCGACCGATTGACGGGTGCACCGTCGGTGGCGCGGGTGTTCCGCGACCTGGCACCGGCGATGCGCGACGTCACGACCGCGGTGCTGCTCGACGGCAGCTCCTCGCTCGGCGCCCACGAGGGTCGCATCTTCGAGCTCGAGCTCACCTGTGCCGACTGGCTGTCCCAGGCGATGACCGCCGCCGGCGAACGCCACGGGATCTTCGTGTTCAGCGGCAACACCCGGCACCGCGTCGAGGTGCAGTGCCTCAAGGACTTCCACGAGCCCCGATTCGTGGCGCCGAGCGGTCTCGGGCTCCGCACGGGCGGCTACACCCGCCTGGGTGCGCCCATCCGCCACCTCACGAACCGCCTGATCGACCAGCCCTCGGAGCGCCGCCTGCTGATCGTCATCGGCGACGGCCTGATGTGCGACGAGGGCTATGAGGGCCGCTACGCCTGGGCCGACGTGCAGCACGCGGTCGACGAGGCGCACGACGCCGGCGTCGCCGTCTACTACGTGGGGGTCGGCTCGACCAGGGTCGACCCGCTGCCCGAGGTCTTCGGTCCCCGACGCTCGCAACGGATCCGGCGCGTCGAGGAGCTGCCCCGCGTGCTCGCCCACGTCCACCGGGAGCTGGTGGCGGCATGAGCATCGCAGCGAACGGATCGGGCCCGCCGACCGACGACGGCTACCTCGCCAACGGCAACGAGGTGCGGTTGTTCCTCCAGGCCGGCGAGCGGCGTCTGCCGGTCATGCTCACCGGGCCCACGGGGTGTGGCAAGACCCGGCTCGTCGAGCACTGCGGCCACCTGCTCGGCCGGCCGGTGGTGACGATCAGCTGCCATGACGACCTCACCAGCGCCGATCTCGTCGGCCGGTTCCTCGTCACCGGCGGCGACGTCGTGTGGCAGGACGGCCCGCTCACCCGGGCCGTACGCGACGGCGCGATCTGCTACCTCGACGAGGTCGTCGAGGCACGACACGACTCGCTCGCGGTCCTCCACTCGTTGACCGACCACCGGCGCACGCTCTTCCTCGACCGCACCGGTGAAGCGGTGCACGCCGCGGACACCTTCCTGCTCGTCTGCTCCTACAACCCCGCTTACCGGAGCTCGTTGAAGGACCTCAAGCCGTCGTTCCGCCAGCGGTTCGTGACGATCTCGATGGCCTACCTGCCACCCGAGCGTGAGGTCGACGTCCTGATCGCAGAAGCGGGCATCCGCAGAGACGTCGCGAGTCGACTGGTCCGCTGTGCGACCGCGGTGCGGGGCGCGGATTCGATCCTGCACCTCGAGCCGCCGTCGACCCGGACGCTCGTGAGCGCAGCGCATCTGGTCGCGGCGGGGGCGAGCGAGCTCGAGGCCGCCGAGGTCTGCATCCTCGGAACGCTGACCACGGACGGAACGATCACCGCTGCGCTGACCGAGCTGGCCGCCGCCAGCTTGGGGACCGCGGACAACACGCGCTGACAACACGCGCGGACAACAGGGCCATCTGACGCTGACGGAGGGGAACAGCCGATGCACGACCAGGACCGGCAACGAAAGCGAGCACTCATCGTGGTGCAGGGCGTGATCTACGGCTACCTGCTGACGATGTTCCTCGTGCAGATGTACATGCGCAGCCAGAGGAACTGGTAGCTCGCCATGGCCATCGACGACAGCCCGGAGCTCGGAGCCGCGGGCAGCGGCGGATCCGCCGGCATCACCTACGACGACCACGTCGACGAGAGTCGCCTCGCCCAGAAGCGGGCCGACCGCTGGCTCATCGCCGGCACCATCCTCATGGGCACCGCGATCCTCGGGATCTTCGGCCTGCCGCTCTTCCTCTACGGCCTGTCGCTGCAGCGCAAGGCGCAGCAGTCCGGGCTGTCGGTGCGTCCGATCATCGTCACGTTGATCGGCTACATGGTCATGCTCGACGCGGCGCTCAACACGTTCGGCTGGTCGATCGACCTGCTGGCGAACCACGCCGTCGTCACCCGGCTGTTCCTGCCGACCTGGGGGAACATGTTCGACGGCGGCTACTTCTGGCACTACAACCAGCTCGCCGTCGGTGGAGCGTCGGCACCGGGGGAGAAGGCGTGGGAGGTGCTCGGCATCTTCGTCGTGTTCCCGATGCGCATCGCGGCGTGCATCGGCTTCCTCCAGATGAAGCGCTGGGGGCACCAGTGGATGATCGTCACCTGCTGGACCGGCGTGCTCATGTGGGTCGGTTACGTGTTCAACATGACCATGTACGCCGACATCCGGTTCACCGGTGTCGTCTTCCCGGTCGTCGGCTGGTGGCTCTACGACATCCTCTACATCACGCCGTTCGTCTCCCTGCCGTACCTGCACACCGTCAACCGCGAGATCTTCACGGACTGAGCGAGGCGAGACGACATGACGACCTCCACGCCCGACTCGGGCGCCACCAAGGAGCTGCCACCCGGAACCGCTCCGGAGTACGAGCGGATGCACACCTGGATCCGACGTGCCTGCTACGTCCTGCTCTTCGGTCTGGTGCTCGAAGGCGCACTGACCTTCCCGTTGCTCGCGATCTGGTACGGCTTCCCCACGCTCTCGCCGGTCGAGGTGTGCAGCGAGCTGCAGAAGGTCGCCTACAACGACGGCACCGTCGAGTGCGATCCGTCGTACCCGCTCGGAGGCCCGCCCTTCGGTGGCACCGGCGAGCGCGAGGAGCAGCAGACCGCCCGTGACACCTGGGGAGTGCTGCCCGAGCCGGGGTACGGCCGGGTCACCTTCCGAGAACTGGTCGAACGCCACGAGGCCTGCGAGGAGTGGCGGGCTTCGAAGCGCAAGCAGGTCGACGGCAGGACCGTCGAGCCGCTCGAGGACTACTGCAACTACGTCGACCTGCCGACGAGCGGGGACTGACAGCATGCGTGAGCTCCGCGACAGGGTCGCGGTCGTGACCGGTGCCGGGGGTGGCATCGGCCGGGCGACCTGCCTCGCGCTGGCCGAGCGAGGCTGCCGGCTCGCACTCGTCGACGTCGACGTCGACGGGCTGGCCGAGACCGAGCGGCAGGTCGGTGCCCGGGGTGGGGACGTGTCGACGCACGTCGCCGACGTCTCCGACCGAGTCCGCATGGCCGAGCTCGCGGATGAGGTGACGGACCGACACGGCGGCTGCAACATCGTGGTGAACAACGCGGGTGTGCTGTCGGTCGGTCGGTTCGCCGAGGACTGCCTGGACGACGTCGACTGGATCGTCGGCATCAACGTCTACGGCGTCGTGCACGGGTGCCACTTCTTCCTGCCGGCCCTGCGTGACGCCGACGAGGCGCACATCGTCAACGTGTCGAGCATGGCGGCGTTCGTCGGCATCCCGCAGAACGCGGCCTACTCGCTCACCAAGGGAGCGGTCCGCTCGTTCTCCGAGGCACTGCGGGCCGAGCTCGTCGGGACCGACATCGGCGTCAGCGTCCTGTTCCCGGGCTCCACGAACACCAACATCATGCGAGGCTCGCGCGGTGCCCAGTCCGGACGGCTGAACCAGGTCGCCGACCAGCGCATCGCGCACCTCTTCAGCAGCTCACCCGAGGCCGCCGGGCGCAAGGTCGTCCGCGCGATCGAGCGGGACCGACCCCGAGTGCTGCTCGGGCCGGACTCACGGTTCCTCGACCTCAGCGCCCGGGTGCTGCCCGGTCGAGCCGGGCTCATTGGGCGGGCGCTCGACCTGGTGACCTGAAGTACTACCCAGCGGACCGAGCTGCCGGTCAGTACCCCAGGCCCGAGGTCGAACAGGAGGGGCGCGCGCCGATCCTGGCGAGCAGGTCAACTACGCCAGCGGTCAACCGCCAGCCGTAGCCACGAGTTGGTGATTCGTAGGCACCGGGCGGACGAAGCCGAACAATCGCCGATCTGAGCAGTTGTCCCATTATCCTGGATCGTGCCGTTCGCTGACGAGGAAGGCAGCGAAAGTGTGAGAGGAAGAGGTCTTGTCATCTTGGTCTGAGCGCGCCCGAGGGGCTACGTGGGGGATCTGGGATCTGCACGTTCATTCGCCGGCCTCATTGGTGTCGGGATACAGCGGAGACACGGACGAATCGTGGGCGCGCTACCTCGACGACCTAGAGGCGTTGCCCAGTGACTTCAAGGTCATAGGAATCAACGACTACTGGTTTCTCGATGGCTACCGTCGAGTGCGGCGAGAGCGCGACCAAGGGCGCCTGAGCAATCTGGCCGCTATCTTTCCAGTAGTTGAATTTCGTCTCGATCAGTTCGGTGGGGTTGATGGCGACCTCAAGCGAGCCAACTTCCACGTCATCTTTGATCCAGACTTGGATCCTGATGTTATTCAGAACCAGTTTCTCTCGAATCTGACGGCGCATGTCGAGCTGAGCCCAGGGTTGCCATCGTCTATCTGGAATGGTGTGATCACCCGTGAAGCACTCGCGGACTTGGGTGCTCAGATCAGGGCCTCGCTACCTGACGGTCTGGAAAGCGGCTCGATCTCCGATCTGCTGCGTGGGTTCAACAACCTCAACGTGTCCTACTCCGCGCTCAGGTCCGCTCTGGAGAACACGTACGTCGCTGAGCGCCATGTCACTGCTGTGGGCAAGACGGAGTGGTCGGCGATCAAGTGGAACGAGCAGTCGGTAGCGGCGAAGAAGACGCTGGTGAATTCGGCAGATCTCCTATTTACGGCGTTCCACGACGCCGGTCGATGGGATGAGCGCGTAGGGGAACTACGTGAGAACAAGGTGAATAGCCGCCTACTCGACTGCAGCGATGCGCACCACTTCTCTGATTCGCCTGAGCCTACAAGAATCGGAAACTGCAGCACCTGGGTTAACAGCACTCCGACGCTCGCCGGTCTCAAGTACGCTCTCAGGGAGTTTGAACGGCGCGTATTTGTCGGTCTTGAGCCGCCTACACTCGGGAGAATACGGCGCAACCCAGCGCGCTTCATCGATCACGTCGAGGTCTCGTCCACCCTCGACCCAGAGGATCGAGTACTCGACTACTCGATTCCACTGAACGCGGGTTTCGTGGCAGTGATAGGCAACAAGGGTCAAGGGAAGTCTGCGTTCTTGGACTGCGTCGCCTCAGCGGGCAACTCAACCCGAAGTTCGGACTACGCCTTTCTCAATCGAAGGCGATTCCTTGCACCCTCGAACAGAAGCATTGCTGACGCGCACTATGCGGAGCTGAGTTGGGTTACAGGGAAATCGAGGAGGGTGGAGCTGAGTCGTCTCCACGACGCTGCTGCGCCAACAGAGGTTGAGTACCTGCCCCAGGCTTTCGTCGAGAGGGTCTGCCGTACTGATGCTGTTGACCCTGAAAGCGATGATTTTGAAGACGAGCTGAGAGCGGTCCTCTTCACTCATATACCCGAGGAAGAGCGCTCAGGTGAGTCCGATTTCGACTCGCTTCTACGCCAGAGAACGCGTGCACCTCGTGACGACATCGAGGGGCTCCGGTCGCTGCTCGAGGATTACGTGGTCGAATACGCAGAAGTGGCGCGGTTCCGTGCCTCGCTGAACGTTGACCAAGTCGAGCAGCGGATTTCTGTTCAGGCCCGTGAACTGGAGCAGGCTGACGTGGCGCTGACTGAAGCGCAGGAGGCGCTTGTTTCCCTAGACGTCGCTGGGGGAGAAAACCAGCAACTTGGCGAACTGCGTGCGACGGCGGAGCAGGTCGAGGAACGCAGAGCCCTCATAGAGAGGAAACTCTCCGAGAATGCTCAGCGCCGAGCATCGCTTGCCCGCAGCGTGACCGGGATGGCAGCGGTACTGCGACGAGTTGATGCACTTGGAACGGAACTCGCCGCTCTCAACATTGAAGCTATAGACCATACCGGCGGCGATGTGGAGCTTGTGGAGCTTTCGGTCAATCGCGATGCCTATGCGGCTTGGCTGCTTCAGGTGACTGAAGAGCTTGAGCTTCTCGAAGAGGAGCGTTCGACGCTTGAGGTGTCTTCTGGGCTCGTGGTGAGGGAGCTGCAAGAGGTTGGCTCACAGCTTGCAGCCATGGATGGAGCCCGTGAGCGAGCGAGAAAGCGGGTTCTTGATGCACGCGCTCGAAGGGAGCTCATCATTGGTTCTGAATCTGACGCCGAGTCATTGAGAGCACTGCAGCTCGTCAGGGATCGACTCCAAAATGCGCCTGATCGGATGTCTGAATTGCGGGGTGAGATGCTCGGCGTCGCTCAGAGGATCTTCGAACAACTAGAAGCTCAGCGGAGCACTGTCGAGGCTCTCTATGCTCCGGCAAGTGATTTCATCGGCACCTCACCCGTGCTCTCCGATGCCGACCTACAGTTCGTCTCGGAGCTTCGGATACGACCCGAGTGGCAGAAGATTGCAGATTCTCTAGATAGGCGAAAGAATGGTGGTCTGCCCGAGGAGATTGAGACAATCCCGCAGACTCTTCAGCCCACATCCTGGAGTGAGATCAAGCGAGCACTAGAGAACATAGTCGCAGCCCTGGAGGTGGAGGGGGGTGGCGTAGGTGGATCTTTCCGGGATCCCAGTATGGCGCTCAAGGGATCGATCGATCTGAGCGCGTTCCTGATCGATCTTCTCGGACTTGGCTGGCTTGACGTCAGGTTCGCGCTCAACGGATATGGCAAACCGCTCTCCTTGCTCTCCCCTGGTCAACGTGGGCTGATGCTAGCGCTCTTCTACCTTGTGGTAGACCGCCGCGACTCGCCGCTGCTATTGGACCAACCAGAGGAGAATCTTGACAACGCGACTATTGCGAGTCGGCTTGTTCCTGCGATCCATGACGCAGCAGGTCGTCGTCAGACGATCGTTGTGACACACAACGCGAATCTCGCTGTGGTCGGAGATGCAGACCAGGTGATTCACTGTGAGTACGACAACAAGAGTTTCTCGGTAGAGGGGGGAAGTATCGCTGATCTTGATGTTGCACAGCTCGCAATAGACGTCCTTGAGGGAACGATGCGTGCCTTTTCAAATCGCCGAGACAAGTACGACAGCTTCCCTGGCCTGGAGTAGGCGAGCGGTTTGCGTCCAGGCAGTCCCCGAAACGCTTCGCTCATCGCTCATCGCTCGGGCTTGGGGCTAGGACGGCGCGGGTGGTCTGACCTCGGGTCAGCTGAACGCGGGGATGCCCGTGATGGCGTTGCCGAGGATCAGCGTGTGGATCTCGTTGGTGCCCTCGTAGGTGTAGACGGACTCCAGGTTGTTCATGTGGCGGATCACCGGGTACTCGGTGGTGATGCCGTTGGCGCCGAGCACGCCGCGGGCCTCACGGGCCACACCCAGAGCCATGCGCACGTTGTCCATCTTGGCGAAGCTGACCTGCGGGGTCGCCAGCGTGCCGGCGTCCTTCATGCGTCCCAGGTGGAGCGCCACCAGCGTGCCGCGCTGGGTGGCGACCATCATCTCGACGAGCTTGCGCTGGGTCAGCTGGAACGAGGCGATCGGCTTGTCGAACTGGACCCGGGCGAGCGAGTAGTCGAGCGCCGCCTCGTAGCAGGCACGGGCGGCGCCGCACGCGCCGAACGCGATGCCGAAGCGGGCCTCGTTCAGGCACGACAACGGGCCGCGCATGCCGGTGACACCGGGCAGCACCGCCGAGGCGGGCAGCCGCACGTCGTCGAGCACGAGCTCCGAGGTCACCGACGCTCGCAGCGACACCTTGCGGTGGATCAGCGGGGCCGAGAATCCGGGGGTGTCGGTGGGGACCACGAAGCCCCGCACGGCGCCACGGTCGGGGCCGTCGGGGTCGGTGCGGGCCCACACCACGGCGACGTCGGCCACGGAGCCGTTGGTGATCCACATCTTGGCGCCGTTGAGGATCCAGTCACCCGAGGCGTCCTGACGTGCGGTGGTGCGCATCGACGACGGGTCCGAGCCCGAGTCCGGTTCGGTGAGCCCGAAGCAGCCGATCAGGTCGCCGGCGGCCATGCCGGGCAGCCACTGCTGCTTCTGCTCCTCGGAACCGAACGCGTGGATCGGGAACATCGCGAGCGAGCCCTGCACCGACACGAAGCTGCGGGCGCCGGAGTCGCCGGCTTCGAGCTCGAGGCACGCCAGGCCGTACGCCGTCGCCGAGGTCCCGGCGCAGCCGTAGCCCTCGAGGTGCATGCCGAGCAGCCCGAGCGCGCCGAACTCCTTGGCCATCTCCTTGGGGAACGTGCCGGCGTCGAACCACTCGCCGACGTCGGGCAGGATCTTGTCGGCGACGAGCTGGCGAACCGTGTCGCGCAGCAGCAGCTCCTCGTCGGAGAGCAGGGCGTCGGTCGCGAGGACGTCGCGGGGGTCGACCTGTTGAGCGAGAGGGGCGTGGCCTGTCATGCCCCAAGGCTAGATCGGGTGGTTCATCCGGTTGTGACCCCTGTCGCCGACCCCGTACTCTCGCCGGATGGCGAAGACGGGGGCGGCACCGGCGGGATTCGTGTCGCGTGCACCGAGACTGGGGTTCGTCGGCGGCTTCGACGGCGTGCGCGGCATCGGCATCCTCATGGTGCTGATGAACCACGCGTACTCGAACCTGTCGCCGTCCTTCGCCGGGATCATCGACGTCTTCTTCGTCATGTCGGCGTTCCTGATCGTGACGCTGCTGATGCAGGAGTACCGGGACCACTCCGGCATCAGCATGCGCAAGTTCTACGCACGCCGGGCCGTGCGCCTGCTGCCCTCGGCGTATCTGTGCCTGGTGGCATGGATCGTGTTCTGCCTGCTGTTCGACCGCGAGCGGCTCGTCTGGGTGCTCCAGGACGCCGCGGCGGCGGTCACCTACATCTACAACCTGGTCTTCCCCGTGGGACTGGCGTCGGTGGCCCCAGAGGTCGCCGCCGAACGCTCGATCGACCAGTTCTGGTCCCTGGCGGTCGAGGAGCAGTTCTACCTGGTCATCGCCGCGACGGTGCTGATCTGCCTGAAGAAGCGCTGGATGCTGCAGCTGGCGATCGTGCTGTGTGCGATCGCCGCGTGGATCGGGTGGCAGCGCTGGACCGGCCACACCGGGCCGATCAACGGCGGCATGCCCACCGACTCCAGCGTGCCGGCACGGGGCATCAGCCTGCTCTGGCTGTCCCGCTACGACTCGCTGATGTGGGGCGTCGGGCTCGCCGTGCTCAACGCCTACCTGCCCGATCCGCTGCCGAAGCTCTGGAAGCGCTGGTTGCCCGTGGTCGGCGTGATCGGCCTGGTCGTGGCCGGCGTGACGATGCTCACCGCGTCGGGCTTCCTCAACGAGGCGACCGACAAGCTCGGCATCCCGTACTTCCCGTACGTGCCCATGGCGATCCCGCCGGAGTTCGCCGACCAGTACCAGGGCAAGGTCTGGATCCAGTTCGGCCACACGATCACCGCGCTCGCGTTCGCCCCCGCGATGCTGGCGATGGCCCGCAACAGCGAGTGGTGGGCGAACCGGGCCCTGTCGTGGAAGCCGCTGCGATTCCTGGGCCGCATGTCGTACACGATCTACGTCTGGCACACGTTCTTCTACTTCCTGATCCTGCACTGGCTCGGGCTCGACGAGGTGCTGGGGGAGAAGTGGCGCGCCCCGATCCTCACCGTGATCGCGATCGTGGCGTCGCTGCCGATCTACTACGGCGTCGAGCAGCGCATGCTGCGGGTCAAGCTGCGCTACGCGGCCGAGAAGGAGGTCCTCGACCTCAACACCGGCAAGATGATGAGCGTCGAAGAGGCGATGGCCCGCTCCCGCGGCGACGTCAGCGCCGAGGAGATCGAGGGCACGTCTGCGGACCTGGCACCCGGTGACCGTGGGCTGGCCGACGGCACGCCGAGCGACCTGTCCAACGACGCCGGACCGGACCACCGATGACGACCACCGAGTCGAACCCCGACGTCTTCGTCACGCAGGCCCCGAAGCTGGGGCTCGTCGGCGGGTTCGACGGGATGCGCGGCATCGGCGTCTGCATGGTGCTTGTCGGACACGCGCTGTTCGAGTACGTCGAGTCGTGGGTGACGATCGTCGACACGTTCTTCGTGCTGAGCGGGTTCCTCATCACGAGCCTGCTGCTCCAGGAGACCCGCACCACCGGGACGATCAACCTCAAGAAGTTCTACACACGACGGGCGATCCGGCTGTTCCCGTCGGTCTGGCTGTTCGTCGGTGTCTGGCTCGTCATCTCGACCATCGCGACGATCGTCGGCTACGAGCAGCTGAGCCTGCGCTACGTCGGCCAGGACGCCGCGGCGGCCGTGTTCTACGTGTACCACCTGTTCTTCCCGAACGGCCTGGCCGTCATCGAACCCGCGGTGCAGGAGCACCGCACGATGTGGCACCTCTGGACGCTGTCGGTCGAGGAGTGGTTCTACGCCTGCATCGCCGGCACCGTGCTGGTCTGCGTCCGCAAGCGCTGGGTGGCGCAGCTCGGACTCCTCATGGTCGGCGTGTTCGTCGCCGTCGGGATCGCCCGGTGGTTCGCCTACACCGGCTTCTGGCAGGACGACGACGGCATGATCGCCGGTGTGCGCATGGCGCTGCTGCAGCGTCCCGACGCACTCATGCTCGGCGTCGCCCTCGCCTGCGGCAACGCCTACATGACCGAGGAGCGCATGGCCCGGATCCGGCGTCCGATGATCGCGGCGTGCACCGTGGGGTTCGTGATCTGGCTGATCATGCTGAACCTGTCCAGCGGGCTGGTCCGCAAGCTCGGCGGACCCTACGTCGACTACCTGCCCTCGGGCCCCGAGGAGTTCACCCGGCCCCAGATGCTCGAGACGATGTACTGGTTCCGCTTCGGGCACACACTCGGAGCGATCGGATTCGGGCTGATCCTGGTCGGACTGGTCCGCTACCGGGACTGGTGGTTCTCCCGCTTCCTGTCGCTCAAGCCGTTCCAGTGGCTCGGCCGGATGAGCTACACGCTCTACGTCTGGCACGCACTCCCGTACCTGATCCTGATCGCGCTGCTCGGCGGAGCCGACGCAGGGCTCGGCATGCAGCTGGTCCGGACCCCGATCCTGATCGTCGCGGCGTTCGCCGTGTCGATGCCCGTCTACTACTTCGTCGAGCTGCGGGTGCTGCGCATGAAGCTGCAGTTCTCGAGCGAGAAGGAAGTGCTCGACCTGACCACGGGCAAGATGGTCACCGTCGGCGACGAAGGCCAACTCAGCGAGCCGGATCGGACACTCGACCCGGACCAGGACGGCGGCGGCGCTGCCGGTGAGCGCTCCTCGGAGCCGGAAGGGCGTCAGTGAACGACCGATCGACCAGCGATTCGACCCCGGATGTGCGCATCGCGCCGGTGCCCGAGGACCAGTGGGACGACGACACTGCGGCCCTGCTCGGAGCGGTCGGCCCGCTGAACCTGTTCACCACGATGGCGAACCACCCGAAGCTGATGAAGCGGTGGCTCGTCTTCGGGGCGCACGTGCTGTCGAAGTCGACGCTTCCCGCACGGGAGCGGGAGCTGGCGATCCTCCGGGTCGGGTGGCGCTGCGGCTCGGACTACGAGTTCGGACAGCACACCCTGATCGGTCGCGACGCCGGGCTCGACGACGACGAGATACGTCGCACCACGCTCGACGCGCTCGACGGCTGGAGCGACGACGACACGGCACTGCTACGTGCGGCCGACGAGCTCGTGGCCGACCAGCGCATCGGTGACGACACCTGGGCGCTCCTCGGCGCGCGGTGGTCGACCGAGCAGCTGATGGACATCGTCTTCACCGTCGGGCAGTACGTCACGGTGTGCATGGCGCTTCGCACCTTCGGCGTGCAGCGCGACCCGGGAGTGCCCGGGTTCCCTCCGGGGAGCGGCCCGTCGTGAGCGACCCAGGTCGGTCCCGCTTCGAGGACCGGATCGCCGTGGTGGTCGGCGGCGGGCAGACGCCCGGCGATCGCATCGGCAACGGCCGCGCGATCTCGCTGCTGCTGGCCCGCGAAGGCGCCCGGGTCGTGGTCGTCGACCGGGACCTCGACTCGGCGCAGGAGACCGTCGAGCTGATCGCCGCCGAGGGTGGGGCCGCCAGCGCCCACCGGGCCGACATCACCTCCGAGGACGACTGCCGCTCGATCACCGAGGTCACCGTCGAACGCCACGGCGGCATCGACGTGCTGGTCAACAACGTCGGCATCGGCACCGGCGACTCGTCGGCGACCAGGCTGACCGAGGAGTCGTGGGACCTGATCCACGACGTGAACCTCAAGGGTCCCTGGATGACCTGCAAGCACGCGCTGCCGGTGCTCGCCGACGGCGGTGGGGCGGTGGTGAACGTGTCATCGGTCGCTTCGGTGTGCTCGACCGGCTTCTTGGCGTACAAGACGTCGAAGGCCGGACTGAACGCCCTGACGCACCAGCTCGCCATGTCGGGTGCGAAGCGTGGCGTGCGGGTGAACGCCGTGCTGCCCGGCCTGATGGACACCCCGATGGCGATCGAGACGTTGACCGAGGCGACCGGCGTCGATCGTGACGAGCTGCGAGCCGCTCGCGATGCCATGGTGCCGCTCGGCAAGAAGATGGGCACCGCCTGGGACGTCGCCCACGCGGTCGCGTTCCTGGCCTCGGACGAGGCGGCATTCATCACCGGTGTCCTGCTGCCCGTCGACGGCGGGCAGCACAGCCGCATCGGCTGATCCAGCACAGCCGCATCGGCTGATCCGGCCCAGCCGTATCGGCTGATCCGGCCCAGCCGTCGGGGGAGCGGTCAGTCCATCGGCCGGTGAGCGATCAGGAACTGGTCGGCGACCCGGTCGACGAAGTCCTCGTCGATCGATGGGCTCTCGAACAGACTTGCGAGCAGCAGCGGGCCGACGAGCAGCGCGAGCGAGCCCTCGACGTCGTCGAGGACCGAGGCGGTGAGCACGCCGTCGTCGACGCAGCGCCGCAGCAGGCGCTCGCCGACCTCCATCTGGCGGTCGGAGATGTCGTCCTGGATGCCGGCGACGGGTTCGTGCTGCAGCTTGAGCAGCAGCAGCGCGGGCAGCAGCCGCCGCCAGCGCGGGTCTGACAGGCTGCCGGCGAGTTGACGGGTGAGGGCTCGCAGCGCCTCAGCGGCGGGCAGCGACGCGTCGGGCTCGTCGACGTCAGGTGCGCAGGTGTCGAACACGGCGGCGACGAGGTCGTCGCGGGTCGCCCAGTGTCGGTAGACGGTCGACTTGGCCACACCGGAGCGGGCAACGACGCCGTCGACGGTCAACGCTTCCGGGCCGCCCTCGACGAGGAGGTCGGTGGCGGCGGTCATCACCGCGGCATGTGTCTTGGCGATTCGAGGGTCCATGCGGCGTTTCCGAAGCTAGCTGTGACGGGTGTCGCTCACGGGAGGGTTGAGCGATCCGCCGGAGTAATCGTACGCTACCGTAGCGTAGCGAAAGTCGCCAGACCCCCTGAAACCCCCCCCGAAACGGACAGCGATGACCGAACACGAAGCAGAACTCACCTATGCGGATGCGCCGCCGGAGAACGGAGTGAGCGACGCCCGCCAGCGCACCCGCATCCTGGTCGCCATGTGCGTCGCGCTCGTCGCCGTCGTCGCGTCGGTCTCCGGACTCAACGTCGCCCAGCAGCAGCTGGCGGTCGAGCTGGGCGCCAGCCAGAGCCAGCTGCTCTGGATCATCAACGGCTACACGATCGCCCTGGCGGCGCTGCTCATGCCGATCGGCGCCATCGGCGACCGGTTCGGGCGCAAGAAGGTCCTCCTCACCGGCCTCGCGCTGTTCGTCGTCTCGAACATCGCTGCTGCCTTCGCCACCGCCGTGCCGATGCTCATCGCCTTCCGTGTGCTCGGAGGCGTCGCCGCAGCGATGATCATGCCGGTCACCCTGTCGGTCATCACCTCGAGCTTCCCTGCCGAGGACCGCGATCGTGCGATCGGTGTCTGGGCCGGTTTCGCCGGTGCCGGTGGCATCATCGGTCTCTTCACCTCGTCGCTCGTGATCGACAACTTCACGTGGCCCTGGGTGTTCGCCCTGCCCGTCGTGATGGCCGTCATCGCGCTGGCCATGACCACCGCCGTCGTCCCGCACTCCCGCGAGCACCACGAGGGCCGCTTCGACACCGTCGGCTCCGTCCTCTCGGCGATCGCCGTCGGTGCCGTGGTGCTGGGCATCCACGAAGGGCCCGAGGTCGGCTGGACCGCACCACTCACGATGGTCGCCCTGATCAGCGGTGTCGTGGCAGCGATCGGCTTCGCCATCTGGGAGCTGCGCCAGGACCATCCGCTGCTGGACCTGCGGGTGTTCCGCAACCGCATGCTCGCCTCGGGCTCGTTCGCGCTGCTGGTGACCTTCGCGGTGATGACCGGCCTGTTCCTCGTCGTCGTGCAGTACCTGATGGTCGTGCTCGGCTACTCGGCGATCGGTGCGGCTGCCGGCCTGATCCCGCTGGCGCTGCTGATGATGCCGCTGTCCGCGGTCGCTCCGCTCATCGCCCGCCGTGTCGGCATGCGCGCCATGTTCGTCGGCGGCAGCCTGCTCATCTCGGCCGGCCTCGCCACCATGGCCTCGATGGCCAGCATCGACGGGGGATACCTCTCGGTGCTGCCCGGCATGTTGATCATGGCGATCGGTGTGGGCCTGATCATGACCCCCGGCACCACCGCGATCACCGCGTCGTTGCCGCCAGAGGAGCAGGGCGTCGCCTCGGCGCTGAACGACACCGTCCGTGAGGTCGGCGCGGCGGTCGGCGTGGCGTTGCTCGGCAGCGTCATGAGCGCCGGCTACTCGTCGGCGGTCTCGTCGTCGACGGGTGCACTTCCCGCCGAGGCGGCACATGCCGTCGAGGAGGGGATCGGCGGTGCGGTCGGCGTGTCGATGCAGATGGCCGAGGCAGGCTTCGTCGAACCGGCCGGAGCGCTCATGGAGGCCGCGAAGTCGGCGTTCCTGGACGGCTGGACGGGCTCGATGTGGGTCAGCGCCGGCATCGCCCTGATGGTCGCGGTCGTCTCGATCTTCTGGACGCCCAGCCGCAGCAACGAGCACGCCACGACGGCGGTCGTCACCGACGAGGTCGCCACCGCCTGAGGCGCCACACCCGACATCTGCCGGGGAACGACGAAGGCCGGAGCCCTGGGGCTCCGGCCTTCGTCGCGTCCGGAGGACGTTCGTGCGGTCGCGTCCGGAGGACGCTCGTGCAGTCGCGTCCGGGGACGCAGACGCTCAGCTGAGCGTCTCGAGCAGCTTCTTGAGCTCGCCCGAGGGGTCCTCGGGGACGATGTAGCCGGTCTCGTCGCGGATCTGGTCGAAGTGGTCGCGCACGTCCTCGGCACTGTGGCCCTCGCCGTACCAGCCCGGGGTCAGGCCGATGAAGTAGCGGGCGACGACGCCGCCGGCCACCGAGTAGACCTCGCCGTTGACCGGGCAGTCCTCGTGGGCCAGGTAGGTGACGGTCGGGGTGACCTCGGAGGGCTCGAGCTTGTCGCCGAGCGGGCCGAGCAGGTCCTCGGTCATGCGGGTCTTGGCGACCGGGGCGATGGCGTTGGCCTTGATGCCCTTGGACTTGCCCTCGTTGGCGAGGACGCGGGTGAAGCCGACGAGGCCGAGCTTCGCGGCGCCGTAGTTGGTCTGGCCGAAGTTGCCGAGCAGGCCCGAGTTCGAGCTGGTGTTGACGATGCGGCCGTAGCCCTTCTCACGCATGATCAGCCACGCCGGCTGGGTCACGTAGAACGCGCCGAGCAGGTGGACCGCGATGACCGGCTCGAGCAGCTCGGGGGTCATGTTGTGGAAGGTCTTGTCACGCAGGATGCCGGCGTTGTTGATCACGATGTCGACGGTGTCGAAGGCATCGACGGCGGTCTGCACGATGGCGGCGCCGCCTTCGGGCGTGGCGACCGAGTTGTGGTCGGCCACGGCCTCGCCGCCGGCGGCGACGATCTCGTCGACGACCTTCTGAGCGGCCGAGGCGTTGTCGCCGACACCGTCGACGGAACCGCCGAGGTCGTTCACGACGACGCGTGCGCCGCGACGGGCCAGCTCGAGCGCGTGCGACTTGCCGAGGCCGCCGCCGGCGCCGGTGACGATCGCGACCTTGCCGTCGAATACCAGGTCAGACATGTGGTCCCCTTGATGCAGAGTGGGTGGGCGTGCAGCGACGTGGTCCCTCGACCCCCGTCAACGACACAGGGCACAAGTTACCGACGGGTCAACTGCCGGACGAATCGTTCCACCAACGCTGGCGGTACGGCGCGAGCGAATCGGCGACGAGGTTCGGACGAGGGCGGCGACGCTCGTGCCCGAGCACCGCGAGCCCGCCCGCGACCAGCAGGACACCGCCGAGCGCGAGCACGAGGCCCCGCTCCCACGGGCCCGTCAGCGGCAGCGCCGAGTCGGTCACCTCGATGTTCAGCGATTCCGGCGGCGGCGGGGGAGGCGGAACCTCGCTCGCCCCGGCCACGGCGCCGCACACGGGGCGGCCGGATCCGCCGCAGTGCACGAGCCCGGCGACCGGGCCGTCACAGCCGCCGACGGGCCCCTCGGCGACGACGGTGCCGTCGATGTCGATCTCGACGTCGACCGTGCCGTCCGACGGCAGTTCGAGCGTGCGCTGCAGCTCGCGCGCCGAGGTGAGCTCGGTGCGGTTGACGATCACACCGTCGACTCGGGTCTGCACGGTGTGGGTGTCGCCGCTGTCGGTGCCTGCGAGCACGACGGCCTGCCGGGCGTTGCAGCGCTCGATCACGACCGCAGAGGGGCCGACACGGTCGCACTCGCCCTGGAACGTGCGGTCGGCCAGCTCGACGTCGCCGTTGCGCACCTCGATGCGGGTGTCCCGACCGTCGAGCAGCGGCACGAGCAGGCGCTCCGACGCTCGGCCGTCGAGGGTGAGGCGGCGCACCGCGACGCGGTCGACGACGACCTCGGCGGTCTCGGCGTCGGAGCCCAGGTTGGTGAGCTCGACCTGCGCACCGCCGGATGCGCAGTCCTCTCGCACGTCCAGATCGAGCGACTGCGTGGCGCAGACCTCGGGCACCGCCGCGGTGGCGAAGCGAGGTTCGCCCGGCGCGTCCCCGTCGGCGTCCGGGCCCCAGTCGGCCCGAGGGCTCACCCGGAGCTCGACCGCGTCGGCGTCATCGGGCAGTTCGAAGCTGCCGCCGAAGGCGAAGTCGTTGTCGGGCTCGAACACGCCGCGACCCGTGGCGACCCACGATCCCTTGTCCTCGCCGGTCCGCCGGTACTCGACGACGACATCGGTGTTGGTCCGCTCGTCGTCGGTTCCCTCGTTCGACGCCGACGCGCTCCACTCGACCACCCGGTCGCAGCCCGCCTCGGCACTCAACCGGGCATAGGCCGCGCCTGCGCTGGGCACCACCAGGGCGAACAGCACGCAGGCGACGCCGACGACGACGCACGCTCGTGCGCGCCAGGTCCGTCCTGCGTTCGTCGCCCCGGGCGGACCCGCTGTTCGCCGTGCCACTCAGTTCCCTCCGTCGCTCCGCCCCGGAATCCGAACAGTGTGCCAGAGGTCGCGACCGCCGCAACGATCCCTGGCGCCTCGGTCAGGCGTCGATGCCGAGCTCGTCGATGGCGTACTGCTTGAGACGCTTGTAGTCGACCTTCGCGTTCGGCGCCCGACCGATGGTGTCGATGAACAGCACGGTCTTCGGGGCCTTGTACGCGGCGAGCGAGCCCTTGACGTGTTCGATGAGCTCCTCGACCGAGGGCGAGGCACCGGGCTCGAGCTCGACGATGCCGGTGATGGCCTCGCCGAACTTCTCGTCCGGCACGCCGACGACCACCGCGTCGCGGACCGACGGATCGGTCTTGAGCGCTTCCTCGACCTCTTCGGGGAAGACCTTCTCGCCACCGGTGTTGATGCAGACCGAGCCGCGGCCGAGCAGGGTGATCGTCCCGTCCGCCTCGACCTGGGCGTAGTCGCCCGGCATCGAATAGCGCTTGCCGTCACGCTCGATGAAGGTGGCCGCCGACTTCTCGGGGTCCTTGTAGTAGCCGAGCGGCACGTGGCCGGGGATGGCGACGCGACCCTGCTCTCCGGAGCCGGGAGCGACCTCGTCGCCGTCGTCGTTGAACACCTTCACCCCGGAGCCCAGCGCGAAGTGCGCGGTCTTCTCCTCGGCGCCGGCGGCCGAGACCGACGAGCCCATGCCGATCGCCTCGGACGACGAGAACGAGTCGATGAGCAGCATCCCGGCGTTGTGGCGCAGCAGGCCGTGCTTCGCGCCCTCGGACCACATGACACCGGACGAGGTGATCAGCACCAGGCTGGAGATGTCCCAGCGGTCCGGCTCGGCGTCGAGCGCACGGACGATCGGCTTCGCGAAGGCGTCGCCGACGATGGTGATCGCTCCGACCTTCTCGCGCTCGACGGTGTCGAGCAGCTCCTCGACGTCGAAGTGGCGCGACTCGAGCAGCACGACCGAGCCGGCAGCGGTCAGGTACAGGTTCGCGGTGTACCAACCGGTGCCGTGCATGAGCGGACACGCGGGAAGCCCCGGCGCACCGGGCTCGGGGATCGCGTCGATCACGCTGTACATCCCGACCGTCTCGGGGTCCTCGAGGTAGAGCGGGTTCGCCACGCCGTGCACGGCGCGGATCAGGTCGTCCTGGCGCCACATCACACCCTTGGGCATGCCGGTCGTGCCGCCGGTGTAGATCATCGTGATGTCGTCGCCGGAGCGTCCCCACGGCGCCACGACACGCTCGGTCGGGGTGGCGGCGGCGTCCTCGTAGGACTCGGCCCAGTCGGGCTTCGGGCCGCTGCCGTCGTCGACCCAGAGCCAGTGACGGACCTTCGGCAGGCGACCACGCACCGCGTCGACCCGGTCGGTGAAGGTGCCGTGGAAGATGACCGCGACCGCGTCGGCGTTGTCCCAGAGGTAGACGAGCTCGTCGTCGAGGTAGCGGTAGTTCGTGTTCACCGGCACCAGACCGGCCTTGTAGGCGGCGTATGCGCCTTCCATGTACTCCGGTGCGTTGAAGACGTAGAGCGCGACCTTGTCCTGGTGGACGGCGCCGCCGTCGAGCAGGTGGCGGGCAAGCCCGTCGGCCCGGCGGTCGAACTCGGTCCAGGTGGTCCGTCGGTCGCCCTGCACCTGCGCGGGTGCGTCGGGGAAGCGATCAGCGATGCGCTCCCACAGCTCTGCGAAGTTCCAACCGGCCATCGAATCCCCTGTGAAGTGTCGTCGTGCCGGCTCGGACGCAGCGCGTTCTCGGACCGGATCGGCCCGAAGTGTAGGGGCAGGGCGCCCGCCGCGCTCCCCGGCGGTCCCCGGTCCACCGCTGCGCGAGACCGGTGTCACGGCGGTCGTGTGGCACGGTCGCGCCGATGGTCGACCGAGGTGCCCGGTCGTACACTCCGCCCATGGATTTCGAGTTGCCGGCAGACGACGACCCCCGCCGTCTCGAAGTGCGCGAGTGGATCGCCGAACACCCCGACCCCTCCGGAGCGGAGCTCGCCGAGGCGGGGTACGTCGTGCCGCACTGGCCCGGCCCCTGGGGCCTCGACGCCGACCCGATCCACCAGCTGATCATCGACGACGAGCTGCGGCGGGCGAAGATCGGACGTCCGGTGAACCCCATCGCCATCGGTTGGGCCGGACCGACCCTGCTCGCCGCGGGCACCGACGAGCAGAAGGCGCGCCACCTCGGACCGATCATCTCGGGCGAGGAGATCTGGTGCCAGCTGTTCTCCGAGCCCGGCGCCGGCTCCGACCTGGCGTCGTTGTCGACCACCGCGGTGCGCGACGGCGACGAGTGGGTCGTCAACGGCCAGAAGGTCTGGACCTCGCTCGCACACCAGTCGGCCTACGGCGTGCTGATCGCACGGACGAATCCCGACGCTCCCAAGCAGCAGGGCATCTCGTACTTCATCTGTCCGATGGACGCCCCGGGCATCGAGATCCGTCCGATCATCGAGATGACCGGCGGGCACACCTTCAACGAGGTGTTCCTGACCGACGTGCGCCTGCCGGCCGAGAACCTCGTCGGCGAGGTCGACGACGGCTGGCGCCTGGCGAAGGTGACCCTGTCGAACGAGCGCGTGTCGCTGTCGTCGGGCGGCGCACTGTGGGGCATGGGTCCGACCGCCGAGACCCTGCTCGACATCACCCGTGAGGCGGGCGGCGCGCCCGACCCGATCACCCGTGACCGACTCGCCTCGCTCTACATCGAGTCCGAGATCCTTCGGCTCATCCGTCTCCGGACCGTCACCGCCGCGATCAAGGGCACCCAGCCCGGACCCGAGGCCTCGGTCCGCAAGATCCTCGCCGACGAGCACGGCCAGCGGATCATGGAGCTGGCCGTCGACATGGCCGGCCCGGGCGGCATGCTCACCGGCGTCGGTCCGCTCGGCTCGCCCGCAGCGCTGTGGAACTTCGGCTTCCTGTTCTCGCCAGCGCTGACCGTCGGTGGAGGCACGGGAGACGTGCAGCGCAACATCGTGGCGGAGAAGGTGCTGGGCCTGCCCCACGACATCGACGCCGAGAAGGGCATGACCTGGGCCGAGTCGCGCCGCGCCGCACGGGGGACCGCCCGCTGAAGGTCCTCGTCACCGGCGGTGCCGGCCTCGTCGCGGCGCATCTGATCCGCACCGCGCCGGCCGAGCACGACCTGACGCTCACCTGGCACGACCGCACACCGCCCCACGGGGTCGCTGCGCACCGCGTCGATCTGGTGGATCGAGGGGCGACCGAGGCGCTGTTCGCCGCGGTCGCACCGGAGGTGGTGGTGCACACCGCGTACTCGATGAACGACCGTGCGGCGATCGTCGAGGCCACCGGGCACGTGGCCACGTGCTGCCGTGAGACCGGCGCAGCGCTGGTGCACCTGTCGAGCGACTCGGTCTTCGCCGGCGACGACCCGCCCTACGTCGAGACGGACCTGCCGCGGCCGATCACCGACTACGGCAGATGGAAGGCAGAGGCCGAGGCGATCGCCGTGGCGCTGGTGCCCGACGTGTGCGTGACGCGCACGTCGTTGGTGGTCTCGCTCGACCCGCGGGATGCGGCGACGGCATGGTTCGTCGATGCCGCCCAGGCGGGGGAGCGGCCCACCCTGTTCACCGACGAGTGGCGCACCCCGTTGCGCGCCGCCGATCTGGCCGAGGCGCTGTGGGTGCTGGTCGCCGAGTCGCGAGCGGAACGCGCCGGGGTCTGGCACCTGCCGGGACCAGAGGTGCTGTCGCGCTGGCAGATCGCCGAGCGGGTCGCCGACGCGCTCGGACTCGGTCCGCTGCACGAGGTCGCACGACCCGGATCGATCGCGGACCACCCGACGCCGCGCTGTGCCGACCTCACCCTGCGCAGCGAGCGGCCTCGTCCCGGACCGACGCCCGGCCGGGTGCCATGAGTCGCATCCCGTCGGTCGGACTTCACGCACCCAGCATTCCCGTGTGAGCAGCCCGCATTGGTACGGTGTCCGCCGATGGCGAAGAAGGACGACAACGACTCCGAGTTCAAGGTCCATGCGAAGGTCGTCGCTGCGGTCGACCTCCCGGGTGTCCCGGCGGGAACGCCCGGCAAGGTGACCCTGAAGAACGGCTTCCGCTGGACCCGCTACCGGGTCTACTTCGACAACGGCGAGGACATCGGTTCGCTCGACGGCGCGCAGCTGATGTCGCGCAAGGCCTGGGCCAACCGGGCTCCCGAGGTCGCCGCCGGCTGACGACGCCGCACAACGCGCAGGTGCAGGACATCAAGGACCGGTCCGGCCGACGGCCTCCGGTCCAACAAGGGGGAATGCCATGAAGCTCAGCATGCAGATCGGTTACGCCGGGGGGTTCGCCGAATCGGTCGCCCAGGTGCAGGCGCTCGAGAAGGCGGGGCTCGACATCGTCTACGTCGCCGAGGCGTACGGCTACGACGCCGTCAGCCTGATGGGCTACCTGGCCGCCGTGACCGACACGGTCCAGATCGCGTCGGGCATCCTGCCCATCTACACCCGGACACCCACGCTGCTCGCGATGACCGCGGCCGGCATCGACGACCTCTCCGAGGGGCGCTGCATCCTGGGTCTCGGCGCGTCCGGCCCGCAGGTGATCGAGGGCTTCCACGGCGTCGCCTACGACGCCCCGATCCAGCGCACCCGCGAGATCATCGACATCTGTCGCGACGTGTGGCGCCGTGAGCAGCCCGTCGTGCATGACGGCAAGAAGTACCAGCTGCCGCTGCCGGCCGACAAGGGCACCGGTCTGGGCAAGCCGCTCAAGATCATCACCCACCCGCGCCGTCCCGACATCCCGATCCACGTCGCGTCGCTCGGGCCCAAGAACGTGCAGCTGACCGCCGAGCTCGCGGACGGCTGGCTGCCGATCCTGTTCCACCCCGGCAAGGCCGAGGGCATCTGGGGCGAGGATCTCGCCGCCGGCTACGCCGCACGTTCGGCGGACCTCGGGCCGATGGACATCATCGCCGGGGGTCTGCTCGCGATCGGTCCCGAGGCCGAGGTCGCCCCGATCCGCGACTTCTCGCGCTCGATGGTCGCCCTGTACGTCGGTGGCATGGGGGCCCGTGGCAAGAACTTCTACAACACCCTGTTCACCCGCTACGGCTACGAGGCCGAGGCGAAGGAGATCCAGGACCTGTACCTCGACGGCAAGAAGGCCGAGGCCGCTGCAGCGATCCCGGCCGACTTCCTGGCCGCCACGTCGCTGTGCGGCGACGAGGGCTACATCCGTGACCGGATCGCCGAGTACAAGGAAGCCGGCGTCACCGTGCTGAACGTGACGCCGGTCGCGAAGGGCCTCAAGGAGCAGGCGGAGCTGATCGAGAAGGTGAAGGCTCTGGCCGAGTGAACCTGGTCGTTCGACTGGTCGGTTGAGGCGGTGAAGGCTCTGGCCGAGTGAGGCCCGTGGTTCGTCTGGCCAGGTGAGGCGGTGAAGGCTCTGGCCGAGTGAGCTGACCATTCCAGTACTTCGATGATGCCGTCCGGTTGTCCCGGGCGGCATCGTCGCGTTCCGGAAGATCTCGGCCCGGGGGGCAATCAGGACAGGAGCTGTCCGGATCGGGTCGCAGGATGCCTGCATGACCACAACGAGCACTTCCACCATCGACCACGTCGCCGACCCCCGGCCGTTCCTCGACCGCGCCATCGCCACCGGCGCGGCCGTCGTCGCCGCCGTCCGGCCCGACCAGCTCACCGATCCGACACCGTGCACCGAGATGGACGTGCGGGCGATGCTCTGCCACCTCGTCGGTGTGCTCGACCGCATCACTGCGCTGGGCCTCGGCGAGGATCCCTTCGCCGTGGTCGAGTCGCCGGCGCCCGACGAGGGCTGGTCCGAGGCGTGGGCTGCGGCGGCCGCTCGTGCGGTGGACGCCTGGCGCGACGACACCGTGATCGAACGACCGATGGCACTGCCGTGGATCCAGGGGAGCGGCGCGGAGGTGCTGACGAACTTCCTCTCCGAACTGACCGTGCACACCTGGGACCTGGCGACGGGGATCGGTCAGCAGCCCGACTGGGATGACGCCGTGGTCACCGCGGCGCTCGACGCGCCGCAGGTCCTTCCGGCGGAGAACCGTCGGGCGCTCTTCGAGCAGATCTCTGCCTCGATGGGCTTCGACGAGGTCGCCGTCCCGTTCGCAGAGGCCGTGCCGGTTGCCGCCGACGCCTCTGCGATCGACCGTCTCGTCGCCTGGAACGGCCGCGATCCCGGCCGCTGATCCGTCGTGGTGCCGACATCGTCCTGCGACGGGAGCAGCGACATCCTCGAGGGCGGTTCACTGCCGGAAGGCCATGGCGCACGTCCGACGTGAATTGTACCTTCTTGTACGAGGGGGTACATTCTGGTCATGTCAACGATCTCCGTGAGTGAAGCCCGGGCTGCGCTGCCGGAGCTCCTCGACCGGGTGACCGCGGGTGAGGAAGTCACGATCACCCGTCACGGTCGAGAGGTGGCCGTCCTCGTGCGTCCCGACGCGATTCGAGTCCGTCGCGCCGACCAAGCGTTCGCTGAGGCGTCTCGACTCCGCGGCCTCCTCGAACAGGGTCGGCACGCACCGCTCGAGCGCGCGCCGGCCGTGAGCGCCCAGCGGGCCGAGGAGCTCGTCGCTGAGGTCGCCACATCCCGGTCCTCACTCTGAGCGCTGACCGTGGACGCATTCGATGCCGATGTTCTGATCTACGCAGCCGTTCCCGGTCATGTGCTCGGGCAACGCGTCCGCCGTCTGTTTCCCGCCGAGGCGACGTCGAGCTCCGGACCGATCGCCGGCATCGGATCGGTGCTGCTGATCCCCGAGCTGCTGTCCAAGCCGCTACGTGATGGTGCAGCCTCAGAGGTCGAGGCGTTGGCGGCACTGCTCGGGCGATTGGACCTTCGCCCCGTCGATGAAGCGCTCGCCGAGCTCGCCGCGTCGCTCGGTTCGATCCACCGACTGCGTACGGCCGATGCCATCCACCTCGCGACGGCGGTCGCGGCCGGCGCCGACCGCTTCATCACCAACAACTCATCGGACTTCACCAAGGCCATCACCGAGGTCGATGTCGTCCACCCGGGTGAGCTTCCCGAGCCGTGATGGCGGCTCAGCGGAGGGCGTCGGCGCGTCCGAGGGCCGCCTCGGCCTCGTCGACGAACCGGGTCACCAGCTCGGCGGCGGGGACGAGCTCGTGGATCGCACCGATGCCCTGCCCGGCGGGCATGAACTCGCGGTCGGGGTCGACGCCTTCGCTGGTCTCGTCGCCGCCGAGGTGGTTGGCGCCGTCCTGGAGCGACTTGATGTACTGCCCGGGGAAGGGCTCGGCCGCGCCGCCGGCCTCTTCGAACTCGGCGACGTAGCTGGTGCGCAGCACACGGCAGGTCTTGCCGGTGTAGGCCCGGGTGATGACCGTGCCGGTCTCGTCGCTGGCCAGGATGCGCTCCTTGTAGCCGCGCACCGCACGGGCCTCGGGGGTGGCGATGAAGCGGGTGCCGACCCACACGCCGTCGGCGCCGAGCGTCAGCGACGCAGCGAGCCCACGGCCGTCGTAGATGCCACCCGCAGCGACGACGGGGACGCGGTCGCCCACGGCGTCGACGATCTGGGGGACCAGCGCCATGGTGGCGATCTGTCCGGTGTGGCCGCCGGCCTCGGTGCCCTGCGCGACGACGACGTCGCAGCCGGCCTCGACGGCGCTGACGGCGTGGGCGACCTTGCCGCACATGTTGATGACGAGCACGCCGGCGTCGTGGCACTGCTCGACCACCTCACGTGGGACGCCGAGCCCTGCGACGAACACGCTCGCTCCGCCGTCGATGAAGTCGGCGACCTTCGCGCCCATGTCGCCGGGCGCGGCGGTCAGCAGGTCGACGCCGAAGGGCTTGTCGGTGAGCGCTGCGGTCTTCGCGATCTCCTCGACCATGTCCTCGTGGCTCATCGTCGAGGCGCCCAGGCATCCGAACCCGCCGCCGTTCGACACGGCAGCGACGAGCTGGTGGTACGACACACCGCCCATCCCGGCGAGCATCACCGGGGCCTCGATGTTGAGCAGTTCGGTCAGTCGAGTGCGCATCGCGGCATCGTAGGTGAGCCCGACGCAGCAGCGCCCTCATCGCCCCGGTGTACGGTCGGGCATGGCCCTCTCGCTGGCGAACTGGAACGGACGTGCGGCGCTCGCCGGTCCTGACGGGGGTCTGGTCGACCTGGAGCGGCGCTCCGACGGACGGTTCGGATCGGACCCGATGGACGCGATCCGGCGCTGGGACGAGCTGCGCGACGTCGCGGCGGACTGGCTCGACGACCGAGGCGAGCCGGTGTCCGACGGCGAGCTCGGCCCGTGCGTGCCGCGTCCGGCGAAGGTGTTCGCGATCGGGCTCAACTACACCGACCACATCGCCGAGATGGGCCACGAGGTGCCGACCGCGCCCGTGGTGTTCACGAAGTTCCCGAGCTGCCTGACGGGTCCGGGTGCCGTCGTCGAGCTCAGCGGCGACACCGTCGACTGGGAGGTCGAGCTCGTGGTCGTCATCGGACGGGCCGGCCGCCGCATCGAGCCGACCGAGGCGCTGTCGCATGTCGCGGGCTACACGATCGGCCAGGATCTCTCGGATCGCACGGTCCAGCGCCGGGGGAACCCGCCGCAGTTCTCGATGGCGAAGTCGTTCGACGGCTACGGGCCGCTCGGCGGCGTGCTGGTCGACGCCCGGCGAGACGACGGGTCGGTCGACGACGGGTCGGGCCGATCGATCTGGTGTGAAGTGAACGGCACCCGGATGCAGGACGGCGACACGTCGTCGATGCTGTTCGACGTGCCCACGCTGGTGCACGAGCTGTCGCAGACCTGCACCCTCGAGCCCGGCGACATCATCTTCACCGGCACTCCTCCCGGCGTCGGCGCCGGCCGCGTGCCGCCGGTGTTCCTGCGGGCTGGCGACGAGCTCGTCTCGGGGATCGACGGCCTGGGCACCCTCACCACCCGCTTCCGCTGAGACCCGGCCCGTCCTCGGGACCCGTCCACCACCTCGAAATCTGTCTCGGTGTCGGGGCGGCGACCCCGAAACGACGACGGAGTTCGGCGATGCGGAGCGGGGGACTCAGCCCTGCAGGTAGGCGCCGGGCTGGGTGACGGCACCCTTGCGCCAGCGGCGCGGCGTGGCGATCAGCGCACGCGGATAGTCCTCGAAGAGCCACCGGGCGAAGTTGCGTCGCGTCCAGTCGTTCTTCGCCGCGATCGCGACCGCTCGGGCCGCTCCCGACGGGGTGCTGAGCCCACGCACCAGCAGGCTCGACATCCGGTGATCCGCGACCAGCTCGAGACGCAGCCGACGCTCGTAGCTCGATGCGGCGTCGCCCGAGGCGCCGACGTCGATGATCGCTTCGGCCGCGGTGATGCCGGTCGTCAGCGCCTGCCCGATGCCCTCGCCGGTCATCACGTCGCATGCGGCGACGGCGTCGCCGACGAACAGGGTGCGGGCGGTCGTCGCCGGCAGCGAGTCGACCGCTGCGGGGATCGGCCACGCCCGGTGCGGCTCGTCAGGGGTCATGTCGGGGCCGAGCACCGCACGGATGTGGGGGCGCCGCAGCAGGTCGGGCCACAGCGTCTTCATGTCCTGGATGCGGTGTGCGCCGCCGCGCTGGATGCCGAAGCCGATGTTGGCCCGGCCGTCGGGCAGCGGGAAGGACCAGAAGTACCCGGGAACCAGGTCCGCCTCGAAGGAGATGTAGAGGTCCTTGGCGGCCAGCGGTCCGACGTTCGAGACGTACTGGCGGAAGGCGTGCCACTCGCCGCGGTAGCCGTCGACGGCCACGCCGAGCTGCTTGCGCATCGGTGACCACATGCCGTCGGCCCCGATCGCCCAACGGGCGCGGATGGGACCGACGCCGTCGGCCTCGACGGTGATGCCGTCCGCGTCCTCGGTCGCGGCGACCAGCGCATGGCCGTCGAGCACGTCGACGTCGGCCTTGCGGGTCAGGTCCACCAGCGCCGAGTCCAGGTCGGCACGGGTCGCGATCGCCGCGTAACGACCCTCGCCGCTGGGCAGGGGGTAGCGGTGGGTCGGACCGGCAGGAGAGCGGATCCAGCAGTGCGAGGCGTCCTGCCACGAGGCGACGTCCGCGGGGTCGAGCCCGAGACGTTCGAGCTGTCGCAACGCGCCGGTGGTCAGGCCGTCGCCGCAGATCTTGTCGCGCGGGAACGTGGCCTTGTCGATGACCACGGTGTCGAGCCCGGCGCCCGCCGCAGTGATGGCGGCGGCGGTCCCGGCGGGGCCGGCACCGACCACGATGACGTCGACGGTTCTCACAGGGTGCAGGCTACGGGCGCCCACGCCGCACGGGCTATTCAGCACCGGCTGATCAGCCGCGCCGACGGTCGAGCCCCCGTCAGCCCAGTTCGAGCAGGTCGTCGTACGCGTCGCGCAGGCACTCCATCAGCACGTCGATGTCGGGCACAGCGGCCGGGTCGACGTTGACGCCGATGTTGAGCTCGTTCTGGTAGCTCAGCAGCGTCACGTTGACCGCAGCGCCGGCGAGGGGACCGAACGGGAACACCGCGGTGACCGGCACGCCGAGCAGGTACACCGGGACCGGGGAGCCGGGCACGTTCGACGCCTGGAAGTCGAGGCCCCGCATCATCGTGCCGAACACCTGGGTCACCACCGACGTCGGCAGCCGGTTGAGCAGGTTCGACACCGGTTCGACGAGCTGGTTGGCCGGCTCGTCACGTGCCGCGAGCACCCGGCGCCGCAGCGCCGCCATCAGCTCCTTGGGGTCGTCCTCGTCGATCGGGACCTCGAAGCGTGCCGGCACGAACGAGTTGCCCGCCGAGTGCGGTTGGGCGCCGTCGCGGGTGCTGATCGGCATGCCCATCCGCAGTGCCGCGGGCTCGGTGTCGTGCAGCTGGTGGTAGCGCCGCATGCCCATGGCGATGCCCGCCACGAAGGTGTCGTTCAGGGTGCCGCCGATGTTGTGGGCGACGCGCTTGGCGACGTCGAGCGGCATGGTCAGCACGTCGAAGTGGCTCGACAGCGAGCGCCCCGTCATGATCGGCGACAACGGCGTGCTGACCGGGCGCAGGATCCGCGTCAGCGACGCGATCAGCTCGCTCGACGCGACGGCCGAGCCGGTCGGGTCGTAGAGCGCACCCATCAGGCTGTCGATCCCGGTGCCGGTGGCCTTCTTCGCCTGGGCGAGCTGACGACGGGTCTCGTACTGGAACGCGTCGATGAACCGCTCGGTCTGGTTCTTCACGTGCACCGCCGGAGGCGGCGGCATGTGTCGCTCGGCGGCGTCCTGGTCCAGGTCGAACAGCTCGAGCATCAAGCGGACGCCGCCCACGCCGTCGGTGATCGAGTGGTGGATCTTCAAGATGATGGCACTTCGACCCTCGGAGAGGCCCTCGACGATCGTCGCCTCCCACAGCGGACGGGCACGGTCGAAGCCCTGCATCGCGATCGGCGCGGCCATGGCGAGCAGATCGCTCATCGAGCCGGTGCCGGGGACCCGGGCGGGACGCAGGTGGTACCGGAGGTCGAAGTTCGGGTCGAACTCCCAGCGGGGCGGTGCGACCGACAGCGGGTTCGAGCGCACCCGCTGACGGAGACGAGGAACGACGCGGCTCAAGCGGTCGAAGGTCCGGTGCAGCCGCTCCGGGTCGACCTCGGACTCGAGCACGACGACCGTGGTGATCGTCGAGCGCAGCATCGGGTCCTTCTCGATCGCCCACATCAGCGCATCCGAATCGCTCATGCGATCCTCGAAGTGCACTGCCTCAGAACCCTGCGCGTCGGTCACGCGCGAATGTTAGATGCGACGCCCGTCACCCGGTGCCCTGCCCGCGGCGCAGTCGTCGTTCGCCCCGGACGTGTCGGTGTCCATGGCGACGTCCGTCACTCGCAGTCGTCGCTCGCCCTGAACGTGTCGGTGTCGATGGCGACGTCTGCGTCACTCGCAGTCGTCGTTCGCCCTGAACGTGTTGGTGTCCATGGCGACGTCCGTCACTCGCAGTCGTAGTTCGCCCTGAACGTGTCGGTGTCC
>JAEWED010000059.1 GCA_023389745.1 Actinomycetes bacterium
GACGTGGACGAGGCTCTTCACACCGGAGCCGCAGGGGGTGACGCTCCACCTTCGGCCGCCGGTCGTCCTGCAGCCCGGCACCCAGACGCTGGAGCTGCTGGTCGCCGGACCGCCGATGCTCGAGCCCTCGTGGGACGTCGTGCTCGGGATCGTGCCGGTCGGCGGCGGAGCGAGCTCGACGGTCGACGTGGCCCTCGACGCGTCGACAGAACTGCCGCCGGCGCCATGACCGGCACCGGCGATCCGCTGCGCGAGCTGCAGGCCGCGGCGTCGGCCGCGGCCGAACGTGGCGAGGCGGCGTTGTCCGAGGAGCTCGCGGTCGAGCTGCTGCGGCACGACCCCGACAACCGGGTCGCACACCGCATCCTCGTGCGGGGCACCGGCGATGCGCCCGCCGAGATGCGGCGCCTCACGATCCTGTTCTGCGACCTGGTCGGCTCCACCCGCATGTCGGTGCACCACGATCCCGATGCGTACGGCCGACTGCTCCAGCGCTACCACCGGCTCTGCGACGAGGTGATCGCGGAGCACGGGGGAGTGGTCAACAAGCGGTCGGGCGACGGCGTGCTCGCCCTGTTCGGCCACCCGTACTCCCACGAGGACGACACACGGCGCGCCGTGCGAGCAGGGCTCGCGCTGACCCGGCGGGTCGCGGCGTCGCAGGCCGAGATGACCCGAGACTTCGGTGAGTGCCTCGAGGTCCGTGTCGCCATCCACGTGGGGCTGGTGCACCTGAGCCTGCTCGACTCCGAGGTCTACGGCCTCGCCCCGAACCTCGCGGCGCGGCTGCAGGACCTGGCGGTCCCGGGCACCGTCGTGGTGTCCGACGCCGTGCTCGAGATCGTCGGCGGATCCTTCGACGTGCGGACCCACGAACCAGCGGTCGTCAAGGGCGTCGACGAACCGGTCGGCTACCACACGATCGAGCGTGAGCTTCCCCACACCCCCGAACGCGGTCGCAGCTGGCACACGCCGTTCATCGGACGCGACGACGACCGAGCGCGGCTGCGTACCGCGCTGCGCGACGGCACGCCGGTCGTCGTCCGGGGCGAGCCCGGCATCGGCAAGTCGCGGCTCGTCACCGAGGTGCTGGGCGAGCGCTCCGAGCTCGGTTCGAGGGTGCACCTCATCCTGTGCACCGAGTACGAGCAGCGCACCGATCTCGGTGCGGCGAGCTCCCTGCTGCGACTGGACCCCTCGGTGCCTGACGTCGAGCGGCCGGAGCGTCGCTTGCGGCAGCTGCACGACGACCTCGACGAGCTCGGCCTGCCGGCCGAGACCCACATCGGGTTGCTGGCCCCGTTGCTGGGGCTCGACCCGTCGCTCGGCTACACGCTGCCCGAGACGGACCTCGCGCGTCGGCACGACCGGGTGCTCGCGTCGCTGCGCACCTGGCTCAGCGCGCTCGGTTCCCGTCAGCCGTTGCTGCTCCGGGTCGAGGACGTGCACTGGGTCGACCCGTCGACCTGCGAGCTGCTCGTCGGTCTCATCGGCGACCCGATCGACGGGGTGCAGCTCGTCGCGACCGAGCGCACGGGCACCGCCCTGCTGCACGGCCCCGGGCTCGTCGAGATCGAGCTGGCACCGCTGTCCGACGTCGACGCGTCGGTGCTCGCCCGCAGCGTCGACGACGGCATCGACGGCGCCCGACTCGACGCCGCGCTGCGGCGTGGGCAGGGCAACCCGCTCTTCATCGAGGAGCTCGCGAGGGCGCCGGTGCTGCCGCCGCCCGTCGACCCGGAGCTGCTGACCCGGCTCATGAACGAGTCGCTGGTACCCGGCGCCCTGTACGAGCCGCTCGTGGCCCGGCTCTACGGCTCCGGGGTCGACATCGGGGTGGCCCAGGCCGCGGCGACGATCGGGAGGTCGTTCGCCCGCGATGTGCTCGCCGCAGTGCTGCCCCGGCCGCCGGAGGTGCTCGATCGCGGCATCCGCTCGCTGCTCGACGCCGGCCTGCTCGACGAGGAGACCGACGGTCCCTACTGGTTCCGCCACGCCCTCATCCGTGACGTCGCCTACGACCTGCAACCACGCGAGCAGCGCTCCGGGATGCACCGTCGCGTCGGCGACGCGCTCCGCGCACGTCGCGAGGACGGAGCCGATGTCTCCTGGAGCGTCATCGCCACGCACTACCACGCCGCGGGACGCATCGACGAGGCGATCGACGGCTACGTGGCAGCCGCGGAGGACAGCCGCGAACGCGGCTCGATGGCGAACGGCGTGGAGCACCTGAGTGCGGCGATCGACCTCATCGAGTCCCACGCCGCACACGATGACGCGTCGGTGCGGCGAGAGATCGACCTGCGCCTCAAGCGGGGGTTCCTGTGCGTGTCGACGGGCGGCAACGCCGACCCCCGAGCGGTCGCCGACTACCAGCGGTGCCTCGATCTGATCCGTTCCGAGGAGCACGGGCCGGAGTTCGTGGCCACACTCGTCGCGCTGTGGGGCTACCACACCGCTCGCGGCGACCTCGACCGTGCGGACGGTCTGCTCGACGAGATCCTCGCCACGGGCATCACCGACGACGAGGTGATGCTGGCCGAGAACCGGACGGCGCGTGGGATGGTCCGGTTCTTCCAGGGCGACTTCGCCGCCGCCGAGGAGCATCTGCGACAGGCGTTGGACGGCGTGCCCGACGAGGTCCAGCACACCCGTCCGCCGTCCCCGTGGCAGTTCCCCAACGATCCGGTCGCGTCCATGTACGTCCAGTACGGGTTGGCGCTGTGGCAGCGCGGCGACCTGGTGGGCTGGCACGACCAGATACGCCGGGCACGTCGTCGTGTCGAGCAGCTGCCGCGACCGTACGGACCCTTCAACCTCGCGTACGCGTTGACGTACCAGGCCTGGGTGTCGACCGAGGTCGGCGACTTCGACGACGCGGCTGCGAGCACCGAGGAGCTGCTCGAGATCTCCGACCGCTACGGGTTCGACTTCTGGTCGCTCGCGGGCACCACCGCGGACGCGATCACCGTGGCACGGCGTTGCTTGGCCTCGGGTGGGAGCGACCCGGCGGTCCTGCTCGAGCAGGTCGACCGCCTGGCGGGGACGTCGCTGGTGACACGGATGATC
Source organism: Actinomycetes bacterium (assembly GCA_023389745.1). GTDB lineage: Bacteria > Actinomycetota > Acidimicrobiia > Acidimicrobiales > Microtrichaceae > JAFAFN01. Next base: position 3,070 of record JAEWED010000059.1, read on the forward strand.
GACTCGAAGCTGCTGTTGCCCTACGGGCTGACGGCGCAGGCCCAGTTCCTGGCGGCGGCGGGGGAGCCCGCGCGGGCGTTGGCGCTGCTCGACGACGCTCTCGAGGTCGCGTCCTCGACGACGAGCAGGTTCTACCTGGCCGAGACGCAACGGTCACGGGCCGGGGCCCGTGCCGCGCTCGGCGACCCGGATGCGGAGCAGGACCTGCACCTCGCGGTGGCGACGGCGAGCCACCAGGGGTCGATTCCCTTCGAGCTGCGGGCGCGCCTCGCGCTGTCCGAGCTCGGACAGCACTCGGACCGACTCGACGAGCTGCGGTCCGATCCCGCGCTCGTCGCGGCGTCGGGCATCGCCCCCGGCGCGGTCGCCCCGCCGACGTGAGCGGGGCGACACGTCGGCGGGTCGCCGTCCTCGGTGGAGGGATGGCCGGTGTCGCCGCGGCGTGGAGGTTGAGCGAACCGGGCTGGGAGCAGCACTTCGAGCAGATCACCGTCTACCAGCGCGGCGCCCGGTTGGGCGGCAAGGGCGCCAGCCATCGGGGTGTCCACCAGCGGGTCGAGGAGCACGGACTGCACATCTGGCTCGGCTACTACGACAACGCGTTCCGACTGCTGCGCGAGTGCTACGACGAGCTCGATCGCCGGCGGACCGATCCGGGCTGCCCGATCGCCACGATCGAGCAGGCGCTCCGGCCGGCGTCGTGTGTCGGCCTCGAGGACTTCGACGGTGAGCGCTGGCACCACTGGGTGGGCGACTTCGCCGCGAACGACCTCCGGCCCGGCGACGACGCCGCGTCGAGCGGCTCGTTCACGGGGGCCGACATCGTGCGCCGCTCCGTGCGACTGCTCGGCGACTTCTACCGGTCCGTCGCCAGCTCCGCACCCGCGGCGACGGTGTCGATGACGACCTCTCCGACGCCTGCTCCCGGCGCCGGTCCGGCCGGCGGTCAGCTCGCGGCGACCCTCGTGAGTGCGGCGATCGAAGCGCTCGGCCTGGCGACCGCGGCCCTGAGCGCGATCGGCGGACGTCTCGACGGACGGCCGGGCAGCACCGACGGGCGAGCGGCCAGCGCACCCGGCGGCGCGGCGCCCACGATCGCCCTCGTCGACGCCGCACTGCGCGAGATCCGCGGGTCGCTCGTGCGGTCGCTCGACGACGATCGAGGAGCCGTCCGACTGTGGCACCTCGTGTCGGTGGTGCTCGCCCAGGTGCGAGGCATCCTCGCGGACGGCCTGCTCGACGATCCCGCAGCGTTCACCCGACTCAACGACGAGGACTACCGGGACTGGATCGTCCGACACGGCGCGGATCCGGTCGCGGCGGACTCCACGCTGATCAGCGGGCTGTACGACCTGGTCTTCGGCTTCGAGGATGCAGATCCGAGTCGGCCGGGCTTCGGCGCGGGGCTCGGGGTCTTCCTGTCGGGCAAGACCTTCTTCGACTACAAGGGCTCGATCTTCTGGAAGATGCAGGCGGGCATGGGCGACGTCGTGTTCGCCCCGATGCACCAGGCCCTGCGGGCCCGGGGGGTGCGCATCGAGTACTTCCACCGCCTCGACGCCCTGCACCTCGACGAGACCCGGCACCACGTGGAGCGGATCAGCCTCGGACGGCAGGTGTCGCTCGCCCCCGGCCGCGACCAGTACGACCCGCTGGTCCGCGTGCACGGGCTGCCGTGCTTCCCGGCACGGCCCGACGTCGAACAGCTCGAGGGGGCCGTCGGGATCGAGGCCCACGACCTGGAGTCCTTCTGGTGTGAGTGGCCCGACGCCGGGCAGGTCGAGCTGCGCCGCGGCGTCGACTTCGACGAGGTGGTCTTCGCCATCCCTCCAGCGATGGCCCGCCACGTGTGCGCCGAGCTGCTGGAGGACCACGAGCCCTGGCGGGCGATGGTGGACGGTCTCGGCAGCGTCGCCACGCAGGCGCTGCAGCTCTGGATCCGAGGCGACGAGCCCTCGCTCGGCTGGCCACACCCGGGGTCGACGATGAGCGGCTACGTCGAACCGTTCGACACCTGGGCCTCGATGCCGCAGCTCGTCGCGTGCGAGGCGTGGCCACACGACGACCGTCCGGGCACCATCGCCTACTTCTGCAACACCCTGGCCACTCCGGCGACGGCTGATCGCGACGATCCGACGCAGCCCGAGGCGGCGCACGCGGCCGTGCGCGCGCACGCGGAGCGGTTCGTGGTCGAGCACCTCGGACACCTGCTGCCGGGGGTCGCTGCGCCGAACGACGGCGGCGTCCGGTGGGACCTGCTGTGCGGTGCCGAACCGGCCGAGGGCCCTGCCCGTCTGGACTCGCAGTTCTGGCGGGCCAACGTCGATCCGTCGGACCGCTACGTGCAGTCGCTCCCCGGGACCGATCGGCTGCGACTCCGCGCCGACCGCAGCGGCTACGCCAACCTCTTCCTGGCGGGCGACTGGACCGACAACGGCCTCAACGCCGGCTGCATCGAGTCGGCGGTGCTGTCGGGCTTGCAGGCGGCGAACGCGGTGCTGGGACGTCCACTGCGCGACCGCACGCTCGGGGTCTACCTCCCACTGTCCTGACAGGCGTGGGCGGGCGTGACCGGCGAACGGTCGTCGTCCGCCGCGAGGTCGGAGGGCCGTTGGCCGAGACCTTTCAGCCCCAGCGGGGCGGTTCGTCGGGATCGAGGCCGAGGCTCAGCTTGCCGATCAGCTCGTGCGCGAGCATCGAGTTGCCCGGATGGAAGCGGCCCATGCGGACGTCGCGGAAGATCTGCTCGAGCCGGTTGCGCTTGAACGAACCGGCCCCGCCGGTCAGGTCGAGCGCGCGGTCGGCGACCGAGTACGCCTGGTCGATCACGAACGCCCGGGTGGCGACCAGGCGCGCTGGCCAGTCCTCGTACTCGACCCCCGACGCCCAGTCGTCGCAGGTCCGTTCGAGGGTGGCCTCCGCGGCCTGGAGCGAGATCCGCATCTCGGCGACCTCGTGCTGCACCTCGGGATGGTGCGCCATCGAGTTGGTCAGCGCGATCGACGTGCGCTGGGGCATTCGCTCGACGGTGATGTCGTAGGCACGTCGGGCCGCAGCCAGGTAGGTCGCCGAGAAGCCCATCAACGCCCAGGCGAAGATCGTGACCTGGAACGGGCCGGCCCCGGCGAAACCCGCGGGACAGACGAGCACCACCTGCTCGTCGGGCACGAACGCGCGGTCGAGCACGGTGTCCTGGCTCTGCGTGGCCCGCATGCCGAGCGTGTCCCAGGTGTCGATGATCTGGATGCCCTCCGCGTCGCGTGAGAGGAAGCCGTGCACGATCTGGGGTCGGTCGGGATCCGAGACGTCCATCGCGTGGAACCCGCCGAGGGTCCAGACGGGGGACAGGCTGCCGAAGATCTTGTGCCCCGAGATCTCCCAGCCGCCGTCGGTGCGATCCGCGTGGGCGACGGCGAACAGCAGCGGGAGGTCGTTGCCGGCCTCTCCGTGCAGCGCGCACAGCACCTCGCCGTCGGCGACGCGGTCGAGCATCCAGCGGAACGAGTCGTCGCCGGCGCGCACCATGTCGGCGGCGACACCGCACCAGTAGCAGTGCATGTTCGTCGCCAGTGCGGTCGCCGGCGCGACGTACGCCAGCCGTCTCACCTGATTGACGTAGTCGTCCAGGCGCAGGTCGAGCCCCCCGAGCTCGGTCGGGAGGCAGCAGCGCAGGTAGCCGCAGTCGCGCAGCTCCTCCCAGTCCTCGTCGAAGAACCGGTTCTCCCGGTCGTAGGCGGGAGCGCGCTCGTCGAAGCGCGCCAACATCTGGTCGGTCAGGAGTTCCTTCGTCATCGTGGTCATCGCGAGACCTCTCTCGAGTGGTCGATCGACGCGACGATCGGTCCCGGACACCGCGTCGTGACCGGTCGACGGCAGGTCGTGGGGCCACACGCAGCGATGCCCGCTCGCACCGTTCCCCACCGCAACGGCGGGGTCGGCGCAGGTGTGCACCGGGAGCCGACCTGCCCGCGTCGGTGGTCCGTGCCGGGGCAGCGGCTCATGGTCGATCCAGCGAGATCGTCCCGACGCCGTGTCGGGACAACGGCGACTCCTTGCTGGCTTGCCGATGATCTCGGCGGTTCCCTGTCCACCCTACGGACTCACGCGTCGAGAGTCACCGGTCCCGTCGTCCTGCCGGTCCCGTCGCCCGCCGAGGGTCCCCCGCTCGAGGCTGACCGTCGAGCGTGCACCCGAACTACGATCGCCGCCGTCCGATCACACGGAGATCTGATGACGAGCGAAGTCGCAGGCGCCCGCGGCCGGGCGAACATCACCGGACCCGGCCACGGTGACCCGACTGACGACCCGACTGACGACCTGACTGACGACCCGACGACCGGCCGGACCGCTGGGAGCGACTCCGTCGAACCGTCGGCATTGATCGAGCGGCTGGTGCTGGCGGCCGACGAGATCGCACGGTTGCGTTCGGAGCTCGAACGCGAGCGTGCACGAACTGCCGGGATCGATGCCGCCGAGTCGCTGAGCACGCTCGAGCTCGAGGCCACACGGCGCACGTGGTCGTGGCGGGTCACGGCGCCGCTGCGGACCGTGCGCCGCGCCCAGCTCGAACGGTTCGGTCAACGGTCCGCCGGAGCACGCAACGGTGGCCCGTCGCTCACCGGTGACGCTCGCCGGGGTCCAGTGGGCATCGACGACGCGGCGCTCGACGACGCGCGCACCCGCCGCCGGGCCGTTGCAGCGCTCTGGGACCGAGCAGCGACCGCCACCGCGCTCTTCGATGCGACGATCGCAACGCCGGGACCGGACGAGCCGACGCCGGGACCGGGCCAGGCAGTCGGGTCCGGAGCACTCGCCGAGTTCGCCGCCGCGGTCGAACGAACCGCCGACGGCGACCCGTGCTCCCCGCGGGTCTCGTGGCTCACCTCGCTCGTCGCACTGGGCCGGTACCCGACCCCCGCCGAGGTCGACCGCGCCCGCCGTGTGATCGGCTCCGGCGTGGAGCCGCTCAGCCGCTTCCTGCTCGACGAGTTCGAGCGCTCGACCGCCGATGGCGGGGACGTCGCCTGCCTGCTCGATCCCGCGGTGGGAGCGACGGTGGTCGACCTGTCGACCAGCCTCGGCTCCACCGACCTCGCGGGCATCCAGCGCGTGGTCCGATCGGTGATCCCCCGATGGTCGGCGCAGCACCGCTTCGTGGCGGTCGCCTGGGACGACGACGCAGCCGGCTTCGTCACCGTGACCGACGAGCGGCTCCGGGAGCTCGCCTACGGCGACGTCCCGGCCGCTCCGACGCAGCGCTCCCGCCGGGGTGGCGCGCCGCGCGACCCGAGGCTGTCGGTGCCCTGGGACTGCCGCTACGTCGTGCCGGAGCTCGCCGTCGGATCCCACGAGCGGATGTCGGCCATGCGGGCGCTCGTGACCGCCGGCCCCCTCACCAGCACCGGTGTCGTCGGTTACGACCTGATCCCGGTGACGTCGTCCGAGACGGTGGACCGCGGGTTCGTCGGCGCGTTCGGCGAGTACCTCGCGGTCCTCAAGCACGCGACGCGGGTCGCGGCGATCAGCCGGTCGGCGGCCGAGGAGTTCCGCACCTATTCGAAGCTGCTGGCGTCACAGGGCCTCGACGGGCCCGACGTCATCGCCTGTCCGCTGCCGCAGGAGGCCCACCCTGCGACCGCGGCGTCCCGCGCCGGTCTCCGCACGATGTTGGCCGCGGGTGATCGACCGATCGTCCTGGTGGTCGGCAGCCACGAGCCGCGCAAGAACCACCTGTCGGTCCTGGCGGCCGCCGAGCGGCTGTGGGCCGAGGGGCACTCGTTCCACCTGGCGTTCTTCGGTGGGCTCAGCTGGGGGAGCGCCGAGTTCGAGTCCGAGGTCGAGCGACTGGGAGATGCGGGCGCCACGATCAGCGTGCACCGGCGGGTCACCGAGGACGAGCTGTGGGCGGGGTACGCCGAGGCGCGTTGCACCGTCTTCCCGTCGCTCGTCGAGGGGTACGGGCTGCCCGTGGCGGAGTCGCTCTCGGCGGGTTGCCCCGTGCTGGTCTCGGACTACGGCTCGATGTCGGAGCTCGCGGCCGACGGTGGTGCACTGACCGTCGATCCACGCGACCTCGGAGCCATCACCGGCTGCCTGCGCGACCTGCTCACCGACGACGAGCTGGTGGCTCGGCTGCGCGCCGAGGCCGCGGCCCGTCCGAGCTCGAGCTGGGACGACTACGCCGAACGGCTCTGGCGCGCGCTCGTCGACGACGTGGCGGCCGCCGGAGCTCAGGTGACGCCGTCGCCGCGCCGGACCGCGGCGACGACCGACGTGTAGGCGTGCTCGGCGCCGACGAGACGGCCCAGCTTCCGCATCAGCTCGACGACCTCGGGATCGTCGTCGGTCAGGTGCCGCACCGCCTGGTCCACGCCGGGGATGCCCCAGTACGGGAACAGGAAGATGCCCTCGGTGCGCACGACGTCGAACCCGGCGTCGTCGAGCATCTCGGTGAGGTCGTCCAGCCCGAACTCGGCGATGTGCTGGTAGTTCGTGACGAACTCCGGGTAGCCGAGCCGGCGTGTGATCACCTGGTTCACGCTGTTGCGGTTCGCCGCCGTGGTGAGCAGGCGGCCGCCGGGGCGGAGCACCCTCGCCGCCTCGGCGAGCGTCGCACGGGCGTCGTGCACGTGCTCCATCGAGTCGACGAACAGGACCACGTCGACGACCGCGTCCGGCATGGCGAGCGCGTGGGCGTCCATGACGGCGAACCGCTGGTTCGGTCGCTGCCCTGCCGGCGTGCCGGCCGAGTACGTGTCGTTCGCCCTGCGCACGGCGGTGTCCGAGATGTCGACCCCGGTGACCGAGGCGTCGAGCAGCCCGTACTCGGCGAGCGAACCGGTGCCGCAGCACAGATCGAGGATCTCGCCGTGGATCGCGTCACCCAACAGCTCCTTCACGAGGGCGTCGAGCTCGGCGAGGTACGCCTGGTCGCGCAGGGTGGCGTACTCGTAGCCACCCTTGTCGTAGAACTGGTTCATCGCCTCGCGCAGCTCGGCCAGGCTCAGTCGGGCGAAGTGCTCGAAGACGTGCTCCTCGGGCAGCACCGGCTCGTGCTGGGTGCCCGTCGGGGCGACGGGGTTCGCCCGGAGCTCCTCGATCTCGTGCACGAGGGCCTGCAGGTGAGGATCGTCCGCGACGAGGGTCGAGGGCTCGTCCTGTGGACCGAACACGACGAACACGTCGTTCGCCAGCACGGGCCGGCCGTCGGACACCGCTCGGTCGAGCAGGTCCAAGGGGAGGTCGGCCACCATGCCCTTGTGCACGACGATCCAGTCGTAGTCGGCGGTCGGCTCGGCCCGAGCGTGGTCGTAGCGGTACACCTTCGGCAGCACGGCCCAGAAGACGTCCGGGGCGACCACCCGCTGGCCCTCTGCCGTCCGCTCGACGACGAGGTCGGCGACCTGGACCCAGAACGGATCATCGTGGGGAAACGGCACCCCCAGATCTCAGCACACCCGCCGGCTGCTCCGGACCGACGGCGGTCGTGCCGCCGTCGGTCCGATCCGGTTCAGCGCTCCGGGAAGTCGATGATGTCGAGCAGGAGCGGCATCTGGTCCCTGCGGGGTTCGCCCGTGTCGAGCCTGCCCTGCAGGAACGAGCCGCTGAGGAAGTCGTCCGCGTCCTGGATCTGCGACGGGGCGACCTCTCCGCGGAACGTGAAGCCGTCGAACACGTACGGCAGACCGTTGGAACCGAGCAGCGTGGGGCCGTCCATGAGCTGGAAGTGCAGGTGGGACGCGTTCGCGTTGCCGGTGTTGCCGAGCTTGCCCAGGACGTCGCCCTCCTCGACGGTGTCGCCGACCTCGACGGTGATCGAGCCCTTCTCGAAGTGGGCGTACATGGCCCACACGCCGTCGCCCAGGTCGAGGATCACGTGGTTGCCGTCGACGTTCTCGACGGTGAGCTTGGCGGCCAGGGTCGGGTCGTGCGCCGGCAGCACGCCGGGAGCGTTGGCCTCGACGTTGTCGAGCACACCGGTCACGGTGCCGTCGGCCACCGCGTAGACCTCGGCGCCGTAGTCGACGTAGCTGTCGTTGCGGGAGTCGTCGCCGGTGAAGAACGCACCCTGGTCGTCGACGCGCTTCCAGTCGATCGCGAAGCGCTGGCTGTTGTTGAGTCGGCCGTTGACCGAGTTGAGCGACGTCCGGTGCGGGAAGCCGTAGCCCGGCTCGCAGCAGCCGTTCAGCGCGATCCAGTTCGTGCCCCGCAGCGGCGGCGCGATGACCCGGGGAGTGCCGGCGTCGATGTCGAACGGCGTCGTCAGGTAGTCGATCGCCGCCGGGGTCTGCGCGGGCGGCGCCGGGGACCCCGTGCCGTACAGGCGGTGGAGCACCACCTC
>JAEWED010000083.1 GCA_023389745.1 Actinomycetes bacterium
GAGGGGTTGCTCAGAGGAGGGCTTGGCCGTCACCGAGCAGGTTCATCTGGCAGTCGAACCCACCCCGGTAGCAGTTGTCGATGACACGCTGGAACACCGCAGGATCCCAACCGTTCATCCAGTCCGCATGCCCCGAATAACCCGCGGGACCCGAGTACATGTCACTCGAGAGACGCCACGTCGACATGCCACCCGCAGGCACCCGATACCGGAAGTTCTGCGTGATCTGCGCCAACGGCACCGGATGCGACGACGGACAACCCTTGTCGGGCCAACCCGCCCCATAGGCCATGTGCGACTTGTGATCCGGCGAATCCAGGTTCACACCGTCCCAGCACTGCGGGAACAACACCGACATGATGAACAACTGACCCGGCGCACACTGCGGGAACGACGCCTGCTGAGGCACCTGCGCAGCCGAACCCTCGGTGCACGAGTACGACACGATCCGCTGCTGGGGCGACGTCGACGACGCCGTCCCGGCGATCATCCGCAACCCGACAGGGAAGTTCCGCACCGTCGCGGGCAACACACCGTCGTAACCGGTCTTGTAATACACCTGCAGGAAGTGATCACGATCCGTCTGGTTCGCATCCGAGATCACCGGCGTACCCGTCGCGGTGTCGATCACCGCGGGCGCCCAGTACGACGAACGGTTCGCCGTACCACCCGCACAGGTCGAGTTGCCCGAGGTCCGCACCGACTCCGGCGTCGTGGTCGAGTCCACCGACGTGTTCCCGAAGAAGATGTGGAGATGACTCGCGTTCGCGCGACCCGGGAACACCACCGGATCGTTGAACCCCATGTGCGAGAACAGACAGTTCACACGGAACTGCGCACTGCCATCACCCGCACGCTTCGAATACTGAGCAGCCCCGATCCGAGCCGAACCCACACCCGAACGAGCCGCCGGAATCCGAGACACATCCACCGCCAGCCCGGGGTACGTCGCCGGTGACGAGGGCACCGAGGGCGACGGCGCGGGGGGAACCGTCGGCACCGTGGTCGGCGCGGGGGCCGGTGCCACGGTCGTCGTGGTCGTCGCCTTGTTCGGCTTGGTCGGCTTCGTCGGAGGCGCCTTCACCGACGGCGCCTCCACCGTGGGCGACGTGGCCTCTTCCGGCGGCGGCGGTGGTGCACCGGTGTTGCACGACGCCAGCACCAGTGCGAGTGCGGCGCCCGCCATCAGCGACAGCGAACGCTTGCGGACCGGGTTCGACGAGCGGCGAGTGGTGAGCACGCATGGGTCATCGGAACTATGCGTGGCGGACTTGAACTGAATTCGTCCGGTTCAGCTCGCGGTCAGCCAGTCGGTGAGCTCCGGCGCCTCGAGGTACGGGCGATGCTCGTCGAAGGGGCTGGGCTGCACCTCGGCACCGAGACGCCGGGCGAACTCGTCGATGCCGACGAGCTCGTCGCCGCCGGCGCACGTCCACCCGAGGTCCTCGCACGAGGCGCCGGCGACGCCCTCGGTCAGGCCGCCCGTCCAGTACACGGCGGTGGCGACGCCGTCGGCCGGGGCGCAGTCCGGTGAGCTGTCGTCGGTCACCGGGTCGTCGACGACGGCGCCGACGAGGCGCCCGTCGAAGGTCTCGCCGTCGCAGACCAGTGCCGCGACGAACGCCGCGCCGTTGCTGAAGCCGTGCAGTACGACCTGCTCGCACCCGGCCGCGTCGATCACCTCGAGGACCTGGTTCCGAGCGTCGCCGGCCGACTCCTCGGTGTCGTAGATCCAGACCCGGCCACCGCCGTCGAACGGCTCGTTCGCGTCGGGGGCGAGCTCTGCGTAGCCGTCGACCATGGTCGGCGGGGCGCCGGTGTCGCTGCGGCCGTGGACCCGGACCAGGCACTGCTCGGCGCTGAAGTCGTCGGGCACCTCGCCGGCGCCCTCCTCGTCGTCGTCACCCGAGCAGGCGGCCAGCGCTGCGACCAGCCCGAGAGCTGCCAGGGCGAGCAGTCCACGCGAGAGTGCGGGGGCGCTGCGCAGGGAACGGCGCCGTGCAGGTCGGGTCGTCATGGCCGGATGGTAGCGGCGCAGCATCTCGGTGCACCGGCGGATCCGGGCCGCAGGTCGTTGCGCGGGGGCGTCACGATACGCTGACCAGGTGAGATTCCCGCGTGCGTCGTCGCTGCGACCGGTCGCCCTCTGCGTCGCAGCACTCGTGGTGCTGGCCGCGAGCTGCGGCGGCTCCGACGACGACGCGGACGCGACCTCGACGACCGCTGCGGACGGCACCGAACAGCCCGGCGGGTCCACACAGGAGTCGGGTGTTCCCTCCGGCGACTGCGCGAGCGTGCACGCTGGCCACTCGGCGATGATGTGGAACCCGACCATGGCCGACGAGATGCTCGACGCCGACTGCGGTTGGCCCTACGAGCCGTTCCTCGTCGATCTCGACGGCGGCGAGGACGACCCGGAGCTGACCGCGCCGTTCGAGGCGACGCGCTACTCCGAGCTCTGGACCGCCATCTCGTCCTCCGGCATCGGGGTCTGCTCGGTGGGCACCGAGCTCGAGGGTGACGGGGTCGGTCGAGCGTTCGGGTTCACCTACCGGGTGGCGCCTCCCGGCTGCCCCGACGCGAAGCCGACCGGTGCCGTGCACGTCGCCGAGTTCGGCACCGAGGCGCAGCGCGACCTCGCAGCCCACGACGCGGCCGCCGACGGAACCGAGACCTACGTGCTCGGCCGCTGGGTGATCACCCTGGACGGCGACACCGGCACGCTCGACGCCGCGCTCGATGACCTGGGCGCCCAGCCGGTCTCATGAGCCCCGTCACATGAGTAGGGCGCTCACCGCACCCTCCACCGCGATCGGCGAGCGGCAGCGCCCGCTCATCGTCGACGTCGCGGCGCCGCTGTACGTCGTGCTCTACCTGCTCGTCGCGTTCCTTCCCTTCGAGGGTCTGGTGAACATGCCCGGGTCGGTCCCGTCGTTCGTGGTCCCCGGGATCGGTCTCTGCGTCCTGGCCCTCACACCGACGACACGGCTCTCGCGTCTCCCGATCAACCTGTCGCTCGTCGCGTTCGTGGTCTGGTCGGCGCTCAGCGTGCTGTGGAGCCGCGACCCCGGCTCGACGATCTTCGCCATCCGCTCGGAGCTGTTCCCGCTGATCGTCGTCGCACTCGTGGCCGGCACCGTGCCACCGCGGGTGCTCTCCCGGGCGGTGCTGCAGGGCTCGTTGGTGCTCTGCGCCTGGAGCCTGCTCACCTCGATCGCGCTGTCGAGCTCCCGGTCGACGATCCTGAGCGACACCCTCGAGACGCAGTTCGGGTTCCGCGGCACCTTCGGCCACAAGAACGACCTGGGCGTGTTCGCCGTCCTGACGCTCGCCGCCGCGCTGCCGATGCTCCGCATGCGGGGTCGACGCGTGATCCTGGCGCTGCTGGTGCTGACCGCCATGGCCACCCGTTCCGCGACCGCCGGCAGCGGGCTGCTCGCCCTCGCGTTCCTCTACGCATGGATGCTCGCCATCGGACGCGGGCGCAGCCAGCGCGACCGGCGCCTGCTGCTCACCATCTCGGTCACCTCGGCGATCGTCGCGCTCCTGAGCGCGCTGCGTCTGATGCCGATCGTGCTGGCCCTCTACGACAAGGACGTCACGTTCTCCGGCCGGACGATCATCTGGGCGGCCAGCTTCGACGTGTTCGCCCAGCGTCCCCTCACCGGATGGGGCCTGGGCGGGGTGTTCACCGAGGTGCCGACCTCGCTGACGATGGAGCTCTGGCAGCACATCGGCTTCGAGGCGGCGCACACCCACAACGGAGCCATGGAGGTGCTCATCGAGCTCGGCATCATCGGCCTGGTCATGTTGACCGCCGTCATCGTCAGCATCTACCGGGTGGCCAACCGCGTGGGGCGCTACGACGACGCCCGGCCCGAGGCCCGGTGGGCGGTGCTCTTCATGACCTCGCTGGTCGTGATGGCGATCGCGGAGCCGCTCCTGACCGGGCCGTACCTGGGCTACATGGCCATCGTGTGGGCGGTGGTCGCGAACCTGGAGAACGAGCACCGTCACCCCGACCGTCGAGCGCGCCTGTCGACCTGGTGAACGCAGGCCCGGTCACCGCGCCGCCGCTCAGCGCACGGCGATGAGCGACTTCGTCAGGCCGGCGACCCGCTCCGTCAGCAGCTCCGAATCGGGGAACAGGAACGACATCTCGCGCGAGCCGACGAGCTCGGTCGACAGGACCTGCTCCACCGCGTCGCGGCCGACACCGCGGATGTAGCCGAGCGGCCAGTGCTCGGTCAGCCAGATCCGCGACGAGATCGGAAGGAACTGGAACCCGGGGAAGAGCCAGTGCGGCTCGATCGGGAAGTTGCGGTTCGGCGTCTGCACCCAGTGGTGGTCGCCCCCCTCGGCGATGACGTCGGCCATCTGCTGACGGCGGGCGTGTCCCCCGACGTGCTCGAGCACCGAGTTGGAGTACACCAGGTCGAACTGCTCGGTGCGCAACGACGCCGGCGTCTCGCAAGCGTCGCCGACCACCACGTCGATGCGGTCGTCCGAGGTGTCCTGCTCCATCAGGTTCAGCACCGTCAGGTGGGCCGGCATGACCGGGCTCGTGCTCCAGTGCTGCACGGTGCCGCCCAGGTCGAGCACGCGCATGTCGCTCAGATCGGGGAACCGATCGAGCAGCCGCGTCCAGCGACGGCGACGGAACGCGGACGCGACGGAATCGGGGTTCTCCGAATCGACGATGCGCCGCCGTGCGGACGCGCCGAGTGCGTGGACATCCATGCTGCTCTCCCTCAACACTGAGCAACAGGTTCGCAAACCATCCACCCCGGCACAAGGTGGATGTGCTACTGGGCATGGGCAAACGTCCTCCCCACCGGCGAGTTGGGCCGTCGATCTCGCCGCGTGCGCCGATAGCCTGATCCTGCCGCTCGTCTCCCCGCCGCGGCTCGGCGCCGACCGCGCCCCGACACGCCGACGCGAGGCCGAGTGAACGTCGCCTACCTCCTGAACCAGTACCCGATGCCGAGTCAGACCTTCGTGCGCCGTGAGCTCGCGGCGCTCGACGCGAGCGGCTGGGAGATCGCCCGGATCAGCGTGCGACCGGTCGACGAGGCCGTGCTGGTCGACCCCGCGGACCGCGCCGAGCGGACCAGGACCCGCTACGTGCTGGGCGGCGGAGCCGCGCCGCGTCTGGCGCGCGCCACGGCCCGCGCGGCGACCCGCGACCCCGGGCGCTTCCTCCGGGCGTTGCGCACCGCGCTGCGCCTGAGCCGAGGGAGCAACCGTCCGCTGAGCGCACACCTCGCGTACCTCGCCGAAGCCTGCGTCGTCGTGGAGTGGCTGCGCCGCGACGGCATCGACCACGTGCACACGCACTTCGGCACCAACGGACCGGCCGTGGCGATGCTGGTGCAGCAGCTCGGCGGGCCGCCGTTCAGCTTCACGGTGCACGGCCCCGAGGAGTTCGACCGGCCCGACGCCCTGCACCTCGGCGAGAAGATCCACGCCGCCGCGTTCGTCGTCGCGATCAGCAGCTTCGGCCGCAGCCAGCTGCTGCGCTGGTGCGAGCCGGAGGACTGGCACAAGGTCCGCGTCGTTCGCTGCGGGCTCGACGCGGACTTCACCCGGCTCGAACCGACGCCGAACAGCGGCGCACGTCGCCTGGTGTGCGTCGGGCGGCTCGCCGAGCAGAAGGGACAGCTGCTGCTCATCGAGGCGGCGGTCCGCATGTTCGCCGAGGGCGACGACTTCGAGTTGGTCCTGGCCGGCGAGGGACCGCTGCGCGGTGCGCTCGAAGCAGCGATCGACGCGGCCGGCGCCACCGGCCGGGTGCGGATCACCGGTTGGGTCGACAACGCGACGATCCGTCAGGAGCTGCAGTCCGCCCGGGCGCTGGTGCTGCCGAGCTTCGCCGAGGGGCTACCCGTCGCGATCATGGAGTCGCTCGCGCTGGCCCGCCCCGTGGTCACCACGTCGATCGCGGGTGTCCCCGAGCTGGTGGACCCGGAGTGCGGGTGGGTCGTGCCCGCCGGCTCGGTCGACGACCTGGTCGTCGCGATGCGCGACGCCCTCGACGCGCCGACCGACCGCCTCGATGCCATGGGTCGGGTCGGCCGCAGCCGTGTGCTCGCGGCCCACGACGCGGCCACCGAAGCGGCGGTGCTCGCCGAGGCGTTCGTCGAGAGCGAGCGTTCGGCACCCCGCCGAGGCTCCGGGAGCGACGCGTGACACGTCGGTTCTGCTTCGTCACGACCTACCCGCCCGATCTCGCACACCTCGGCGGCGGCGGATGGGTCGACCGTCGGCTCATCGCCGCGCTGCGAGCCGCCGGTGCCGACGTGACGGTGTTCGCGGTGACGGGCGCCGGCTCCGGTGGCACCGCCGACGCCGCCGGTGACGTCCCCCTCGAGGTGCGAGGTGACCGTCGGGCCCTGGCCCGGGTGGTCGCGACGATGCTCACGAGCACCCAGCCGTACCTCTCGGCCAAGTTCACGGCGTTCCCAGGGTGGGACGAGGCCGCAGCCGCGCTGCGCGCACATGCCGTGGATCGTCAGGTGGTCACGAGTCAGTGGCCGCCGCTGCTGCTCGCGTCGGCCGCCGGCGTCGACGTCGCGGTGCACATCGCCCACAACGTGGACTCGGTGATCGCGGCCCGACACGCGCCGCTCCCGCTGCGCGCACTCGGCGAACGCCGACGGCTCGTGCACCTCGAACGCTCCCTGCTGCGTGGACCCCGTGCGGTGCTCGCGCTGTCGCGCCTCGACATCGACCGCCTCGGGGAGTGGGGTGTCCGCGCCGTCCAGCTGCCGATGCCGCTGTCGCCCGCCCGTGGGGTCGACGAGCCCGGGCCCCTCCGGGTCGGCTTCATCGGGAAGGCCAGCTGGCCCCCGAACGCCGAGGCCCTCGACGTGCTGCTCGGCCCCGTGCACGACTCGCTGTCGGCCCAGGCCTCGCCGGCGGTGTACGTGATCGGGGGTTCGGGGACCGACGAGTTCGCCGATCACCCCCGTGTCGTGCAGTCGGGCCACGTGGCCGACCTCGACGACTTCTACGGCCGCGTCGACGTCGCGGTGGTCCCCCGCCCGGGCGAGAGCACGGGCATCAGCGTCAAGATGCTCGAGGCCGCCGAGTACGGCGTGCCCGTGATCGTGCCCACGTCGCTCGCGGACGCCGTCGATCCGGACGGGCCGTGGCTCGTCGCCGACTCACCCGCCGAGGTCGCCGAGGCGATCGCCCGGTGCTCCGAGGCGGACGCCGCCTCGACCCGGGACTGGGTGAGCGGTCGACCCGAGGACGCTGCCGCCGAGGTGATCTTCACGGCGCTCGACCGTGCCGGCGCCTGACGCCCCGACGCATGTCGGGGGACGCACGGACCGGCGACGCACGGACCGGGAACGCACGGGTCGGGGACGCGCTGGTCGGGAACGCACGACGGGTCGACCCGTGAGGGCCGACCCGTCGATGGGAGGTCGTGTGGATGTGGAGAGGGGTTGCTCAGAGGAGGGCTTGGCCGTCACCGAGCAGGTTCATCTGGCAGTCGAACCCACCCCGGTAGCAGTTGTCGATGACACGCTGGAACACCGCAGGATCCCAACCGTTCATCCAGTCCGC
>JAEWED010000103.1 GCA_023389745.1 Actinomycetes bacterium
CGTGCGCATCCTGACCGCGGCGTCGTCACCGCAGGTGACCGCGTCGCAGAGCTCGGGGGTCAGCCACTCCAGCATCGAGGTGTGCAGCACGAAGTGGCGCAGCGGTTGCTCCAGGGTCCGCAGCACCTCGCCGGTGAGGTAGTCGGCCACCAGGCGGTCGTCGCCGGTGAACCCGGCGACGAACCCGTCCAGGTCGTCGCTCCGCCGCATCGAGAGCCCCGCGAGCTGCAGCCCCGCGGCCCATCCCTCGGTCCGCTCGACGAGCGCTTCGGCCTGCTCGCTGGTGATGTCGCGGCCGGTGACCAGGCGCAGCAGCTCCAAGCCCTCGTCGTGGTCGAACGCGAGGTCCCCCGCCCGCACCTCGACCAGCTGGTCGCTCAGTCGCAGTCGACCGAGTCGCAGCGGCGGGTCCCACCGCGAGCCGATCAGGACCTGGGCGCTGTCGGGCAGTCCGGCGATCAGGTCGTCGAGGTCGTCGTGGATCGCCGTGGCGGTGAGGCGGTGGAGGTCGTCG
Source organism: Actinomycetes bacterium (assembly GCA_023389745.1). GTDB lineage: Bacteria > Actinomycetota > Acidimicrobiia > Acidimicrobiales > Microtrichaceae > JAFAFN01. The sequence goes on from JAEWED010000103.1 coordinate 515, forward strand.
ATCACCAGGACCACCGGCGTCGGCGAGGCGGCGAGCCCCTTGCAGAGCGCCTCGACGAAGGCAGGCCCGAGCCGTCGCCCACCGGCGGCAGCGACCGCGCCGAGGGAGCCGTCGACGCTGGGGTGCACCGCAGCCAGCGCGGCCACCAGATCCCGGGCGAACACCACGGCGTCGTCGTGTCGCCGGTCGACCCCCACCCATGCGGCCTCGACGTCGCGGGTCCACTCCGACAGCAGCACGGTCTTGCCGGAGCCCGCCGGCGCGACCACCAGGGCGACCCGGGCCTCGGGAGCAGCGGCGAGCTGGTCGACCAGACGCGGTCGCGCCACCGCCGTCCGGACCAGCAGTGGCCCTGGCGTGGAGCGCTCCGACACGGCGTCAGCTTTGCACCGGCGTGGGTGCCCGGCAAACAGTTGTGTCGACGACCCGCCGGTCACCCGATCGGAGCGAGGTGCACGTCGAGGATCTGCATCCCGAGGTCCTGGACCCGGTGCAGCACGCCGTGCAGCTCCGCCTGGTCCACGACCAGCCCGACGAGGCGGATCCGGCCGTCGCCGATCGTGGTGATCTCGAAGCCGTCGAACGCGGAACGCACGAGCGGACCGTCGGCGCCCACCGCCACGATCTCGCAGCAGTCGGCCATCAGCGATCGGTGGCGGGGGCCCACGAGGCGGCGTGGTGGATCGGCTCCATGGATCCACGGTCACCGATCCCGTCGGCTCCCGCACCATCCGGGCCGGGTGATCGTCGTCGGCGCCGGGCGGATCATCCTGCACGGGTGATGACGCAGATCGCGGGTGGGACGAGCGTCGCCGTGGGAACACCGCAGCGACCGACCGAGGTGCCGACATGTCCGACGCAGCCGAGCGCGACCCCACCCGGTGAGCCGAGCGCGGCACCGGCCCTCCGCGTCGAGCTGCTGGACAGGGGCGCTGTTCGCGATCGGGTCGACGTGCTTCGCGCTCGGGTCGGTGCCCGTCTACTTCGACGCCGTGTCGGCGAGCACCGCCGCGTGGACCTTCTTCGTCGGGTCCATCTTCTTCACCAGCGCTGCGGTCCTGCAGCACCGCAGCGCGCCGTCGGATCGCCCGGGTGAGACCCGCCCGGATGCAGGGTCGGTGGCCCGGGCGACGCTGGCTGCCCTGTCGCACCCCACCGCACGCCGAGCCGCCGCCGTGCAGCTGGTCGACACCGTCTTCTTCAACCTCTCCACCCTCGCCGCCACACGGGACGCGATGTCGACCCAGCAGGAGCGACGGCTGGTCTGGGCGCCCGACGTGTTCGGCTCCGTGTGCTTCCTCGTGGCGAGCGCCGCCGGATGGTCGCTCGTCCGGGCGGCACGCCCACGTGCGGCGTGGAGTGCGACGACGATCGGGGCGGTCAACCTGGCCGGATCGATCGCGTTCGGAGCGGCTGCGCTCGGGGCCAGGCTGCTGCGGACCGATGGCGAGACGGCGAACATCGAGCTCGTCAACCTCGGCACCTTCGCCGGAGCCGTCTGCTTCTTCGTCGGTGCGGCGCTGCTGCCGGTCGACGACGCAAGGAGCCCGGTCAGCCCCTGAGCACCGCCGAGCGCTGGTCGCTGGTGGCGGAGCTGCACACATGATCATTTCGTCATGTCGTACTGTCGTGTCGTGAACGGAACCTGCTCGTGACTCGGCCGATCTACCGGGTGAAGGCCGACTTCTTCAAGACGCTCGGTCACCCCGCCAGGATCCGGGTGCTCGAGCTGCTCCGCGAGGGCGAACGCTCGGTCGCCGAGATGATGCCGCTGGTGGGCCTCGAGCAGTCCCACCTGTCCCAGCAGCTGGCCGTCCTCCGCCGGGGCGGCATCGTCCGGTCACGAAAGGTCGGGGCCACCGTCCTCTACTCGGTGACCGACCCTCGGATGTTCCACCTGCTCGAGACGGCCAAGGAGATCATCGCCACGTCGCTGTCGGAGTCGCGAGACCTCCTGAAGGACCTCGACGAGATCTCCTTCGAAGCAGTCGGCGGCGACGCCTGACCCGGGCCGCCGAGGCTCCCGACCCCAGAGGAACCTGATGCAGCCTTCGCCGACCGGCGACCTCGATCAGCCCGATCCGGAGACGTCGCTCGGCCCCGACGAACGTGCGGCCGTCCGAGCCTTCCTCCAGCGCTCAGAGGTCCGGCTGTCCACCATCCATCGCACCGCCACGGCGTTGCTCTCCGGCGCCGGCGTGCTCGTGCTGCTCCCCGCCATGGGCCGTGATTCGGTGGTGAACGTGCTGCGCAGCCTGCTCGCCTCGGCCGACGACCCCATGCACCTCGCGCTCGCCGGGCTCGTCGTGGCGACGCTCGCTCTGGCGCTCGTCGTCATCTGGTTGCTGCTGCTCGAGCTGACCCGCTTCTACTTCCACGCGAACCACTTCACGAGCGCTCGCGGCACCACGTTCTCGCCCAGGTTCACCCTCACCAGCCTGCACCTGCCGATCGACGAGCTGGGTCCGACCGCCGAGGACGGGCTCCTGCGACAGCGGAGCGCCGCGGCCAACATCGAGCTCCTCGTGCCACCCAACGACGCAGCGAGACGAGGCATCGACGCCCAGATCGACGCCTACGACGGGCTCGGAGGCGACGGGGTCCCCAGCGACGCCTCGAGAGCGCAGGCCATGCTGCAGCTCGCCGGCATGAAGGACCGCACGCTCGTCGACGAGGTCGCAAAGGTCGAGTACGGCATGGCGCGGCACGTGCTGCGGGTCGAGGTGCTCGTGCTGCGCTACATCAAGGCGCTGCTCGTGGTGCTCACGACGACGCTCAGCACGTTCGCGATGGCCGCCGTCGTCGAGGGGTCGCCGGGCGTCGGGACCGGCTCGCAGCGCTGGATCGTCGCGTCGCTGACGCTGTGGGCACCCGCGGTCCTGTTCGTCAGCTCCGCCCCGGTTCGCTGGCTCGGGCAGCTCCTGGTCGCCGAGGGGGCGACCACCTCGGGCATCCGCTACGACAAGAGCCTCACCCTGCTCGAGCGCATCGCGTCCGCAGTCTCGGTCGTCGTGCTGACCGGGGCGGCCGCGTGCGGCGCGGTGCTGCTCACGAAGCCGTCGAGCACCGTCGGCTTCGTCGCGTCCGCTGCCGTCGCCCTGCTCGGACTCGGCAGCGAGCTGTGGCTGCTGCGATCCATCCGACGCTGACGGCGGCCGCTGCCGCGCTGCGGTCAGCCCTTGACGCGCACGTCCGCGCGGTCACCGAAGCAGCTGCGCACGGCGTCGAGGAACACGACCGGATCGGTCAGCTCGACGTCCGGGTGGCCGAGTCGCGACAAGAGCGAGGGATGACCCTCGACGCGGTCCGGGTGCCAGCGGATGGTCTCCGCGTTGCCCCTGACCTCGACCACGACGGTCAGGGTCTCGTCCTCGTCCTGGGGTAGTGGGTGGGCGACGGTCAACATCTGCATCCTCCGAGAGCTCGATCTCCCATCGACTACCCGCCGCCGAAGTCGAGGGAACCCGGTCGGCGCAGATCCACCCGTCCGGGTGACACGTCGCGGCACGCAGCCCTGTCGAACCGCGCGGCCCGTCGAACCGCGCAGCCCGTCGAACCGCGCAGCCCCGCTGGATCCACGCAGCGCGTGCGACCCACGGGGTCTTCGGAAGCGCAGCGACTGGGTATCGGACCACTGCCGCACAGGAGCGGCGACCGACTCGTCCCCCAGCCCTTCGAGGTTCCTCATGAACGACCGAGCCGCACCCGACGCCGCCGAGACGTCCGAGGACGCCCAGACCACCGAGTCGTCCGTGCCGCCCGAGGAGAAGCCCGGGCACCTCGATCCGCCTCCGGGCACCGCGGTCAGCGCCCGCACCCATGCCGAGGGGACCGTCGGTTCGGACCGCAGGTTCTTCGAGGACGCCGAGCCCGGCAACCTGGCCGATCAGCGCGACCTCATCGACTCCGACGGTGACGACATCCGCATGTACACCGGGGAGCCGGTCGAGACCGACGACGGCTGGATCCTCCCCCAGCAGCAGAACCAGCCGGGCAACAGCGCCGGCGGCGGCGAGTATCCCGACCCGAACACCCCATCGACCCAGCCGGACCGCTGACTCTGCGAGACCGCCGATCCCGCCGCCACCTCCGGGCTATCCGACCGACGTCACCCGGCCGTGGTCTCGACCAGTGCTCTGAGCAGGTCCAGCTTGCGCTCGAGGACCTCGGCGAGGTCGGTGGTGCCGCCCCCGGCGTACCACTCGGGCATCACTTGGGCCATCAGCAGCAGGCTCACGCTCGCGACCATCTGCACCGTCTGATCGTCGACCGGGAGCGACGCGTGCTCCGCGACCAGCTCCTCGATGATCTGGTGGCCGGCCAGCAGTGAGCCCCAGGTGATCGACTCACCAGCGACTCCCGCCTGTTCCAGGATGCGCTGCCGCCGCACGGTCAGCGCATGGTCGTCGTCGGTGCTCTGCGACATCCCCACGGCGAACGCGGCGAGCACGCCCGCCAGCAGCGGTTCGTCCGCGGGGCGGGCGGCGAGCGCGTCCCTGAACTCGCTGATCCCGTCATCGCGGTTCGGGAACAGCACCGCCTCCTTCGTCGGGAAGTGACGGAAGAACGTGCGCTGGGCGACGTCCGCCCGTTCGGCGATCTCGTCGACCGTCGTCGCGGCGAAGCCCTTCTCCTCGAAGAGCGCGAGCGCCGCCTCGACGATGGCGACCCGAGTGGCGTTCCGCTTCCTGTCCCGGCGGCCCGGTGTGGTGGCGCTCTGCATCGACCCAGTGTGACCCCTGACCGTCAGCACTGCAACATGTCAGTGCTGACATTTGTCGGTACTGCCGCTACCGTGACCCGCTCCGCACCGAATGGAGACCGTTCCGCATGGCCCAGTACCTGTATCGACTCGGACGCTTCACCGCTCGTCGGCGTCGCACCGTCCTGCTGGTGTGGTTGGCCGCGCTGGTGCTCGCGGTCGTCGGTGCCACCACGTTGTCGGGCACCACCGACGACTCGTTCTCGATCCCCGGCACCGAGTCGCAGACCGCACTCGACCTGCTCGACGAGCAGATGCCCGGCGCGGGCGGCGCCTCGGCCCGGGTGGTCTTCGCCGCGCCGCAGGGCACGACGCTCGCCGACCCGTCCGCTCAGGCCGCGATCGCCGGGTCGATCGCCGAGCTCGAATCGGCACCGTCGGTGCTCGCGGTGTCCGACCCGTTCACCACGGGCAGCGTCTCGGCGGACCAGAGGATCGCCTACGCGACGGTGAACTACGCCGAAGCCGCCGAGGACCTCGGCGAGGGCGCGACCGACGCCCTGCTCGCGGCGGCCGACCCGGCCCGCGACGCGGGCCTGCAGGTCGAGTTCGGCGGTGACGCCCTCGGCACGCCCGAGCACAGCAGCTCCTCCGAGGCGATCGGCATCGCCGTGGCGATCCTGGTGCTCCTGATCACCTTCGGTTCGCTCATCGCCGCCGGGCTCCCGATCCTCACCGCCGTGTTCGGCGTCGGTGTGGGCATCTCGTTGATCACCGCGGCGACCGGCTTCTTCACCATGTCGTCGACCGCTCCGACGCTCGCGATCATGCTGGGCCTCGCCGTCGGCATCGACTACGCGCTGTTCATCGTGACGCGCGTGCGCCAGCTGCTCGGCGACGGCCTGAGCGCCGAGGAGGCGATCGCCCGGGCGACCGCGACCTCTGGCAGCGCAGTCGTGTTCGCCGGGCTCACCGTCGTCATCGCGCTCGTCGGCCTCACGGTCGTCGGCATCCCGTTCCTCACGGTGATGGGGCTCTGCGCGGCGGTCACCGTCGTCGTCGCCGTGTTGATCGCCACGACCTTGCTGCCCGCGCTGCTCGCGTTCGCCGGCAGCTCGATCGACCGGTTCAAGGTGCCCGGCCTCAAGGTGCACAAGGGCCTCGGCTCCGACAAGGACGCACTCGGCCTGCGCTGGGGACGGTTCATCAGCCGCCGCCCTGCGGCCGTGCTCGTCGCCGTCGTCGCTGCCGTGCTGCTGCTCGCGGTGCCGGCCACGAGCCTCGAGATGGGGCTGCCGAGCGACGGTTCGAAGTCCACCGAGACCACCCAGCGCCGCGCCTACGACCTGCTGGCCGAGGGCATGGGCGCCGGCTTCAACGGCCCGCTCATCGTGGTGGTCGACGCCCGCGACAGCGCAGACCCCCAGGCCGCGGCCGGCGACATCGAACAGCGCCTCGGTGCGCTCGACCACGTGGCCGCCGTCAGCCCCACGACCTTCGGCCAGTCCGGCGACGTCGGAGTGCTCTCGGTCATCCCGACCTCGTCGCCGACGTCGACCGAGACCGTGGACCTGGTGCACGCCATCCGCGACGCAGGTGACGAGGCCGGCGACATCGACGTGTCGGTCACCGGGACCACCGCCATCGGCATCGACGTCTCCGAGAAGCTGGCGAGTGCGCTGCCCACGTACATCCTCGTGGTCGTCGGCCTCGCCCTGGTCCTGCTGCTGCTCGCGTTCCGATCGATCCTCGTGCCGATCAAGGCCGTGGTCGGCTTCCTCCTGACCGTCGCCGCGTCGTTCGGCGCCGTGGTCGCCGTGTTCCAGTGGGGCTGGCTCAAGGACCTCTTCGGACTCGACACCACCGGCCCGATCATCAGCTTCCTGCCGATCCTGCTGATCGGCGTGCTGTTCGGCCTGGCCATGGACTACGAGGTGTTCCTGGTGTCGAGGATCCGCGAGGACTATGTGCACGGCGGCGACGCCGAGGCGGCCGTCGTCGAAGGCGTGCAGCACAGCGCCCGGGTGATCGTCGCCGCCGGGCTCATCATGATCGCCGTGTTCGCGGCGTTCATCCTGGGCGACGACCCCACGACCAAGATGATCGGCTTCGGCCTCGCGATCGGTGTCGCGATCGACGCCTTCGTGATCCGCATGACCTTCGTCCCGGCTGTGCTGACCCTGCTCGGCACGCGGGCGTGGCGGCTGCCCCGCTGGCTCGACCGGGGGCTGCCGGACCTCGACGTCGAAGGCGCTCGCCTGGTCACCACCGACCAGACCTCGGCGCCCCAGGACGCACGTCAGCCGACACTCGTCGACTGACGTCACCGGATCCGCCCGTTCCGCCCCCGCCCTCCCCTCTCCCCTGGGGGCGGAACGGGCGCACCTGACCTGCTCGACCGGGTCAGGGCGGCTGCTCGTCAGGGCAGCACGATCGGCATGCGCTCCCAGCCCCGGACCGTCGAGGTCGGCGCGAGCGACATCGCGTCGCGGTCGATGTCCCACTCGGGGAAGCGATCGAGCATCTCGTCGAGCGCGACGCGACCCTCGAGGCGGGCGAGGTTGGCACCCAGGCAGTAGTGCAGGCCGTAGCCGAAGGTCAGGTGCTGCACGTCGCTGCGGTGGATGTCGAAGCGGTCGGGGTCCTGGTAGCGGCGAGGGTCCCGGTTGGCCGACGCCAGGATCAACAGGATCGGTGAGCCCGCCGGGATGGTGTGGCCGTGGTACTCGACGTCGTGCATCACGAACCGGGCCGTGGCGTGTCCGGTCGGTTCGAAGCGCAGCGTCTCGTCGATGACGTTCGGGACGAGCGTGCGGTCCTCGACGACCTGGCGTCGCTGGTCGGGATGGTCGGCGAGGACCTTGGTGAGCCAACCGATGAGGCGGCCGGTGGTCTCGTTGCCGGCACCGGCGAGCACGGCGGTGTACGTCGAGACCTCTTGCCGGGTCAGGGTCCGCGTCTGACCGTCCTGGTCCTCGAACTCGGCGTTGAGGAGCACGGTCATCAGGTCGTCCGAGGGGTGCTTCGCCCGCCAGTCGATGTACTCCTCGAACATCGCGCCGCTCGCGACGTCCTCCTCCTTCATCGTCATCGCCTCGCCGGGGACGGTGCGCAGGTTGTCGTCGGTCTTGTTGCGTACCGCGACCTGGTCCTGCTCGGGGATGCCGAGCAGCATGCTGATCACCTTCATCGGCAGCATCGTGGCCAGCTCGGCGATGATGTCGAAGCCGCCGCTGCCGACGAGCGGGTCGAGGCACGAGGCGCAGTACGCCCGGACCTGGTCCTCGAGCTCGGCCATGCGCTTCGGGGTGAACACCCGCGACATCAGGCTGCGGTGCATCGTGTGGGTCGGCGGGTCCTCGAAGAGGATGACACCGGGGGGCATCTCGAACCCGGCGCGGATGAAGTCGAGGATGTCGCTGCGGCTGCTGGAGAAGGTCTGCCAGTTCACCAACGCCTTCTCGACGTCGCTGTGACGCGACAGCGCCCAGAAGTCGTACTCGTCGTTGTGGTAGGCGGGCGCTTCCTCACGCAGCCGGGCGTAGGTGGGATACGGGTCGGCGTTGATCGCCACGTCGTACGGATCGAAGCTCAGCGCGTCGGTCGATGCAGGCATTGGTCCCCCTCACACCCACCGGGCAGAGCTGCCCGAGTGGTGTCGACACATTAGTTGGGACGATCGTTCTAATTCTGTCCGGCGGGTCCGGCCCGTCCCGCCGTGCGGAACGCCTCGAGCTCGTCGAGCAGCGCCGTCATCGCCGCGGCGGCCTCGTCCTGCGCGGTGTCGAACCCGGCGACCAGGTCGTAGGCCGACGCGTAGGCGAGGCCCTGGACCGCGGCGGCGACGAGCGCCGGCGGGAAGCGGTCGCGGTCGATGCCGTAGTCGTCGACGAGGGCGTCGAGTGCGTCGATCTGCATCCGCCGGACCTCGCGGGCGAACGAGGCCACCTCGTCGCGCAGCGCGGGGCGGTGGTTGGCCGCGGCGGTCAGCTCGACCAGCAGCGCGTTGCCCCGACGATCCGAGGCGAGCTGCCACCAGGCCCGCAGCGGTTCGTCCGACGCGAGCGCCTCGGCGAGGAGTGCGACGGCGGTCTCGCCGTGGCGCTGCACGATCGCGACGAACAGGTCGTCGACGCTGCCGAAGTGGTAGTGCGGTTTCACGCCGGCCTCGGCCTCGACCCGCCGCGACGTCACCGCGGCGTAGCCGTCGTCCAGCATGATCCGCTCGACGGCGTCGAGGATCTTCCGGCGCTTCTCGAGCGTCGACGCTCGCGGTCGGCGGGTCTGTGCCACTCCCGATTCATAGTCGACGGGTGCCGGCCGACCGCCTCCCGCCGAGTACGGCTCCCGGCAGATCGAGCGCAGTAGCGTCCGCCGGATGACCGGAGGGGACCGAACCGTGGCGGGTTACGACGCCGTCGCGCAGCGCTACGCCGCCGAGCTGGGCGACGAGCTCGACCACAAGCCGGTCGACCGGGCGCTCTATGCCCTGTTCGCCGAGCTGGTCGGACCCGGGGCGCGCGTCGGTGACGTGGGGTGCGGGCCAGGACACATCACGGCGCACCTGGCAGGCCTCGGACTGACGCCGGTCGGGATCGATCCGTCGCCGGCCATGATCGACGTCGCCCGTCGCCGCGAGCCGGCGCTCGAGTTCCGCGTCGGCAGCTTCGAGGAGCTCGGCGAGCCGAGTGGCGCATGGGCGGGGGCGGTCGCTCCGTACTCGATCATCCACGTGGCGGCACAGGATCGCGACGCCGCCTACTCGGGCCTCGCGGACGCGGTCGCACCCGGCGGCTGGCTGCTCGTGGCGTTCCACGTGTCGATGGCCGAGCAGGAAGCGGGGTCGACGCTCACGATGACGCAGTGGTGGGACGAGGCGGTCGAGATCGACTTCCACTTCATCGATCCGGACGAGCTCGTCGCCGGGCTGGCTGCGGCCGGGTTCTCGACGATGGCGCGCACCGACCGCGAGCCGTCGGAGGCGGAAGCACCGAGTCGCCGCTGCTACGTGCTCGCGCAGCGCCGCTGACGGCCGCCGCCGCGCGGCCCGTCGGGACCGGCCCGTTGCGTCCGGCCCGTTGGGTCGCATCGCAACGGTCCGCCGATAGCCTCGATCGCGTGTCCGTGATCCCGGGTCGAGCCGGCACCGACGCCGCTCACCGGGCACCAGATCCGGAGCTCGCCGACGGCGTGACGGTGACGCGGCGCTGGTCGCCCAGAGTCGTGCTCTGCCTGCTGCTCGTCGTGGTCGGCGCGCTCTGGCTGGTCTCGGCCACGGGGGATCTGCCGTACCTCCATCACCCCGACGAGCCCACGAACCTGAAGATCGCCGACGAGATGGTCGACTCGGGCGACCCGAACCCGCACTTCTTCAACTACCCGTCGCTCTTCTTCTACCTGCACGCCGCGGTGAACCTGGACGGCCCGCTGCTCGGCTGGGCCGGCGACGAGGAGGCGCCGACCTCGCTGGTCAGGAGCGTCGCGATGTCCGAGACGCCGGGCAGCGTGATGGTGCATCGCGGGATCTCGGTGCTGCTCGGGCTGCTCGCGCTCGTCGCGGCCTACGAGTCGGCGCTGCTGCTGACCGCTCGGCGGTGGCTCTCGTTGGCGGCGCCCGCGCTCCTGGCCACGTCGCTGACGGTCACGATGAACGCCCGGGTCGTCGCTCCCGACGTGTTGTCCGTCGCGCTCGTCACCGCCACCCTCTGGGCCGGGCTGCGACTCCTGCGAGCGCCGAGCTGGTCCGCGCACGTGGTCGCGGGGGTGACCGCAGGGCTCGCGACGTCGTCGAAGTACAACGCCGTCCTGGTCCTCGCGACCGTGGCTGCCGCCTCGCTGCTCGCCACGGACGGAGACGAGCTCGAGGACCGGCCCGGCACCACGATCACGCTCCGCTGGTCGAAGCTGGCCGCCGCCGGCGCCGCAGCGGTCGCCGCCTTCGTCCTCACGTCGCCGTACTCGCTGCTCGATCGCATCCAGTTCCTGGACGACCTCAGGTTCGAACAGAGCCACTACTCGACCGGCCATCCGGGGATGGACGGCAACGCCCTCGGTTGGTACCTCCACTACCTCGTCACCTCCGAGTGGCTGCTCGTGGCAGCAGCCACCGGCGGTCTGGTCGTCGCGGTGTCCCGCCGCAGGTGGCGAGAGCTCGGGGTGCTGCTCGCGTTTCCGGCGGTGTACGGCGTCGTGATCTCGACGCAGGCGGTCCGCAACGACCGCACCGCGCTGCTGCTCCTGCCGACGTGCGCGGTGCTCGCCGCGTTCGGCCTCGGGCTGTTGTTCGAGCGCGACGGCCGGGCCGTCACCCCCACCTCGGGATCGTCACGATGGCGGATGCCGGTGACTGTCGTTGCGATCGCCGTGCTCGTGCTGCAGGCCGCCCACCTTCGTCAGGCGTTCGACACCCGGGAGTCGACCTACGAGGCATCGAGGCGATGGATCGAGCAGCACGTGCCGACCGGCGCGCCCGTCCTCATCGAGATGTACTCGCCCTGGGTCGACCCCGAGGTCTACGACGTGACCGCCGTGTCGTCGCTGGCGGGAGCCGAGGTTCCCTCCGATGGCTATGTGGTGGCGAGCGAGGCGATGTACGAGCGATATCTCGACGAGCCGGACAGGTACCCGGCGCACGCGGGCGCCTACCGGTCGCTCTTCGACGAGCTCCACACGGTCGCTGTCATCGAGGGCAACGGTCCTCGGATCCGGATCATGGAGAGCCCGTAGCCGCTGAGCCGCTCCGTCGCGGCGGTCACATCGGGGTGCCCGGGGCGGGACTCGAACCCGCACGCTCCGAAGAGCCGGGGGGGTTGAAGCCTTCGGAACGCCGTGGCACCTGGGGCGCTCGAGACCGGAACAGTGCGGTTCTGTGGGCGATGTCAGGTCTCTTGGCGACTGTTCGTGACGGCGAGTGCTGTCCCGTGCGAACCCGGTCCGAGGAGTTCGCGACTATTTCCGCGACTACCTGCAGACGTCGACAGAGAGTCTGACACTGGTTCCACGGCCTCAGCGGAGGCCGCCCCTGTCACGCCAAGCCCGCGTCCCGGCGCACCCCCAACCAGGAACTCGATCGAACCCCTGTTCGATACATGGCTACCCTGCTCCCATGAGGTGCCTCTTCTGCAAAGAACCATCCGACGGCAGCCGGAGCATCGAGCACGTGATTCCCGAGTCGCTTGGAAACCACTCGCTCCTACTCCCAGCGGGGGTGGTCTGCGACAAGTGCAACAACTACTTCGCCCGCAAGGTCGAAGCACCCTTTCTGAACTCGCCGGCGATCAGGTTGCTCAGGCACAACCAAGGGGTTCAGAGCAAACGAGGGAAGGTGCCCACGATGAGAGCGCTCGCTCCTGGCCACGGGCTCGCCACGATGTACGCGCCGACCCACACCACTCCACGGTTCATCACATTCGACAATGCGTCTCAGGCGACGCGCTGGCTCACGTCGGCCACCCGGAAGTCACTTCTCACCGAGGATGTTGTCGAACCTCCACGCCGGCAATCGACTTCACGCTTCCTTGCCAAAGTCGCACTCGAGTTCATAGCGACACGACTTGAAGAATTCCCCGGAGGTCTCGAGTACCTGATCGGCGAGAGGGACATCGATCCGCTACGCGATCACGCTCGCAGAGGGTCGACTCCAAACTGGCCGGTGTCCGTGCGCCGCATCTACTCCGCCAACGCCCGCTGGCGGGAGGGCTCTGGTCACGTGCAGAAGGTCTGGGAAGCCGACTTCCTCCAGGACGACGCAGGCGCTCAGTATGTGATCGTCGCCATCTTCGGCATCGAGTTCGCCATTCATCTCGGCGGACCGGACATCTCCGGCTACAGGCGATGGTTGGTGCTGAATGGCGGTCGTAGTCCGCTGTACCAGGGACGCTACGCATCGCAGCTCGAGGCTCGTGCCGGCAGCTTCGATCGCCGGCATCAAGCCATCATTCTTGCCGCTAGCTGACTGAGCCCGGCGGTCCCTCTGCACGGAAGGCTGTCTCCGTCCTGCTCGACCTGACAGACACAGCACCCACGATCGCACTTGTAGAACTCACCGTCGTAGGTCCGACTGCGTCGACGTCGTCTGGCATCTGAAGGCACGACCGCCGAGAGGGAGGCCGTACAGTGTGCTGGGGCGGAGAGGGAAGAATGCGAATCAGAGACTGCGGCGCCGACGACCTCGGCGTGGTGCTGGCGTTGTTGAAGCGGGCGAAAGCAACTGTCGGGTTCCTCCCGGATCAAGCAGTGCGGGAACGCATCGCTGCCGGGACGCTGTTGGTTGCAGTGGAAACCGATGAGACTGTCGTCGGGTACCTCCTGTTCGACCTGCCTCGTTCAGATGTCACGATCCGGCAACTCGTCGTTGCCAGCAGCTGTCGCGGTCGTGGCGTCGCTCGAGCGCTCGTTGGTGAACTGGTCGCCCGATACGAGGACACCCGAAGAGGCGTCGGTCTGACCTGCCGACGGGATTTCGAGGCCACCCGAGTGTGGGAGCGGCTCGACTTCACCCCTCTTGCTGAACGTCCTGGGCGCGGAAAGTCCCAGACAACGCTCACGTTCTGGTGGCGATCGTTCAATCAGCCGGACTTGTTCAGCGTTATGCATGACGAGGACGAGCGGGGCCTCGCTGTCATCGATACGAACCTGGTGATCCGAGCCGCAAGTCAGGACCGACTCATTCTCGACCGGCTCTTCTCGGACTGGATGACCGAAGCGGTTCGCATCGACGTCGCTCCCCATACCCTCGTCGAGCTGAACAACAACGACGACAAGGAGCTCAGAGAAGCCAATCTGAAATACGCAAGTGGGTTCGAACGAGTCAGGTTTCAGCAATCCGCTGCAAATCAGATGGAGCAGACGCTGCGAGAAGAGCTGGGCCCCACGCTCGCTGATCGCCACGCCAGCGACATCAAGCTCTCTGCGCAAGCAGCTGCGGGCGGAGCAAGGTGGTTCGTCACTGAAGACGGAAGGTTCCGGCGACCATGCGGTGCAGCAGTTCGAGCAGTGCTCGGCGTCGAGGTCCTGAGCTCGGCGGATCTGGTCCTGGCGGCGGATCGCTCACTTCGACACGACCCCTACAGCGTTCGTGAGCTGCTGGGAACTGACATCACCGTGCGCGCAATTGCTCCCGGCGAAAGCGACGAACTCGCACGTACATTCCTGAACCAGCGCGAGGGCGAGTCCCTCAAGCAGTGGAGGAAGGTGCTCGCTGATCACGTCAGCAGGGTCGACTCCACCGACGCGTTCGTTTTCTGCGACGCCACGGCCCCGCTCGCCCTCGCCGTCATTGAGCGGGGCTCGGTCCTCAGAGTCCCTATCTGTCGTGTCGCCAACGTCGACGCCGAGCCGACACTCGGACGTCACCTCCTTGGCTGGCTCCGCGAGCGCAGTGTGGAATCCGGCAGCGTTGCGGTCAAGATCACCGACAAATCTCCCGGTCGGTGGTTCGACTACGCCCGAGAGATCGAGGGCTACCTGCTCGAACCACAGCCGATCGCAGTTCCCGCGCCAGGTGCCGGCACGATCAGCGATCTCGTCACGAGGCTCCGGTCGGAACCGTTTCGAGGACACCTCGACTCAGGACACGCGGACGACCTCGCTGCCCTCGCTCCGACGCCCGAAGCGGCAAGCTCGATCGAGGCAGCGTTCCACCCGTACGTCGTCACCGGCACCGGACTGCCAACCGTTCGGGTGCCCATCACTCCGGCCTACGCATCGCAGCTCTTTGACCACTCACTCAGCGAGGGGCAGCTCTTCGCGCGCGAGCGATCGGTCGCACTCGCCCGAGAACAGGTGTACTTCCGGACACCGAACGCCCAAGCGCTCTTCGAGCCGCCAACCCGACTTCTGTGGCAGGTCACCGGCAAGGCGCTCTACGGCGGCGCCACGCTTCGAGGCTGGTCGCTCCTTGGCGACTGCGTCGTCGGTGACGTCGATCACCTGATCGAGCGGTTCTCGCGCTTCGGCGTCCTCGACCAGAGTGAGATCCGCTCGTACTCGAAGCGCGGCAAGGTGATGGCGCTGCGGTTCTCTCACACGCACGTGTTCACCCAGCCCGTCACACTGGATCAGTACCGTGGGCTCATGCGAGAACTCGAGCCGGGCAAAGGCCTCAGCCATGCCGGACCACAGCCCGTGACCGAAGAGATGTTCGTCCGACTGCTCGACCTCGGCGGATGACCCTTACAGCGAACCCCACGCCGGTGGTCCTGCTGTCGGTGCGCTCCCCGCACGTAGATCGACTGCTCGACGGCACCAAGACGATCGAGTTCCGTCGGCGCCGATGGAACGTCGCCGACGGCACTCGAGTGCTTCTCTACGGGTCGCGAGACCACCGAGCGATCGTCGGGTCGCTCACGGTCAGGACGACGCACGTCGGATCCAGGACCGCGATGTGGAACGCCCATGGCGAGGAGTCTGGTCTCACCCGGCAGGAGTACCGCGACTACTTCGTCGGTGCCGACATCGCCGTCGCGATCGAAGTCCACGACGTCGCCCGGCTGCCCGAGCCGCTCGAGCTGACCGAACTACGCCGCAGAAGTCCTGGCTTTCTCATTCCCCAGAGCTATCGCTTTCTCCAGCGTGACGAGCTCCGCTTAGCTCTTAATGGGGAGCGCCAGACGCTTCTGGGCTGACTCCGACCGGGCCAGACGAGATCAGCAGGCAGTCACCTGGGTCGCCGCTCGGGCTGCGGGCTGAGTGGAGAACGCGACTACGAGCTCACCTCGCGCCGCCCAACGTGGCGAACTCTGAGCTGCTCCGATCGCAGAGCGCCAGCGGCCGGCGGCAATCGAACGGACCGAGACCGACAGCGCGACAGATTTCGACGCGTTTCGAGACGGCGCGCGGTTAGGAGGGCATGAACCAAACTCCGAAGCCGAACCGCCGACCGGCCAGCGCGTCCGCATGTGCCCGGGCGCACTCCAGATATCGCCGACGCTGAGCCACCCAAGCGCGCCGCCCGAACGCTGCCATCGGCGGGCACCAAGATCTGTGGCCGACCGTGTCGTCCTGTGCCGTCTGGTGCCATCGTGCCCGGGGCGGGACTCGAACCCGCACGCTCCGAAGAGCCGGGGGGTTTAAGCCCCCTGCGCCTGCCAGTTACGCCACCCGGGCCCGATCTGTGGGCGCACCATCGTCGCACGGCCTCAGGCCGACGGGCCGCGATATCCCGGCGGCAGGTCGAGCCGGCTGCCCGACGGCGTCTGCCCTCGGAACGGCGGCGGCTGCGGCGCGGTCGGCAGCGTCATCGCCCCCGGCGCCATCGGGGGAAGGGCGGTGGCCGCTGGCGGCTGCTGGACCTGCGGCTGCGGGCTGAAGTCGTTGAGGGCGTCGACCACGTGCTCCTCGATGAACCGCTTCATCGCCCGGAGGTACGCGGCTCCGATGACCACCCGCCGGGGGTAGGTGACCTGCGACGACGAGGTCTCGACCGACACGGGCATGACGAACGCAGCGAACTGCCGATGGCGGACCGTCCCGGCCCAACCCTCGGCGCCGGGAGCCATCGCATCCGTGAGGATCACGGGCACCGTCGCCGTCCCGCTCTGCATCCCTCTCGGGAGCCCTCCCTTGTGGCGGATGGAGTAGTCCACGCTCTCACGGGCGAAGCCGTCGGCGAGCTCACGTGTCGCCCGTCCGGGCGGCACCACGCCGATCGTCATGAACACATGCATCGTGGTGAACACGCCGATGGGCTCGGCCCGACACACCAGGGTGTCGACGCCGTGCACCTGCATCCGTCTCACGTCCAGCCGGTGGCTCCGGGCCGACCGCTCCAGGGCGCTCGCCGCGCTCGCGATCGACGCCCGGGCGGGAGATTCGTGCACCCGGGCACTCTATCTTCCGGTCGCAAGGACCAGGCTGGTCGCCCTGCCACGGTGGGCAGGTTCGGGCTCACGCGACCCGCTTCACCGGCACCGCCCGGACCGCCGTCGGCGACTCGCCAGCGGTCCGACCCGCGCCGACCACTCCCCCATCGGCCACTCCCAACTCGGCCACTCCCACACCGGCCGAGGGGCCGTCAACCGCGGCCCACGCGAGCCCTCGGAAGCGATCGGCCGACTCGCCCGTCAGCCGGTTGGCCACGATGGCCCCCTCGATCACGTCGGCCCGGACCGCGGCGAGCGGCCGCTGACCGCGCCGGACCGCGACGATCACGGTGCCGTTGGCACGCCGCAGGATGGAACGGTCGACCCCCTGGATCCGGGGCGGGGAACGGAACACCGGTGGCTTGAGCCCCCGCCGCCGGCACAGCTGGACCACCGCGCGCACGCACTCGGAGAACTGCGTGGCGGTGGTGCGCGGCTCGTCGCCGCCGACGGCGCGCAGAGGTCGATCGGGACGGTGGTCGAGGGGCGTGGGGGCGGCGGAGGGCATAGCTCCACACTGCCGCGAGGGTCTGACACTGAAGGAGGGGACGCATCGTGCTGAGCCCATCGCGGCACAGACCTGTTCCAAGTTCTGCACAGACCCGTTCCAAGTTCTGCACAGAGCTGAACCAAGTCCTGCACAGAACTGAACCAAGTTCAGTGCCGCTCTGGCGAAACTCGTCGAATCACCCCACACTTGGCCCTTCGACGCACGTGGCGCTGCCGCCGATCCGGCCGCCGACGATGGAGATGACCGTGTCAGAGCTCAAGGTCCACTGGTTCCTGCCCACCGGCGGCGACAGCCGGGACATCCTGCCCACCGGGCCCGACGCGCACCGCCGCGCCCCGTCGTTCGACTACCTGTCACAGGTCGCGACCGCGTGTGAGGACATGGGCTTCGACGCCGTGCTCACCCCGTGCGGCACCGCGTGCG
Organism: Actinomycetes bacterium; assembly: GCA_023389745.1. Classification (GTDB taxonomy): domain Bacteria; phylum Actinomycetota; class Acidimicrobiia; order Acidimicrobiales; family Microtrichaceae; genus JAFAFN01. The sequence continues at coordinate 18,012 of JAEWED010000103.1, forward strand.
AGGACGCCTGGCTCGCCACCGCCCCGCTCATCGCCGTCACCCGCAAGCTGAAGTTCCTGGTGGCGTTCCGCCCGGGCCTGCTCAACCCGACGATCGCGGCGCAGATGGCCTCGACCTACCAGCGCATGTCGAACGGCCGTCTGCTGGTGAACATCGTGATCGGTGCCGAGGACGCCGAGCTCGCCCGCTTCGGCGACTTCCGCCCCAAGGACGAGCGCTACGAACGAGCCGCCGAGTTCCTGCAGATCCTCGACGGCGCCTGGAGCCCGGAGCCCTTCGACTTCGAGGGCAAGTTCTTCCGGGTCGAGCAGGCCACCACCCGCGACCAGCCGCTGGTGCGACCCCGCATCTACTTCGGTGGCGCGTCACCTGCCGCCGAGAAGGTCGCCGCCCGCCACGTCGACGTGTACCTGGCCTGGGGCGAGACCCCCGACATGGTCGGCGCCCGACTCGACCGGATGCGCGAGTTGGCCGACGGCGCCGGACGACCCGAGGGCCGCCCGCTGAGCTTCGGCATCCGCTTCCACGTCATCAGCCGTGACACCTCCGAGGCCGCCTGGGCCGAGGCCGGTCGTCTGATGTCGGGCATCGACCCCGCCGCGGTCGAGGCCGCCCGAGCGGACTTCGCCGCGACGAAGTCCGAGGGGCAGCGCCGCATGGCCGAGATGTCGGCGAACGCCGCGGACGGCCCCGTGCCGACCGACCCGCGCGACCTCGAGGTCTACCCGAACGTCTGGTCGGGCGTCGGGCTCGTCCGCGGTGGCGCCGGCACCGCACTCGTCGGCAGCCACGCCGAGGTGGCGGACCGCATCGAGGAGTACCGGCGGGTCGGCTTCGACGAGTTCATCCTGTCGGGCTACCCGCACCTTGAAGAGGCCTACGCGACCGGCGAGGGGCTGCTGCCCGAGCTGCGCCGTCGTGGCCTGCTGGCCCCGTCGGACCGTCTGGTCGACACCACCACGTCGTCGTTCCGCTGAGGGGTTCGAGATGACGATCGGCCTGCTGCTGTGCGACCACCTCGATCCCGATGTGATCGAGCAGGTCGGCGACTACACCGACCTGTACCCCGCGGCGTTCGGTCCGGCGGGCGTCGAGCTGCGCGTCTACGACGTCACCGCAGGCGAGCTCCCCGACTCCCTCGACGAGTGCGACGGCTGGATCGTCTCGGGCTCGCGGCGCTCGGCGCACGAGGACGAGGGCTGGATCGAGCAGCTCTCGGAGCTCATCGTCCGGCTGGTCGAGGAGCGTCGACCGACCGTCGGCATCTGCTTCGGGCACCAGCTGATCGCTCAGTCGCTCGGCGGTCTGGTCGAGCGGGCGGACGTCGGCTGGGGTGTCGGCGGCAAGCGTTTCGAGCTGGTCGCGCACCCGGACTGGATCGACCCCGAGCGTGACGACTTCACGTTGCTGATGAGCCACCGCGACCAGGTGACGCGGCTGCCCGAGGACGCCGAGCTCGTCGCGACCTCGGCGTACTGTCCGGTCGGCGCGTACCGGATCGGCGACCACGTGTTCTGCGTGCAGGGCCACCCCGAGTTCGTGCCGCAGCTGTCCAGCATCCTGATGCGCAAGCGGCGCGAGGTCATCGGCGACGAGGTCGTCGACGCCGGGCTGATGAGCCTCGAGGGTCCCCTCGACCAGGACCGCGTGGTCGACTGGATCGCCGACTTCTTCCGCGTCTGAGCCCAGCTCCCCGAGCGGGCCGGCTGCTCACACGGGCAGGCTGGTCACACCGGCCGGCTGGTCACACCGGCAGGCTGCTCACACCGGCAGGAAGTCCACCAGCAGGTCGGTGACCGCCGAGGGCTGCTGCAGCTGCATCCAGTGACCGGCGCCGTCGACGCGTTCGTAGCGCCACGGTCCGGCGACGTGCTCGGCCGAGTTGGTCATCTGGTGCTCGGTCAGGGCGAAGTCCTTGGAGCTCCAGATGCCCATCGTCGGCGCCTGGATCGGCGGCAGCTCCAGGCGCGGCGCGACCCAGGCCGCAGCGGTGAAGTTCGCCCGGTACCAGTTCAGCCCCGACGTCAGCGACGCCACGCCCGACCGCGAGTCGCCGGCCTCGAACTGCGTGATGACGTCGTCCGCGTCGGGGTGGTGGGACCACGCCCGGAAGTTGGCCCAGTCGTTCTCACGCAACCACTGCTCGGCCACGTCCTGGAACTGGAACAGCAGCACGTACCAGGACGCCCTGCCCTGGTCGAAGTCGGTCAGGCGGAACGCCGCGGGGTGACCGACCGACATGGCGACCAGGTGGTCGACCCGGTCGGGGCAGAACGTGGCGAACACCCAGGCGAGCGCCGAGCCGAAGTCGTGGCCGACCACATGGGCCCGTTCGATGCCGAGGTCGTCGAGGACAGCGGTGACGTCGTAGGCCGAGGTGAGCAGCGAGTAGGCCTCGACCGGCTCGGGGGCGTCGGATCGCCCGAAGCCGCGCAGGTCCGGGGTGATCACCCGGAAGCCCGCCTCGACCAGCGGAGGCACCTGGTTGCGCCACAACGCGGCCGAGTCAGGGAAGCCGTGCAACAGCACCACGGGCCGGGCGTCGTCCGGCCCGAACACGTCGTACTCGATCCCGACCCCGCCGACGTCGACGCGCATGTTGTTCCCCCTTGCGACCACCGTCCGGCGGCCGACGTGGCGCTCAGCTTCCCACGGGTGGGGCCGCTGCGGCGTCGCGCGCGTCATCGGCAGCCGCCATGACGGTGAAGCGGCCCGTCGCGATGAACACCGCGGTGACCGCGACGAGCAGCGCGCCCGCGCCGACCGTCGTCTCGCGGATACCGACCTGGTCCGAGATCACTCCCCACAGGTACAGCCCGATGGGCAGCGCACCGGTGAGGCACATCAGGTACACCGCGATGACGACGCCACGCAGGCGCTCTTCGACGACGAGCTGGATCGACGTGTTGATCGTCGACGCGATCGCCAGGTAGGCGCCGCCGAAGAACAGCAGCGAGATGACCGCCGTGACGTATCCGGGTGACACGCCGACCGCCACGGTCGCCACGCCGTAGGCGACCATCGCGGCGCCGAGCAGCCGGGCACGCGGCAGGCGTGGGGCGACGCTCAGCAGCAGCGGGGTGAACAGCACCGAGCCGATGCCCGCCGCACCGAAGAGCAGCCCGAGTCGCAGCCCGTCCACGGCATAGATCTCCTCGCCGTAGACCGCGAGGTAGCTGAACAGCGGGCTGCCGATCCCGGCCACGGCGATGATCGCCGTGCAGCACGCCAGGATCGCGGGCGTCGCGAGCACGTAGCGGACCGCGACCTTCCACCCGGCGATCACCCCGCCGGCCTCGCCCCGGCGCCGACCGTCGCTGCGGCCGCGGATCACGAGCAGCACCGCCACGACCACCAGGAACGACGCCGCGTTGATCGCGAAGGCCGTCGCCGCGCCCCACGTCGCGATGACCACGCCCGCGAGCAGCGGACCGAGCGCACGCGCCGCGTTGAACTGGGCGCTGTTGAGCGTCACCGCATGCAGCAGCAGGTCGCGGGGCACGAGCTCGGTCACGAACGACTGCCAGATCGGCGTGTTGAGCCCACCGGCGAGTCCGGACACGAACGCGAGCGCCGCCATCCACGCCGTGGTCGCGGAGCCGGACGCCACGATCGCGTACAGCGCGAGGGCGCACGCGGCCTGCGCGATCTGGCAGACGACGAGCAGCGCCCGGCGCGGGAACCGGTCCGCGAGCGTGCCGCCGACCAGGCCCATCAGCATGAACGGCACGTACTGGAAGAAGCCGGTCACGCCGACATCGCCCGCCCGCCCCGTCAGGTCGAACACGACGTACGGGATGGCCGCGTTCTGCATCCAGTTGCCCGTGTTCGAGACCACGGCCCCGATCCAGAACAAGCGGAAGTCGCGGTGACCGAGCGCGGCGAGGGCGCCACCGGGGGCGGAGCTCGGAGGGGACTCGGACACCCGCCGACGGTAGCCCTGCGGCCCCCGACACCCGGTCGCGAACCACCCGGGACAGTTGTCACGCGCGACGTAGCATGTGGCCATGGCTCCGCCCCCCAAGCGCTCCGTCTCCAGGGCTCGCCCCACCCCCGAGCGCCGGCGTGCGAGGCAGGCCGTCGAGGCGGCCAGGAACGGTTCCACCGCACGAACCGCGACGATCGATCCTCCCACCCCCGACGAGCAGGCCTTCGGCGGGAGCGTCGGCACGGATCTGGTGCCGCTGGGCCGCGGCAGCGACCCCGACGTGCTCGACGACCGTCGGCTGTCCGACGTCAACGAGTGGGGCCGCTCGGAGCACATGCGTGAGATCGCCCGGCGGATCTACGACCCGGTCTACCGCCACTGGTTCCGAGCGGAGTGGGAGGGCCTCGAGCACATCCCGACCGACGGCGGCGCGCTGCTGGTCGCGAACCACGCGGGCGCCATCCCGTCGGACGCGCCGGTGATCATGCACGGCATCGAGACCGAGCTCGAACGTCCGGTCTACGGCCTGGCCGACAACCTGTTCCGAACCCTGCCGATGATCGGCACGATCTGGAACCGACTCGGTGGCCTGCCGGCGCATCCCGACAACGCCTACCGGCTGCTGCGCGAGCAGCACCAGCTGGTGCTCGTCTTCCCCGAGGGCTCCAAGGGCCCGGCGAAGACCTACGACGAGCGCTACCAGCTGCGCCGCTTCGGCCGTGGCGGCTTCGTCGAGATCGCGATGCGCGCCGGGGTCCCGGTCATCCCGATCGCCGTGGTCGGCGCCGAGGAGTCGATGCCGACGCTGTTCCGCATCCCGTCGGTCGCGAAGGCGCTGGGCCTGCCGTACGTGCCGCTCACCGCGAACATGCTCGTCGGCGGCCCGCTCGGCGTGGTCTCGTACTTCCCCGCCAAGTTCAAGCTGAAGGTGCTCGAACCCGTGCACTTCGACGTGCCACCGGGTCAGGAGCGCTACTCGCGCTCGCGGGTCATGGACGAGTCCGAGGCGATCCGCGACCACATCCAGAGCGCGCTCTACGAGATGCTGCAGGTTCGTCGATCGGTGTGGTTCGGATGAGCGCCGAGCCGACGGCGCTCGACGGGTCGACCCCGTCGCCGGCGCCGTCCAACGAGCGTCGCCGGGTGCTGGTGACGGGCCTGGGCACGTTCTGGGGCGGCCGTGTCGCGCAGGCCCTCGAGGACGACCCCAACGTCGAGGTCATCGTCGGGCTCGACACCACCGAACCGACCGTCGAGCTCGAGCGCACCGAGTACGTGCGCGTCGACGCGAACTACTCGATCCTGTCGCGCATCGTGCGGGCCACCGAGGTCGACACGATCATCCACACGTTCCTGGCGGTCGACCCGACGCAGATGTCGACCCGTGCGATGCACGAGATCAACGTGATCGGCACGATGAACCTGTTCGCCGCGGCGTCGGCGCCGGCGTCGACGGTCCGCAACGTCATCGTGAAGTCGTCGACCATGATCTACGGCTGCGCCCCCGAGGACCCGGTGTGGTTCACCGAGGACACGCCACGGTCGCGCCCGTCGCGGGCCCCGATCGAGCGCAGCCTCGAGGCCGTCGAGGGCTACGTGCGCGACTTCGCCGAGGACAACCCGCACGTCAACGTCGCGCTGCTGCGCTTCTCGAACGTGATCGGCTCCGAGCTCGAGACACCGCTGACCCGACTGCTGAGCCTGCCGGTCGTGCCGTCGATGTTCGGCTACGACCCGCGCTTCCAGTTCGTGCACGAGCACGACGTCATCCGGTCGATCCTCTACGCGTTCGACCACGACCTGCCCGGCGTGTTCAACGTGGCCGGCGACGGGCTGCTGCCCTGGTCCGAGGTGGCGGCCCTGTGCGGCAAGCGCACGATCGCGCTGCCGCCCTGGGGCACGTCGCTGCTCACCAGCCCGTTCCGCACCCTCGGCATCGCGGACGTGCCCGACGAGTACCACGGGCTGCTCAAGTACGGCCGCGGCGTCGACAACAGCCGCCTCAAGCACTACGGCTTCCGCTACGAGTACACGTCGTCCGAGGCCATCGAGGGGTTCATCCGCTCCAGTCGGCTGCGGCGCACCGTCGGCGACAGCGAACCGAAGTACAAGTACGAACGAGACGTCGAGCAGTTCTTCCGGCACTCCCCCGCCGTGCACCGCGACTGACGGGCAACTCGCCGAACGGCCCGACGACCAGCCGGAGCGGGGCCTACTGCGTCCCTGCGACCTCTCGTGCCAGTGCGCCGACGGTCGCCTGGATGTGCGCCCAGTCGTAGCGGGCACGGAACAGCTCGTCACCGGCGTCCGCGAGTCGCTGGCGCAGCGCGGGCGACTCGATGAGCCGCAGGCACGCGTCGGCGAAGGTCCGCGGGTCATCCGCGATCAGCGCGTCGACGTCGTCCGTCAGCGCGATGCCCTCGCAGCCCACCGTGGTCGTGACCAGCGGCAGGTGGTTGGCGAGCGCCTCGACGACCTTGAGTCGGGTGCCCGCGCCGACCCTGATCGGGACGATCGAGATGTCGGTCAGCGCGAGCTCGTCCGCGATGTCGGGCACCGCCCCGACCAGATCGACACCCGCGACATCGGACACCCACGCCAGGCCCTCGCCGCCGCGTCCGACGATGCGGACCCGCGCCCGGGGTGCCCTGGCCTTCACCAGCGGCAGCACCTCCCGCACGAACCACTCGACGGCCTCGGTGTTGGGCTCGTAGTCCAGCGCCCCGACGAACAGCATGGTCGGGTGCTCGCCCCGCAGGGTCGTGCGGTCGAGCTGTGCACCCGGCGCCGGATCCGCCCCGTTGGGCACGACGACCACGTTGGCGCAGCCCGAGCGCACGGCGTCGAGCTCGCTGCACACGACCACGCGGTCGACCTGGTTCGCGACGCTGCGCTGCAGCCGGTCCCAACGACCCTCGTCGACCAGGTCGAACGCCCGTGAGGTCGCCCAGCGCGCCGAGCCCTTCACGCGGTCGGCCAGGTCCGCCCCCGGCGCGAAGCGAGGCGGCGTGCGCCGCCGGAGCCGCAGCGCCAGGTTCTCGAGGTTGTCGAAGTCGACGATCGCCGGCACCCCGGCGAGCAGGTCGTGCAGCGGCCACCAGGTGTCGACGTGCGAGAACCACACCAGATCGGGGGTGCCCTGCTGTTCGAGCAGGTCGGTGACGGAACGGCGTGCCTCGTCCCAGACCGGGCCGAGCACCCGGCGTGGGGCACTCGATCGCAGCCACGCGGGGCCCCAGGTGCGGATCCCGACCTCGCTGCCGGGAGCGGCGACGGCGCGTTCGACGCCGTCGAGCGGACTGGGCACGACCTCGGCCGCTCCGCTGCGGTCCAGCGACACGACGTCGACGGTCGAGACCTCGGCCAGCCCGGCGATCAGGTGGTGCAGGCGTTGGCGGTACCCGTCGGTCGCGGGCCACGGATACTGTTCGGCCACCACGAGCGTCCTCACGGCGTGGCACCGTACCCGCTCCGCACCGCACCGCAGGAGATCACATGTCATTGGTCGAGGTCACCCACGTCGGACGGGTCGCCGTGATCACGCTGGACGATCCCGGTCGACGCAACACGCTCAGCCTGGAGCTCTGCACCGAGCTGTCCGCCGCGGTCGCCGAGCTCGAAGCGGATGCCGGCACCGGCGCGCTGGTCGTCACCGGCCGAGCCCCGGCGTTCTGCGCCGGGGCGGACCTGTCGCAGCTCGGCGCGTCGCGCCGCGACGGCCTGCTGGCGATCTACTCGGGGTTCCTCGCGGTCGCCCACACGCCGCTGCCGACGGTCGCCGCGGTCAACGGCGCCGCGGTCGGTGCCGGCATGAACCTGGCGCTCGCGTGCGACGTGCGCGTCGTCGGCGACTCTGGGCGTTTCGACACCCGCTTCCTCGACCTGGGCATCCACCCCGGTGGTGGCCACACGTGGATGCTGCGGCGCATCGTCGGCCCGCAGACGGCGTCGGCCCTGGTGCTGTTCGGCCAGGTGCTCGGTGCCGCCGAGGCGGTCCGCGTCGGACTCGCCTGGGAGCAGGTCGGCGACGACGCCCTGCTCGACCGCAGCGTCGAGCTCGCGGCCCGCGCCGCCGACGCGCCGCCGGAGTTGGCCCGACGGGTGAAGGCCACCCTGGCCGACGTCGCATCGATCGACGAGCACGACGACGCCGTCGAACGCGAGCTCGTCGATCAGCTGTGGTCGATGGACCAGCCGGAGTTCGCCGCCAAGCTCGCGGCGCTGTCGGAGCGGATCACCAGATCCACTCGGTGAGCAGCTCGTCTCGCCGCTCGGTCCACTCCTCGGAGGTGATCGCGTAGCGGACGTGGTCCTCCCAGACGCCGTTGATCTCGAGGTACCGCTCGGCGATGCCCTCGTCGCGGATCGCGAGCTTCTCGACGACGCGGCGACTCGAGGTGTTGCGAGGGATGATCGAGATCTGCACGCGGTGCAGCAGCAGCTGCTCGAAGGCGAACTGGAGCACGGCGACGACCGCTTCGGGCATGTAGCCCTGGCCGGCCAGGTTCCGGTCGATCCAGTAGCCGACGTAGGCGCTCTGGTGGGCGCCGCGGTGGATCGAGTTGACGTTGATCTCGCCGGCGAACGCGCCGCCGACGAAGATGCCGAAGCCGTAGCCCGTGCCCAGCTGGATCTCGCGCATGCGCATCGAGCAGCGCGCCGAGAACGCCTGGCGGTCCTCGACGGTGTCGGGCTGCCCGGGGATCCGACGGGGTTCCCACTTCGTCAGCCACTCCTGGCAGTCACGTCGCACCGCGCGCCACTCGTCGAAGTCGTGGAGCGTGAGCGGTCGCAGCAGGAGCCGACGCCCGTGGACGAGGGCCGTCATCGGATCGCTGGTCGACTTCCGGCGGAGCACTGGCGGGAGCCTACCGACAGCCTGGTGAGCTTCGTCACCGGATCTGCGACAGGATCAGGCCGTCGAGGATGTCGGACTCCGACACGACGCACTCGTCGAAGCCGAAGTAGCGGAAGATGCCGACCAGGACGCAGCAGCCGCCGACGATGATGTCCGCGCGGGCCGGTTCGAGCCCCGGGTTGAAGCGGCGGTCCTCGACGGACTCGGTGGCGAGGGTGCGGAACACGTCCTCTGCGGCCTCTCGGGTGAGCACGAACTGGTGGATCGCGTCGCGGTCGTACTCGAGCAGGCCGATCTCGACCGCGGCCACGTTCGTGACCGTGCCGGCGAGGCCCACGAAGCGGGCGGCGTCGCCCGCGCCGGGCACCTCACGGGTGACGTCGTCGAGGTGCTGTTCGACTTCGGCGAGGCAGTTCGAGAGCTCCTCGGGCCGCGGCGGATCGTGCTCGAGGTACTTCTCGGTGAGGCGCACGCAGCCCATGTCGATCGAGATCGACGATTCGAGCTCGTCGGAGCCGAGCGCGAACTCGGTGGAGCCGCCGCCGATGTCGACCACCAGGTTCCGTCCGGGCACCTCGGGCAGGTCGGACAGGGCACCGTGGAAGCTGAGCGCCGCCTCCTCCGGGCCGGTGAGCAGCTCCGGGGCCGTCCCGAGGATCTCGGTCGCCGGCCCGAAGAACTCGTCGCGGTTCGAGGCGTCGCGTGCCGCGGACGTGGCGGCGATGCGCACGCCGGTGACGCCGTGCGCGTCCATCACGCCGCGGTACTCGCGCAGCACCGTCAGCGTCCGCTCGATCGCCTCGGGGTCGAGCCGGCCGGTCTTGTCGACGCCGGCACCGAGTCGGGTCGTGCGCATCAGGCGTTCGAAGCGCTGCTCGCCGTTCGAGACCAGGAGCCGGGTGGAGTTCGTGCCGCAGTCGATCGCTGCCAGGACGGGTTCGCTCATCGTGGCCCCGAGTCTGCTCCGACGTCGAGGCGTTCGGCCACCCACGCCCCGACGGGGTCGTCGCCACCCGCCAGGTACCAGGCGTAGTGGGTGTGCAGGCACTTCACGCCGCGCCGCGTGCCGCCGACGCCCCCCGAGGGACGCGGCCCGGTCCAGTCCTCGGGCAGCTCGGCGTCGCGCTCGGCGCGGTACCGCTCGTGCGCCTCGGCGAGTGCGGCGGGGTCGACGTCGGCCTCGGCCTGCTTCACGCCGCCGGACGCCTCGATCCGGCCGATGCGGCGGTTCAGGTCGCGGTCGAGCAGCCAGTACAGCGTCGGCATCGGGGTGCCGTCGTCGAGCAGCGGATGGTTCCGGATGACGACGGGCCGTCCGGCGTCGTCGCGCACCACGACGCGGTGCGGACCGCGCGGCACCCGACCCAACAGCTCCTCGACCGCAGCCGCATCGTCCTGGACAGCATCATCCTGGACAGCACCATCCTGGACAGCATCGCCCTGGGCAGCGTCGGGACGTTCGGGGTCGTGGCTCACTGGCCGCCGGTGGCTGCCTGCTCGACGGGGCCGCTCAGCACGTCGAAGGGCCAGGCGCGGGGCAGCACCAGACCGGCGGTCGCCGGGGGCAGCACGGTGTAGGCCTCTTCGCCGACCTCGACCAGGCCGTACTCACGTCGGGCGATCCGCTGGATCTCCTCGGGCCGGTCGAGGCTGTCGAGGCGTTCCTGGAGCCGGTCGTTGCGGGCGGTGACCTCGGCGAGGACCTCGCGCCGCTCCGAGATGTCGTCGCGCTGGGACAGGTAGCTGCGCGCAGGGACCGCGAGCAACGTCAACGCGACGATGACGAGCGAGACCACCACGGCGAGGTTCCGCCGCAACACGGAGCGTGCCTCGGCCGCCGTGGTGGTGCTCCGCCCGTCGGCCACGCTCAGCCCTTGCGGCCCACCGGCGCCAGCGCCGCCGCACCGCGGTAGACCGCTGCCTCGCCCAGCTGCTCCTCGATGCGCAGCAGCTGGTTGTACTTCGCGACCCGGTCCGAGCGGGCCGGTGCGCCGGTCTTGATCTGACCGCAGTTGGTGGCGACCGCCAGATCGGCGATGGTGACATCCTCGGTCTCACCCGACCGGTGCGACATGACCGACGTGTACGCGTTGCGGGTGGCGAGCTCGACGGCCTCGAGGGTCTCGGTGAGCGAGCCGATCTGGTTGACCTTGACCAGGATCGAGTTGGCGACTCCGGCCTCGATGCCACGTGCCAGGCGCTCGCTGTTGGTGACGAACAGGTCGTCGCCCACGAGCTGGACCCGGTCGCCGACCTTGGCGGTCAGGTCGGCCCAACCGTCCCAGTCCTCTTCGGCCATGCCGTCCTCGATCGACACGATCGGGTAGCGGCCGCACAGGTCGGCGAGGTAGTCCGCGAACTCCGCCGACGACAGGGAGCGGCCCTCTCCGGCGAGCGTGTAGACGCCGTCGGCGAAGAACTCGGTCGACGCGGCGTCGAGCGCGATGGCGATGTCGGCACCCGGGGTGCGGCCCGTGCGCTCGATCGCCTCGACGAGCAGCGCGATGGCCTCCTCGTTGGAGCCCAGGTCGGGGGCGAAGCCGCCCTCGTCGCCGATCGCGGTCGACAGGCCACGGTCGTGCACGACCTTCTTGAGGGTGTGGTACGTCTCGGCACCCCAGCGCAGCGCCTCGGAGAACGAGGCCGCGCCGACGGGCATCAGCATGAACTCCTGGATGTCGACGTTGTTGTCGGCGTGCTCACCACCGTTGATCACGTTGAGCATCGGGACCGGCAGCACGCAGGCGTTCGGGCCGCCGACGTAGCGGTACAGCGGCAGGTCGAGCTCGTCGGCGACGGCGCTCGCGACCGCCAGCGACACACCCAGGATGGCGTTGGCACCCAGGCGGGCCTTGTTGTCGGTGCCGTCGAGGTCGATCAGCACGCGGTCCAGGTCACGCTGGTCGACGGCGTCGAAGCCGAGCAGCGCGTCCGCGATCTCGCCGTTGACGTGCTCGACGGCCTTCAGGACGCCCTTGCCGAGGTAGGCGTCCGCGTCGCCGTCGCGCAGCTCGACCGCCTCGAAGGCGCCCGTCGATGCACCCGAGGGCACCGCGGCCCGACCGGTCGCCCCGGAGTCCAGCTCGACCTCGACCTCGACCGTGGGGTTGCCACGGGAGTCCAGGATCTGCCGTCCGATGATCCCCTCGATGATGCTCACGTGCGCTCCGCTCCTGGGCCGTCGTGCCGACGCACCCTCGGGCGTCGGACATGGTTGTCTCCGCCCGGCATCTTGCCAGGCCACGGACGCGGCTCCGAATCGATCGGCGCAGCCGGCTCGACCCACCCGGGCGACCCGCCCCACCCCGGCGATCCGGTCACAGGTTCGACCGGATCAGCTCGGCGAACGCCGCGGCGCCCGCGGTCTTCAGGTGCGCACCGTCGTTCGCGAACCACTCCGGGTGCGCCGAGGCGAGGCTGTACCAGTCCACGAGCACGGCGTTGGGGTGGCGCTGCGCCGCGGCGGCGAGCCGCTGGTTGACCAGGTCCTGCCACGGACGGGCGACCCTGGCGTTGACGAGCAGGACCTTGCGGTCCCCCGCGATCTCCATCAGCCGGTCTAGGTCGCCGTCGGTGAACGTGCCGTTGGTGCCGGCGTGCACGACCAGCGGTCCGGGGATCAGGCCCTCGCTCTCGTACCAGCTGACGACGTTGAGGACGGAGTCGAACTGGCGGCCGACCTTCGCGTCGACTCGCATGCCCGGCATCGCCGAGGTCAGCGCCCCCGACGCACCCAGCATGACCGAGTCGCCGACCGCCACCGCGTTCGTGCCCTGCGGCGCGACGGTGGTCGTCGCCGCCGGCGCGCTCGTCGCGGTGTCGCCGACCGTCGCGGTGGTCGCCGGCGCCGCGGTGGTCGTGGTGGTCGTCGTGTCGGTCGTGACCGGGGCATCGGGGTCGTCACCGGGATCGGCGATGCCCGAGTCCTCGAAGCCGGCGGCGTCCTCGAGGCCGGCCATGGCGAGCTGCTCGCGGTCCGGGCTGTGCGTGGCGCCGTAGAGCCCGACGGTCAGCACGACGAGCAGGACGGCGAAGACGCCACCCACGGTCATGCCACGGCGGATGAGGGCGTCGCGCCGCACTCCGGTCGCGGTGCGCAGGTCGCGCCACCAGTCGCCGAGCACGCCCTTGCGCAGCGGCTGTTCGACGTATCGGTACGACAGCTCCGCGGCGCCGACGGTCAACGCCATGCGCAGGATGAACAACGGCAGGCCGCTCAGCGGCACGTCCTGGTCCGGCCGCGTCACCTGGAAGATCGGCCAGTGCCACAGGTAGAGGGCGTAGGAGCGCATGCCGATCCACACCAGCGGTGCCCAGCCCAGGACCGACGACAGCCGGGCGGCAGGGTGCACCAGCACGGCGATCACCGCGATGCAGACCAGGTCGAGCAGCAGGAAGCCGCCCCGGTAGATGAACGGGTCGTACGCGTTCACCCGGACCATGAACCAGCCGATGACGACCAGGCCGACGCCACCGATCAGGTCGAGGGTCGGCCCTGCCCGCCGGGCAGCGGGGCGGGTCGCGGTCCACGGCTTCCAGACCATCGCGAGCAGCACACCGATCAGCAGGCCCGCGGCCCGGGTGTCGGTGCCGTAGTAGATGCGCGAGGTGTCGGCGCCCTCGTCGAAGAGCAGCGCCATCTCGATCGCCGAGGCGAGCGCCACGACCAGCACCACGGTGCGGGTGCGCCGATGGCCGAGCTTGGCCAGCCCGGCCACGAACAGCGGAGGGAACAGCAGGTAGAACTGCTCCTCGACCGCGAGGGACCACAGGTGCATGAGCAGCGGCGGCCGGCCCGACTGCACGAAGTAGGACTCGTCGAGGAAGATCTGCCACCAGTTGCTGACGTAGAAGAGCGCGGCGAGCACGTCGCCGCCCATGCGCCCGGCAGCGTCGCGGTACACCAGCAGCGCCGCCCCGGACACCACGGCGAGCAGCAGGTACAGCGCCGGCAGCAGCCGTCGGGCCCGCCGCACCCAGAAGTGACGCATGTCGACCGCGCCGCTCTGGGCGCGTTCCTCGAGCAGCAGCGTGGTGATCAGGAAGCCGCTGACGACGAAGAAGACCTCGACGCCGAGGAAGCCGCCCGGCATCCACTTCGCGCCGGCGTGGTACAGGATGACCGCCAGCACCGAGATGGCGCGGAGGCCATCGAGCGATGGCTGATATCCGAGTTTCCTCGGCGCGACCCGCCGTTCCACCGCTACTGCCATCAGGTCTCCCATTCTGGCCCAGCCGGCGGCGGCTGCGGAGCCAACGCCGCCATGCGACCGACGGGCGTGGCGACGTCCGGGTCACCTGCTGCGCGGCGCTTCCGCGGAACCGGTCGAGCCTCAGGGCGCGCTGGGTCCGCGGGGTGTGTCCTGAAGCCGAGTTGCGACGAAACGAGACTGGTTCGACCGCCCGGTTTCGTTCCAAGTCGGCGCGGGAGTGCACTCGACACTCGGGCTCGCCGGCGCTCGCGCTTCCGCGGAAGCGCCCTCCGAGCGGGCCGTCTGGCATCCGGCGATAGGTGACATCGCTCGGCGACTGAAACCCGGGAAGTAGCGTGCTCGGGGCATGTGGTCGAGCACGTCGCCTCCGAGTCGCTGGAAGGTCACGCTCGCGGATGGCTCTGTCGCAGAAGTTTGGGCTGACGCCGTTGAAGGGCTGTCCGGCCCCGAGGACGGCCGTGGCTACCTGTTCTCGAACCTCGTAGATGTGGCGCCGTCGGAGCAGGCCGCCTTCGAGGTGAATGCCCGGACGCCCACGAGGCCGGAGCGAGTATCGGTCACGGTCGCTCGATTCCCTCGCAACGCCGTACTTGAGGTGATCAGCTGGTAGCGGCTGATGCTGCAGCGGCCGGAAGAGCCGTCACCGATGTGCCGATCAGCCTCGATCGCGAGCGCCGCCGAGCCGGCGATAGGGGATACCGGGCTTCGATCCCGCTTCGCCAGTCCGCCGCATCGCGCCCGGAGTCCTGAGTGCTCCCTGCGGCACTGACACTGGACGGCGACTCAGCGCCTCTCGCGCCTACTCAGGACTTGCCTCTGCAGTCGGAGCGGTCGGGCATCTTGCTCACGTCTCGCGCCGCGACCGTCTCCGGCTCGTCGTGCACGACCGGATCAGGCACGCGTACCCACACGCACGAACCGACGACAAGCGCATCCTCATCCTTGGTGTCGTAGGGATAGCAGCCCACGCGGAACTCGAGGAGGCGATCGTTGGTGGAGAAGCAGACCTCGTCTGCGGAGATCGACTCGACATACGCCACGATCCGAGGGTCGGCTTGGTCGTTGCACGCAGTGGCGTTCGCAGCTGCGACTGCCGCAAGCACGAACACGACGGGCCTGACACACCTGCGAAGTCGAGAGGGCCGAGACTTTCGCTCGATCGCGCGCATCGAGATGTCATAGCCGCCAGCGACCCGGGACTCGAGCATCCTGACCAGATGGGGTGGGAACCGGCCACGCCCAAACCGGCCTTAGGGGCTACTCGGATACTCGATCGTCTGGGTCGCGTCCCGCACGACGACGCGTCCCCACCGTCCCAGCTCATCGAGCGGCTGTCGCAGTTGGCGTGTTGCCACCACGCGATCACATTTGACGCGGTCGACCACTGCTCTGTTCTGATCATGGCGGATACGGCTCTGTCGTGGGCGCCGCCGATCATGTTCGCCAACGTCCCGGCGCAGCCGACCGCGCGCCTCTGATCGTCCCCCAACGGCTCGTTCACATCTGAAGAGTACCGAGCGAGGCAACCTTCAGTCCGTCCAGGAGCGCTGTAGTCCCGGCGCTATCGGGCGCCCGCAGGCAGTCTGCGCCAATGGAGGTCGGTGGGCGTCTGGCTGCCAGACTGACCCTATGGCACTCACCTTCCAGGTCAGATGACCAAGGTCCGCTCAGTCATCTGTTCGATAGTGGTGGTGGCCGCCGCTCCGGTGAGTTGGGCGCTAGTGCTCTTTCCGGGGAGCTGGGAAACGCTGCGCTGGTTGGTCCTGCCAACCGGAGCGACCGGGCTGCTGCTCTTTCTCACGGCGCTTCTGTCGGTCGTCGCCGACAGAGGGAATCGGAGTTTGCCCTTGGGTGAACAGGTGCAGGCTCTGAGAGATCACCCCTTGTTGGGATTGGGAACGCTGGTGTGCTTTGCGGCCCTCAGCGTCGCCACCGTCCGGGGCTTCTCCGGACCCGGAGCCCCCGTCGAGGAACTCGGCATCAGGTACTTCGACGATCACGGCGTCCGCACGCTGGCAACTGCAGAGCAATGGATGCGAGCCCACGCTTGGCTCTTCATATTCGGCTGCGCCTTTGGCGCGATGGGTGCCTACACGGCTCGATCGTTGTTCGATGTCCTAGATCGCCAACTCAGGTCGAGGCCCTCCGCGGCCGCGTAGGGAGCTGCCACCTCCGAAGTGCTCCGCTGCCCACACCCGGCGTTGTGGGACACCGTCACTCCGGCCGGCGCTTCGGCGGAAGCGTCGAGCCTCAGGGCGCGCTGGATCCGCGGGTGTGTCCTGACGCCGAGTTGCGACGAAACGAGAGTGGTTCCACCGCCCGGTTTCGTTCCAAGTCGGCGCGGGAGTGCACGCGACACTCGGGCTCGCCGGCGCTCGCGCTTCCGCGGAAGCGGCCCTGCAGGGATGGCCGAAGTGCCGTTCCGGGGCACCCGCGAGACTTCTCCTCAGTTTCCGAGCGTGGAGACTTGCTCCATCTGTCTCACCTTGCTGCCGAACTCAGCGAGGCTCGAGCCGCACGGTGAAGGACCGGACCGCGCGGGCGAAGATGTTCGGTTCCACGTCGGGCTCGACGACCACGACCGGTGCCCTGAAACGGCGGGTCAGTTCGCCGAAGAGCAGCTGCAGCTCGAAGCGGGCCAGGTTGGCGCCGACGCAGAAGTGCGTACCGTGTCCGAAGGCCAGGTGCGGGTTGGTCGCCCGGGTGACGTCGAAGCGGAACGGGTCGGCGAACACCGCCTCGTCACGGTTCGCCGACGGGTACAGCAGGATCACCCGGTCGCCCTCGGCGACGTCCTGGTCGCCGATGCGGGCGTCGGTCGCCGCCGTGCGGAAGAAGTTGTTGAGGGGCGTCACCCAGCGGATGACCTCCTCGACGGCGCCGGGCACGAGCGAGGGGTCCTCGGCCACCCGGTCCCACTGGTCGGGGTGGTCCGCGAAGACCCGCAGCCCGTGGCTGATCGCGGTGCGGGTGGTCTCGGCACCGCCGGCGATGAACAGCCCGGTCTCGTGCAGCAGCCGGCGGTCGGTGTAGCCCACGCGGTCGCCCATGTCGGCGTGCACCCACACCGACACCAGGTCGTCCGCCGGACAGCCCCGACGTTCGGGCACGACCTCGCCGAGCAGCTCGACGAACTCGGCGATCGCCGTGCCGAGCCCGATCAGGGCGGCCTCGTCGTAGGACGCCGCGTCGAAGCGCATGATCGACTCCGACCAGCGCTGCACGTCGCGCCAGCGCTCCTCGGGGAAGCCGAGCAGTCGGGCGATCAGCCGGCTGGGCAGCGGTGCGGCCAGGCCGCTGACGACCTCGAGCTCGCCGTCGTCGCCGATCCCGTCGAGCAGCTCGTCGATCGTGGCCCGCAGCCACGGCTCGTGCTCCCGACTGGCCCGCGGCGTGAAGCGGTTCGACACCAGTCGCCGGTTCCGCAGGTGCTCGGGGTCGTCCGAGGAGATGATGTTGTTCTCCTCGGGCGCCCACCACGAGCGGTAGCCGCGCCCCGAGACGAACGTCGCACTGTCACGCTCGACCGCCAGCAGGTCCGCGTGGCGCGACACCGCCCACAGCCCGTTGCGCTCGTCGCGGTAGACGGGCTCGTGGTGGCGCATCCAGGTGAACGCCTCGTGGGGATCACCCCGGTAGAACTCGGGATCCAACAGGTCGACGTCGGGTCGGGCGGCGCACATGGGTCCCGAGTCTGCTCCGTCCGGCGCTTCCCCGGCGAGACCTATACAAGTTCAATACAAGTGGGTAGGGTCATCGGCATGGGAGCACGACGTGGTGACCAGTGGGACCCCGACACGTACCGCCGGTTCGCCGACGATCGGGCCCGCCCGTTCCACGACCTCGTGTCGCTGATCGAACCGGTGCCGGGCGGCTCGCTGCTCGACCTGGGCTGCGGCACCGGCGAGCTGACCGCGCAGGCTGCCCGGAACCTCGGTGTCGCGACGGCGGTCGGCATCGACAACTCCCCCGAGATGTTGGCCGCGGCACCGCAGGGCGATCGCGGCCTCGACCTCCGGTTCGAGCTCGCCGACATCGGCTCGCTCGACCGGCGCCCGCCGGTCGACGTCGTCCTGGCGAACGCGTCGTTGCAGTGGCTGGCGGACCACTCGGCGGTGCTGGCCGACTGGGTGGCGCACCTGCGTCCCGGCGGGCAGCTCGCCGTGCAGGTCCCGTCGAACGCGACACATCCGTCGCACACGACGATCACCGACGTGCTGCACGAGCAACCCTGGTTCGACGAGCTCGGCGGGCACCCTCCCGAGGACCCCGTCGCCGCCTCGGTGCTCGGCCCCGCCGAGTACGCCGAGCTGCTGTGGTCGCTCGGCGCCACCGAGCAGCTCGTGCGGCTCCAGGTGTACGGCATGGAGCTCGCCGGTCCCGACGCCGTCGTCGACTGGACCTCGGGCACCGCGCTGGTCCGGGTCCGCCGGGTGCTGCCACCCGAACGCTACGAGGCGTTCGTGGCGCGCTACCGCGAGCTCCTCGCCGAACGCCTCGGCCACCGGACGCCGTACTACTACGCCTTCCAGCGCATCCTCATGTGGGCTCGGTTCGCCTGAGTCGGGCGGCGGACGCCCGTCGGCGGTCAGTTGCCGCCGAGACCCAACCAGGCGGCAGCGACGTCGGCGTCGCCGAGCACCTCGAGGGCGTCGTCGGGGACGTCGCGGCCCCACACGCGCAACAGGAGCTGCTCGGCGGTGCCGCGCACCGCGGCGTCGCCCTTGCGGTGCTCCCGATCGAGCACGTACTCGCCGTCGACCACCTCGAGGGTCCACTCCCCCTCGGTGTCGGTGCAGTGCAGATGGGCGCTGCCAGCGGGCGGCAGCTGCAACCCGTCGCGCTGCACGAGCCTCGGCACGATGACGCCGAAGTACTCGTCGACCCCGTCGGCCGCGAGCGCGGCTCCGATCGGGCCGATCACCCCGAGCGCCGCCTCTGCGTCGCGACGGTGCAGCGAGGTCTCATGCGTCTGACGACGGGTCCAGACCGAGACCGTCGGCGCCTCGATCGGGAACGGCGTCCACGTCGGGGCGTCGGGGGCCCGCTCGTCGAGCGCGTCGGCCAGCGCGTCGGCACCCTCGGCGAACCACGACGCCAGCACGTCGTCCGCGATCTCGCGGTGCAGGTCCTGCCACCGCGTCGTCGGTTCAGCGGCGGTGCCGACGCACTCGGCCGCCCACCGGTGGATGGTGCCGAGGTGCACGACGAGGTCTCGCAGCGCCCAGCCCGGACAGTCGGGCACCGCTGCGTCCAGCGGGCCCGACGCCGCCAGCTCGGCGAGGCGCGCCGAGTCGGCGCGGAGCTGCCCCGTGCCGGCGACGGCAGGCCGATCCGAGGCCGAGGAGCGGTCCGACATCAGGGCCGGCCGATCAGCCCGCTTCGGAGTGGGTGACCGCCGCCTCGCCCATCCACTCACGCAGCGTGTTCTTGAGCTTGGTCTGCTGGATGAAGATGTCGTGCTCCGGCGCGACACCGCCCGCCGCCTGCGGGGCCTTCCAGTAGAAGCTCAGCCACTCCTGCACGCCCGACTGGCCGGCGCGGGCCGCCAGGTCGAGGAACAGGGCGAGGTCGAGCACGATCGGCGCGGCCAGGATCGAGTCCCGGCACATGAAGTCGACCTTGATCTGCATCGGGTACCCCATCCATCCGTAGATGTCGATGGCGTCCCAACCCTCCTTGTTGTCACCGCGCGGCGGGTAGTAGTTGATCCGCACCACGTGGTCGATGTTGCCGTAGAGGTCGGGGTACACCTCGGGCTGCAGGATCGTGTCGAGCACGCCGAGCTTCGAGACCTCCTTGGTCTTGAAGTTCTCGGGGTCGTCGAGCACCTCGCCGTCCCGGTTGCCCAGGATGTTGGTCGAGTACCAGCCGCGGAGGCCGAGCATGCGGGCCTTGAAGCCCGGCGCCAGGATCGTCTTCATCAGCGTCTGGCCGGTCTTGAAGTCCTTGCCGGTGACCGGCACGCCACGGGCGATCGCGAGCTCCTCCATGCAGGGCAGGTCGATGCTCAGGTTGGGCGCGCCGTTGGCGAACGGCACCCCGCTGCTCAGGGCGGCGTACACGTAGATCTGGCTCGGCGAGATGTTCGGATCGTCCGCGCGCAGGCCGGCCTCGAACGACTCGACGGTCTCGTGCACCGCCGTCGGCTCCTGGTACGCCTCGGTCGAACCGCACCACACCATGACCAGGCGGTCGCACGCGTTCTCGACCCGGAAGTTCTCGATGTCGGCGATCACCTGCTGGGCGAGGTCCCACTTGCTCTCGCCGGTCTTCACGCGGACGCCGTCGAGCTTCTTCACCCAGCGCTGGTCGAACACGGCCGGCATGGCGTTGATGCCCTCGAGCTCGCCCGACAGCGGCGACAGGTCGCGCTCGTCGAGCACACCGGCGGTGCGGGCGGCCTCGAGCGCGTTCGGCGAGATCGGGTCCCAGCCGCCGAACACGACGTCGTCGAGGCCTGCGAGCGGCACGAAGTCGCGGATCAGCGGGTTGCGACCCTCGCTGCGTTCGCCGAGGCGGATGTGGGCCATCTGGGTGAGCGAGCCGATGGGCTTCGCGAGCCCCTTGCGGGTGGCGAGCACTCCGGCGTAGGCGGTCGAGGCGACGGCGCCCATGCCGGGGGTCAGGATCCCCAGGCGTCCGGCGGCGGGAGCGATCTGCAGCGGTTCAGGCATGACATGGGACTCTAGGTCCCCGGGCCACCGGCCTCATGTTGACGGACCTGTGCCATGCGGCGGTCCGTGGCCCGGCGCAGTGCGTCCTCCGGATCGACGCCGGCACGCTGCGCCTCCTGGACCAGGGCGAACAGCTGCTCACCCAGCTGCGCGGCCGGGTCACCAGCCTCCTGGCCGGGACGGGCAGACGTGGCCGGCGGATCTGCGGGCGCGCCGATCGCCTCGGTCTTGCGCACCACCTTCAGCGCCCGTGCCAGGGCCGGCAGCGTCGTCGGGATGCCGTCGAAGACCGAGTCGCGACCCAGCTCGGCTCGTTTCCCGTGCTCCCAGTCCGATAC
>JAEWED010000112.1 GCA_023389745.1 Actinomycetes bacterium
CTGCAAGACTATCGCAATTCCTGCTTCGCGGCGTTCGTCGCGAATACATGGAGCGAACCGGTCAACATCCACGTCGAATACGAGGGGAAGCCCCTCGACGTCTCGAACAGCACGGCCATCCCACGAACGAAAAACGGCAAGCTCGAGTACGAGGTGCTCGACGGTCCGCTGCCGCCTGGCGAGATCGCGATTCTCTTCCTCCACGATGCGGAGAAGCCGCCCATGGAGAAGTTCGCGTTTACCCACGTGCGCTGTCCGATCACCCCAGCCATCGTTTCGGAGGAATTCCGCGTCCCCATGACTTCGGGGACCACGGAGGCATTTCATATCTCGACGAACTTCCCCGTCAGCGCATATTCGATTTACCCCTACGGGGGCGCACCAAGCTTTCTGCCGTCGGCAACGGTCCTTCTGCCCACGTCGTCGTGGGACAAATCGTATCTCGTGGTCAATGCGTGGCCGGCCATCGACAATCGCTGGACGGGCATGAAGCCTACGCTTCAGATCGTGGCCAACGAGGACGACACGGAGGTGCGCATCCGCCCGAACAACGATCAGGTCATCCTGCCGGATGCGACGCCCTCTTCGGACGGCAAGTCGGGGATCTACAACCTGTCCAAAGGACAAACCCTCCAGATCGCGGTCGCCAAGGAGTTCGTGGGAAGTCCCATCGAAGCTACGAAGCCGGTCGGAGTCTTCGGAGGAGCAACGTGCCTCAAGTTCCCGACGGACTGGGGGGCGCAGGCCTGCGACGTGGCTCAGCAACAGATCCCTCCCCTGCGTGCATGGGGCACGGAGTACATCGCCGCGAGTCACGAGAGCCGATGGGTTCTCCGCGCCGGCGAACAGGCAGACCCCGCGCGCCGCGAGGAAAGGGTGCCCTGGCGGTTGATTGGTGCAGCGGACGGCACCCAGCTCTCCTACGTGCCGAAGCGCCCCGATGGAGCTCCGGACTCACTCCAGAGGGGAGAGTCCGCCGTCTTCTGGTCGAGAGACTCGTTCGTCGTGCGAAGTCAGGATAACGAGCATCCATTCTATTTCGCCGCCTACATGACGAGCGCCAGCTTCGGGGAAGTCAACGGTCCGGACTACATGAAGGACATCGGGGATCCGGAGTTCGTCAACGTCGTTCCCGTGCAGCAGTACCTGGACTCGTACGTGTTCTTCACCGACATGACCTACGGGTACACGACGCTCGTCGTCACGAGGCACGACAGTGGAAGCGGCTTCAAGGACGTCGACCTCGACTGCTCGGGACCGATTACCGAGTGGAAGAACATCGATGAAGCGGGGCGCTATCAGTACGCCCGCGTGACCCTCGTGCGCGACTCCAAGCCCCAATCGTTTCCGCGTGGCACGTGTGAGAACGGTCGACACGAAATTCGAAGCGACGAGCCCTTTGCGCTCACCGTGTGGGGGCTCGATTCCTATGCAAGCTATGGCTACCCCGGCGGCGCGGGGCTCCGTGAGATCACCTCTGCCGCGGTCTCCGTCCCGCGATAGGCGAACGACAATCTCCAGCGAGCGTGATGCATGAACATGTCGAAGTTGAAGGTCCTCTCCGCCGCATGCGCTTTCGTCCGGCTGCTCGCACTCGCAGGTTGCGCCGACGAGACGGGTGCAGTCGACGTGCCGGACACGTCGGCGGACGCTGGCGCGTCGACCGATGGGGACGGTGGTTCGCCCCCCTTCGAGACGGAGCAGGACAGTGGTGCTTCGGACGAAGACGCCGCCACAGACGCCGCTCCCGACCGGCGGATCTCGTGGGACAGTGGGGCGGATGAACGAACGCCCATCGTCCAGGATGCGTGGACGCGAGGTGGCGTCTATTGCGCGCGCGTGCAGCGAGGGCAGGACGTCACCACGAAATGCTGGGGCAGCAATCGCAATGGTGAGCTCGGCCGGGGTGTCGTGTCGGCGCTCAACACGACCTACGCTCCGCAGCCCATTCAATCGCCGGACGCCCCGCACTTCACGATGGTGAAGCCCGATATCTCGTTGAAGGGCGTGGTTTGCGGCGTGCTCGACACGAACGACCTGAAGTGCTGGGGAGTGGGCTACGCCACGGGCTCCCCCGTCGTGCCGAGCGTCCCGGCGACGCCTTTCCTGCAGGACGTGAGGGCGGTGGACGTCGGCGCGAGCCACGCATGCGCGATCAAGACCGACGGCAAGCTTCTTTGCTGGGGCGGAAATACGAACGGACAGCTCGGAATCGGCAAACAGGACAGCGTCGCCCATCCGACTCCCGAAGAGGTCCCCGGCATCACCGTGGATCAGGTCGCGGCGGGCCCAAATGCAACGTGTGCCGTGTCGAACGGTGAGGTGTGGTGCTGGGGATCCAAAACGCTCACGGGAACGGGATCCGGGGGCGGGGCGGTCACGTCGCCGACGCGGGCGGGAACACTCACGAACATCAAGAAGGTTCACGTGAACCAGAGCTACGCCTACGCGATCGGCAACGACGGCAACGTTTGGTTCTGGGGAGTCCTCGGCTCTAAGGTCTCGTATACGCCCGCCGCTCTCAGTGACCCGACGCCGGCGGATCCGGCGCGTCCCATGACGGGCGCGGTCGACGGCATCGACGACTGCTTCCTGTTCGAGAGCGGCAAAGTTCGCTGCGTCGAGACGATCGGCGGATACCGTCTGAACGAGATCTTGCGCGTCGACCACCCCAAGAAGCTCACCGGAAAGTGCGTCGTCTCGAAGGATGACGAGCTTCTCTGCTGGGGGAACAACAACAGTGGTGTTTTGGCCGAATCGCCGTTGCTGCTCTCGTCCGTAAGCGGGGCGATCAAGATCGACCTCTGATTCTCTCCTCTCGCTTGGCGAGCGCATCGATCACGAACGGTGTGCTCGCCAGCGTTGCGGC
>JAEWED010000262.1 GCA_023389745.1 Actinomycetes bacterium
GGCCAGTGCCGGGCCGGCGGCCCAGCGGCGGCCAGCACCGGGCGGCCAGTGCCGCACCGGCCGCACCGGGCACCCCGCACCCGGCTGGCAGGCCGGCCAGCACACGGCCGGCGGGCCGGCCAGCTGACACACGGTCGTGTGATCTTCGCGCCCCTGGAAATTGGTGAGCGCAACGAATTGAACGCCGTTCGGGTTCTAGGTGAATTTCTGTAGCGCGTGGGTACAATGGTTCGGTTGACACCAATTCAGCACGCCCTCACACTGCACTGCGGCCGGAGTACGGGGCGACTCTCCGGTCGGGCATCGAGGAGATGCACAGCGGTGTCCGAGGGCGATGCCGATAGCGTTGTCGACAACCTTTGATGCAGGGGGCAAGTGTCCCGTGCGAATGACTGGGAGCACAGGAACTTGGCAGTCTTCAGGAAGCCGAAGTCCGATCAGGGAGGCACGTCGGGTCGGCGTCGTCGTTCCATCGACTTCGACAGCGCTGACGCCGCAGTGCTCGCCACCGAGATCGACACCTGGGTCGGCAGCAACCGTCCGAAGCTGGGCGAGGTCATGCTCGAGCTCGGCTCCGTCGACCCCGACGACCTGATCGCCGCGCTGCAGCACCAGAAGGACAACCCGACCGCCGAGGGTGCCGCCCGTCTGGGCGACGTGCTGCTCACGCTCGGCAAGGTCGACGAGACCGCGCTCGCCGCAGCGCTCGCGCAGCAGTTCGGCATCCCGCTCGCCGACCTCCCCAACGAGACCCCCGAGCGCGGCGTGCTCGACTTCGTCGGCGAGGAGATGGCGCGCAAGCACACAGTCGTCCCGCTGCGAGAGGTCGAGGGTCGCGTCTACCTGGCGATCGCCGATCCGCTGAACACCCAGGCCATCGCCGAGCTCACCGAGAAGTGCAAGCGCATCGGTCTGCTCATGGGCACCAAGAGCGAGATCGAGCGTCTGCTCGACCAGGCCTACAACGTGCTCAACGAGGCGCAGGCCCACATCCAGGCCTTCGAGCTGACCGAGTCGGCCTTCGAGGAGCGCGAGCAGGACGACGCCTTCGCCGTCGACGACAACGCGCCGATCGTGCAGGTCGTCAACCGCATCATCACCCAGGGTGTGCGCAGCCGCGCGTCCGACATCCACATCGAGCCGGGTGAGAAGGCCGTGCGCGTCCGCTACCGCATCGACGGTGCGATGACCGAGGCGATCACCCTGCCGAGCCGCATGTCGTCCGCGCTGGCGAGCCGCATCAAGGTCATGGCGAACCTGAACATCGTCGAGCGCCGCCGTCCCCAGGACGGTCAGTTCGGCGTCACCGTCGACGGTCGCCCGATCGACATCCGCACCTCGACCGTCGCCACGGTGCACGGCGAGAAGGTCGTGCTGCGACTGCTCGACAAGACCAAGTCGCTGATCAGCCTCAAGGACCTGGGCATGCACCCCACGGTCGAGCCGGCCTACCTGAAGACGGTGAAGGCCCCGCTCGGCATGCTGCTGTGCACCGGCCCGACCGGTTCGGGCAAGACGACCACGCTCTACGCGACCCTGACCGAGATCAACGATCCGACGCGCAACGTCGTCACCATCGAGGACCCCGTCGAGTACCAGTTCGACGGCATCTCGCAGATGCCCGTGTCCGACACCGGCATGTCCTTCGCGGATGGCCTGCGCGGCATCCTTCGTCAGGACCCCGACGTCATCCTCGTCGGTGAGATCCGCGACGAGGAGACCGCCCGCATCGCGATGCAGGCGTCGCTCACCGGCCACTTCGTGCTGTCGT
Source organism: Actinomycetes bacterium (assembly GCA_023389745.1). Classification (GTDB taxonomy): domain Bacteria; phylum Actinomycetota; class Acidimicrobiia; order Acidimicrobiales; family Microtrichaceae; genus JAFAFN01. The sequence continues at coordinate 1,772 of JAEWED010000262.1, forward strand.
CGCTGCACGCCGTCGACTCGGTCGCCGCGATCCACCGCTTCACCGACATGGGCATCGAGCCCTTCCTGGTCGCCTCGGCGCTCAGCGGTGTGGTCGGCCAGCGTCTGCTGCGTCGCATCTGCACCAACTGCGCCAAGCCCTACACCCCGACCCCGGCCGAGATCCGCATCATCGACGAGCAGGTCGGCCACCAGCCGCCGGTGTGGCTCAAGGGTGTGGGCTGCAACCTGTGCAACAACACGGGCTACCGCGGTCGTGTCGGCGTCTACGAGCTGCTGCAGGTCAGCGACGCGATCCGCGAGATGATCGTCGCCCGCGCCACGCACCACGAGATCCGGGCACTCGCCGTCGACGAGGGCATGCGCACCATGCAGGCCCAGGCGTTCGAGCTCGTCGTCGACGGCAAGACCACGATCGACGACGTGATCCGCAGCGTCTACGCGCCGGGCATCGACCGCGACGAGGCGAAGGATCCGCTCGAGCTGCCGGCCGGCAAGCGTGCGCTGGGCAAGGCCCCCGGCGAGCTGGGCGGTCCCGACGAGGGGCCCGAGGCCAAGACCATGACGACCGAACCGCACGCTCCCATCTCGATGGGCAGCGGAGTGTCGGGGGGGAACATGCCGAACGATCTGGGTGACGTGACAGCAGAGGCAGGTGCCCGATGAGCGCAACGATGGAATCGCCGGGTGGGCCGCCCGTCGGGGCACCGACGGGCAAGGCGCCGAAGAAGGCGAAGGTCAAGCACGCCAAGTACCGCTACGAGGGCGAGACCCTCGACGGCGCGGCGGTGAAGGGCACGATCGAGGCGCCCTCGGCGAACCACGCCCGCAACGAGCTCGCCGTGCAGGGCCTGCGCGTCACCAAGATCTCCGAGAAGAAGGGGATGCAGCTCGAGATCACCAAGGAGAAGGTGCCGCTCGTCGACATCATGCACTTCTCCCGGCAGATGGCGACCTTCCTCCGCTCGGGTGTGCCGATGACCGAGGCGCTCGACAACCTGCGCCAGGACGCCGAGAACCGGCGCTTCAAGGAGATCCTGGGCGACGTGCTCGACCGGGTGACCGCCGGCCGTTCGGTGACCGAGGCGCTCAGCCTGCACGCCGATGTGTTCCCCTCGTACTTCATGGCGCTGCTCGGTTCGGCCGAGCACACCGGCCGCATGGACGAGGCCTTCGACCAGCTGCACGGCTACATCCGCCGTGATGTCGAGCTCACCCGTGCGGTGCGCAAGGCGCTCATCTACCCGATCATCCTGATGTGCGTCTCGCTGGCCGTGGTGCTGATCATCGTGGTGTTCGCCATCCCGAAGTTCGCCGAGTTCTTCGAGGACTTCGGCGCCGATCTGCCCCTGCCGGCCCGCACGCTCATGAACATCGCCGGGTTCGTCGGGTCGCCCGCCGGGCTGATCACCGGCCTGGTGCTGCTGTCGCTCGTGGTCGGCACGCTGCTCTACATCCGCACCCCCAAGGGGCGGCGCAACCTGCACGCGCTGCAGCTCCAGACGCCGATGGTCAACACGGTCGTCACCTACTCGTCGACCGAGCGCTTCACCCGGGTGCTCGCCGCGCTGCTCGACGCCGGTGTGCCGCTGACCGACGCCCTGCCGACGTCGATCGACTGCGCGAACAACCTGGTCTACAAGGAGCGGCTGACCGCGGCGATGGACGGCGTGCTCGAGGGCCGCGGCTTCGCCGACCCGCTGGCGACCACCGAGCTGTTCCCGAACGCCGTCATCCAGATGGTGCGGGTCGGCGAGCGCACCGGTGAGCTGTCGGACCAGCTCGAGAACGCGGCCGGCTTCTACGAAGAGGAGCTGGGTTACGCGGTCGACAAGCTGACCGCCTGGTTCGAGCCGATCATGATGCTCTTCATCGGCCTGGTCGTCGGCTTCGTGGCCCTCGCCATGGTCTCCGCGATGTACGGCATCTACGGCCAGGTCGAGCTCTAGGCCGAACTGGTAGTAGGCGAAATCGTTTCGTTTGAGTAAGGTTCAGAGTTACGACTGACTGACGGTCAGTCGGAGTTGCTGGGATCGGCCGCAGTGCTGGGGCACGCGGTTGGGGCGAGAGGGAGGTGTCGTATGGGGCCAACGACCGACACTTCCTCGCGCGCGTCGAGAAATCATTCTCGGTGCAAGGACCAGCGCGGCTCGATCCTCCTCCTGGTGCTCGCCGTCGTGCTGGTGCTGTCGATCGTGGTCGTCGGGCTGCTGCGCATGTCCTCGTCGACCCGGCGGCTCTCGAATCGTCTGGAGACCGACACCCGCACGCTGCACCAGATCGACGGGCGCATCGAAGAGGCCGTCAACGTCGTGCGCGACGACGACGCGAGCTGCCCCCCGGGCATCGAGACCCGAATGATCGGTCTGAGCCCCAGCTCGTTCGACGTGTACTGCGAGGGACTCGCGCCCGCTCCGTCGGATCCGGACCCGCCGCCGCAGCGCACCGTCGACTTCGAGGTGCGCGACAGCGGCGACGTCGTCGGCCTGGCCCGCGTGAGAGTGCACGACGAGATCAACAGCGAACGCCTGGTCGGCTACTCGATCGAGGTGTGCGACTGGTTGCTGGGCACCCAGGCGGTGGGGCAGACGTTCAAGGGGTGCACATGACGCGACGCCCGAACCCCACCGAGCGCTCCACACGCACTGCCCGCCGCGCCGACCAGCGCGGCATGGGTGTGCTCGAGGTGCTCATCGCGCTGCTCATCCTGGGCATCACAGTCGGCGGCATCGCGACCGCGACGCTCACCGCCGGCGGCGTCGGCAAGGACGCCAACAAGGAAGCACGGCTGAACGTGCTGATGACCGCCTTCGGCGAGGCGATCAAGGCGTTGCCCTACGAGATGTGTGCCCTGCCGACGCACTACGAATCCGAGTTCCGGGCCGCCGAGACGCAGCTGCCCGCGCACATCCGCCGACTGATCGACACCGAGGACGCCACCCTCGAGGTGCGATCGGTCTCCGACGGCGGCACGCAATGCACGGACGGCGTCGGCATCGACTCCGGTGTGCAGGCGATCGAGCTGCGAGTCGTCATCGACGGCGAGGTCCTCGACCGACAGATCACCAAGCGCACCGACGCCGTCGGCGCCGAGCCGCTCAACTTCTGCATCAAGCGACCGGTGCTCAACCTGGCCTTCCCGGGCTCGCCTGAAACCGACTGCGGCTACGTCGAGTCTCGCAGCGGCGACGGCGACACCCAGGTCGTCTGGTACCTCGAGGCCGGCGGCTCGTCGCGCATCTTCCAGTACGAGTGGTGGTGCGACGGCAGCTGGGCGCTCCAGAACCCGGTCCCGGATCCGGCGCCGCCTGCGGACTTCACCACCTTCCGGGCCGACGACGCATCGGTCGAGTGCTCGTACGTGGCGCCGACGCCGAGCACACCGCGAGACGCGGTCATCGCGTTGCGGGTCACCGACGAGAACAACCGGACCGCGGTCACCCACGAGGTCTTCCCGCTCTCGACCACGCCGAACGACCCGATCCCGCCGGTCGCGGAGATCACGCAGACCGCACCCTCGCAGCCGTGCAACTCAGCCACGCCGTGCCCGCTGGTGAACGGCCAGATCGATCTCAGCTTCCTGTCATCGGGACCAGCGCCCCTGGTCGCCGGCGTCGTGCAGTGGGAGTGGTCCTTCGGCGACGGCACCCCGGCGCTGCTCTGTCGCGTTTCGGCCACGGACATGAACGGTGATCTCTGCCGCCAGCAGACACACACCTTCGTCAGCGCGGGGGAGTACGCCGTGCGACTGCGCCTGACCGACGCGTACGGCATCAGCTCCAACTGGGCGACCCTGAACATCTCGATCAGCGGGCCGGTCCGGATCCGACCGACCGTGGGACTCGGCTCCAGCCTCACCGGCAACCCGCCGTGGGGTGTGTCGCCGCAGTGGGTGAACTTCGACGCATCGGGCTCGCACGCCGATGGCTTCGCGCCGGGCATCGGCGCCGCGGCCGGCATCGTCCTCTACGAGTGGGACTACGGCGTGCCCGAGTCGATGGTGCCCGTCGAGCTGCGCTCCGGACCGAACCTGGCACAGCCGTCGTTCCGGTACGTGACCTCGCAGCCGACGACCTTCAACGTGACCGTCACCGTCACGGCGACCAACGGCGCCACCAACACCGCCACGATGCAGGTGCGCGTCGAGCCCCTGCTGCCGCCCATCGGCATCGCCAACAACGGCGCACGCAAGTCCGACATCTGGCTGATCCGCAACGCCTACTTCGACTTCCAGTGGCGCAACCCGCCCGCCGCGCCCGGCGACACGATGGTCACCGAGATCCGCATCCGCAGCGCGGGTGGCGGCTTCTGCGGTTTCGTCAACCTGACCGCCAACCCGCGTGTGTTCTCGGTGCCGTCCGGAGCGCCCGGCTCGGTGCAGGGCTACCGCGCGCAGTTCGACAGCAGCCCGCGCGGCCAGAACGGCATCTGCTCGCTCGACTCCTACATGTTCGAGGCGAGGACCGTGAAGACCAACGCATTCGGCACCGAGGCCAGCCCCTGGTCGACCCCGACGTTCCTCAATCCGGAGTTCTTCTGATGGGCACCGAGTCGCACACCCACCGCCGTCGGAACCAGAGCGGTCTGACGCTGCTCGAGGTGGTCTTCGTCGCGGCGATCATCTCGCTCATCGCGACCACCGTGGCCGCCTGGTCGACGGCCACGCTCGTGTCGGGCGCGCAGACCCGGGCACGTAACGAAGAGACCGGCGCGCTGTCGCTGGTGAACTCCAACATGCTGCGCGACATCACCAGCGCGCAGTTCGCGGCCACCAACGCCGACCTGGCCGCCCCGACCGACCTGGCCGACTGCCCGGCGCCCGTCAACGGCCCGAACACGGGTGCCAGCGACGAGCCGGTGCTGGTGCTGGTCTCACCGGGTGATCGTCGCGTCGTCTACACCGTGGTCGACGGCGACCCGGCTGCGGGGGACAAGGGCAGCGTGCTCTACCGCCGCGAATGCCTCAACCTCGAGTCGAGCTTCAGCCCGAGCTTCACCGACCCGATCGACGCCGCGGTCCCGGGCACCGACCCGACCCTGAACGACGGCAGCGTCGACCCGGTGCGCGACGACGTCGCCCGCGAGTTCCTGAACCGCCCGCGCGACGACGCGGGCAACCTGCTCGCCACCCTGGCCGACGACCCCGCCGCCGGTGTCGACACGACGATCGAGCGCGTCACCGACGGCATCGACGGCGTGACCACCAGCTGCCGCTCGACCGCCGACGCTGCGCTGGACCCCACCTGCAAGACGGTGCGCTTCGTCGTCGACGTTGTCGACGACGACTCCGACGACGTCAGCTTCCAGTCGACACGTCGCACCGACACCTACTGCCCGCCCGGCTGCGACCCCGACGCGTGGTTCACCTGGAGCCCGCCCAACCCTTCGAAGGACGTCGACATCACCTTCGACGCGAGCGCGTCGAGCGATCGGCGTGGCCGCACGATCACCGGTTACGAGTGGGACCTGACGGCGCTGAACGCCGATGCCTGCCGGCTCGACGGCAGCGGCAACTACCCCGCAGCAGTCACGCCGGGCGACCCCGATGTGACCACGATGCACTCCTACCCGGAGTCGAGCGCGGCTGCGGGCACCTACTGGGTGCGCCTGATCGTGACGGTCGACGGCGGCGCGACCGACTGCGTGGTGCGCGGGGTCGACGTCTCCGGCATCCCGCCGGACGTCGTCATCTCGGCGCCCGCACCCAGCCCGGTGCGCGTGGTGCGCAACGAGCCGGTCCAGTTCGCTGCGCTGGTGCGCACCCACGAGGCCGACATCAACACCGACGTCGACCCGACCGAGGGTCCGATGTCGTACTGGAACTTCGGCGACGGCAGCGACCCTGTGCTGCTCGAGGCCGCACAGGCCTCCGACGGCGCCGGAACCTGCGCGGCTCCCGTGCTGAACTGCACCGCCAGCAACGCGACGACTCAGCCGATCCACCACTTCGCCCGCCAGGGCACCTACACGGTCCGGCTCGTGGTGACCGACCAACTGGGCCTGCGCCGGGTCGCGACCGTGACGATCATCGTCGCCTCGGAGTACCTGTACGTCTCCGAGACCCACGGCGACGACACCCCCGACACGGGTTGGTGCGGTCTGGTGACCCCCGTGTTCCAGCCGTGTCGCACGATCGACCAGGCACTGCAGAACGCCTCGGACTACGGCCGCACCGACATCCTGGTCGGCCAGGGCACCTACCCGTCGTTCGATCTGCGCCCCGGCATCAACGTCGCGGGTGGCCGCAACGACGCGGCCGGAGCGTCCGCGACCTGGGCGTACACCTCGGCCGAGGACACCGTGGTCACCGGCACCGAGATCACGTCCGAGGGCACCTACCGGTACGGCATCCGCGGCACCGGCGGCTCGCTGCCGACGACGATCTCGGACCTGACCGTGCGACCGGGCAACGCCTCGCACGGCGACATCCCGGTGCACGCCGTCCAGGTCGACAACACCGTCGGCCTGACGCTGAGCAACCTGCGCGTCGAGAACGGCAACGGTCGCAACCCCACGGGTGTGCTGCTGCGCAACGGCTCCAACGCGACGATCCTCCGCTCGACGATCAACTCGGGCGACCCGATCGCTCCGTCGCAGTCCAGCGACCGCCACAACCGCAGCGCCTACGGCGTGCGCTCCGTCGGCAACTCCTCGGTCACCGTCGACGCGTCGCAGATCACCGCACGTCCGGGTCTGCCCGGTCCGTCGGGTGGGCCGGGTGTCGACATCTACGCGTCGGCGTGCAACGGCGCGAACTCCGTCGCCGAGAACACGAGCGCCGGTGCGCAGTGCAACGACTCCAACACCGGTCGCCCCGGCGGCTTCGGCGGCGCGGGCGGTGACGGCGGTTGGTTCTTCGGCTCCGGCAGCGCCGGCTCGAACGGCGGTTCGGGCGGCGGCACGGGACTGGGCGGCTCCGGCGGTGGCGGTGGCTACTGCGTGACCCCCTCGCCCGGCACGGGCGGCGGCGGCCGTGGTGGCAACGGTGGCGCCGCGGGTGCCAGCAACACCGCGGGTGGCGCCGGCTCGAACACGCACGTGAACGCGACCGACGTCTGGATCGGCGCGCAGGCCGGCACCGGCGGCGCCGGTC
>JAEWED010000051.1 GCA_023389745.1 Actinomycetes bacterium
GACCAAGGGGTCAGTCCGGCAAAGTTAGTCCCGATAGTCCTGTAAACGCGTTGCGCGAAGGCCGGGCAAGCCGTGCTTGTCGATAGAACGCTGCCACGACAGGAACTCGTCGACGGTCAAGGTATACCGCTCGCAAGCTTCTTCGATGCTGAGAAGCCCGCCGCGCACAGCGGCAACCACCTCAGCCTTGCGGCGAATGACCCATCTTTTCGTATCCCGCGGGGGAAGGTCTGCGACCGTGAGCGGCGACCCATCGGGTCCGATCACGTAGCGCCCGCGCGCTCTCATCTGCTGTTCGGTCATGATACTCAATACACACTCTCTGACCACGATTAGTTATAACCGGATGCGATTAAATTAGCACTAACCCGTTGAGTGAAAAACATATAAATCGGCGTGCCATAACCACATTGCCTGTCTGAAAAGTAACGCTGTCAACGCTATCCGTTTCAGATTGGAGCACCGTGGTGCCCCGATGACCTCTCAGCGAAAAATGGGCCAACGAACATGGGGCGCGGCTCCGCGTTGCCTTGCAGACGGCGGATTTGGCCAGTATTGATGATCACGACCCAATACCCGCTGAGATTACAATCGCCCGTGTAGGGCAATTCTCTGAATTATTTGGATCTTTTTGAAGGACAGCGGCGTCGCGCAGTGTTGTAGGGGCGAGAAACGCTCCTCTGCTTAAGCCCGAGCCGGCCGATCACGATGAACCAGACCGAAACATCATCTATCGCCAGCGGCACCGCGCGCGCCCCAAATCCGGCCGCCGCGTCGAAAAAGCGTGTCGTCGTCGCGATGTCGGGCGGCGTCGACAGCTCCGTCGCCGCAGCCATCATGAAGGCCGAGGGCCACGAAGTGATCGGCGTCACGCTTCAGCTCTACGACCACGGCTCAGCAACAGGCCGCAAGGGCAGCTGCTGCGCCGGCCAGGATATTCATGATGCCCGCCGCGTCGCCGAGGCGCTCGATATCCCGCACTATGTCTTGGACTACGAGACGCGCTTCGCCACCAAGGTGATCGAGTCCTTCGCCGAGAGCTACGTCGCCGGCGAAACGCCAATCCCGTGCGTCACCTGCAATAACGAAATCAAGTTCCGCGATCTGCTCGATACGGCCAAGGATCTCGGCGCCGACATTCTCGTGACGGGCCATTATGTGCAGCGCCACGAGACGGAAGACGGGCCTGTTCTCGCCCGCGCCGTCGATGCGGATCGTGACCAGAGCTATTTCCTGTTCGGAATCACCAAGGAGCAGCTTGCCTCCCTGTGGTTCCCCATCGGCGGCATGCAGAAGGCAGCCGTCCGCGACCTCGCCCGGTCGTTCAATCTGCCGGTGGCGGATAAGTCCGACAGTCAGGACATCTGCTTCGTTCCGACGGGCAAGTACACAGACGTGATCGAACGGCTGAAGCCGAACGCGCTGGACGCGGGCAACATCGTTCATCTCGATGGCCGCATCCTCGGCCGCCATGACGGTATCGTCCATTACACCGTGGGCCAGCGCCGGGGCATCAAGATCCCGGCAGCTGAGCCGCTTTACGTGGTCCGCCTCGATGCGGCCCGGAACGAAGTCGTCGTCGGCCCGCGGTCCGCGCTTAGAACAACAGGCCTGATGCTCCGCAACGTCAATTGGCTCGGGGAAAAGCCCCTGAGCGAGGTCGCAGACGGCGGGCTTTCCCTTTATGTTCGCATGCGCTCGTCGCAATCATTGCGGCCGGCGGCGCTCACAATCCAAGAGGGGGGCGCCGTCCGTGTCGATCTCGCCGACGGCGAAGAGGGTATTGCGACCGGGCAAGCGTGTGTGTTTTATGCCGATGCCGGGGCGGAGGGACGTGTCCTCGGCGGGGGATGGATTGCAAAAACGATCAAGGCCGCGAATGCTGAGGAGCATGTGGCGGCGAACGGCACGATGGCCAAAGCACAGCGCTAGGCCGATCGGGTATAACGATTGCGGACGAATGGAGATCGGGCAGTGAGCGACAATAAGCCTTCGGGCTTCCACGCCTCCACGGGTGTGCACGCGGGAGCACAGAAAAGGCGTTCTGACGCGAAGGTCGTGCAGCTCGATGAAGGCCAGGTCCGCGAAGCTTACCGCCGTTGGGCCCCGGTTTACGATTACACATTCGGCGCCATCTCGACGGCAGGCCGCCGCCACGCTGTCGAGATCGTCAACGCTGGCACAGGCCGCGTCCTCGAGGTCGGCGTCGGCACTGGCCTCTCCCTTCCCGACTACAAGAAGCATCTCGACATCGTCGGCATCGATCTGGCGCCCGAGATGCTCGAAAAGGCCCGCGAGCGCGTCAAAGCCGAGAAGCTGACGAACATCCCCGGCCTCTACGAGATGGACGCGAGCAACCTTCGCTTCCCCGATAATTCCTTCGACAAAACCGTCGCGATGTACGTCATCACCGTCGTTCCCGATCCGCAGAAGGTGATGCAGGAACTCTCCCGCGTGACGAAGCCGGGCGGCGAAGTCATGCTGATCAACCATTTCAGCCAGGAAGACGGTGTGCGCGGCTGGGTCGAGCGCCAGATGGCGCCCTTCGCCGATCTCGTCGGCTGGCATTCCGTCTTCGACGTCTCGCGCGTGATGGTTTGCCCCGAGCTGAAGCTCATCGACCGCAAGGCCCTACGCCCTTGGGGCATCTTCACGATGATGCGTTTCCGCAAGGAAGAGGCGGCAAACCAGCGGCCCGTCGCCGCCGAATAGGCTGCGCAAACTAAGCTTTTTCCGGCTGCTGCAATTTTTCTTGCATTCATATGCAGCCGGGACGGAGCGCCGTGTTGACAGGACGCTACGGCGCTCCCTATAGACGGTCGCTCCGACGCCAGCAGCATGCTGGCAGGTGTGGCGGGATAGCTCAGGTGGTTAGAGCGGCGGTCTCATAATCCGCAGGTCGGCGGTTCAAGTCCGCCTCCCGCTACCAAAACAAACCTTCAAAAAATAGCCGCGCCCATTCCACCTCAAGCCGTTCGATCGGCTCGGCGGCGTTGCTCCGCGGCAGCTTCGGGAATTTACTCAGCCGCTACCGGCGCGGCACGGCCAGCCCGCATCCAGGCAAAAACGCGTTTGCCGATCCACTCACCCGGCCGTTCGATCACTAGATACGACAC
>JAEWED010000054.1 GCA_023389745.1 Actinomycetes bacterium
GTCGACAACCCGCACACCAAGCCGCTCGCGTTCTGGGAGTGGTTGCTGCGAGAGGTCCAGGACGCCCACCCCGAGACGATCTTCCTCTCCGAGGCGTTCACCGACCCGGCGATGATGCACAGCCTCGCCGAGGTGGGCTTCACGCAGTCCTACACGTACTTCACCTGGCGCCACACGAAGTGGGAGCTCACCGAGTACGGCGAGGAGCTGGCGCACGCGCCCGCCGCAGGCTGGTTCCGTCCGAACCTCTGGCCCAACACGCCCGACATCCTCGCCGGGCAGCTGCGCGACGGTTCGCCCGACGTGTTCCGCGAACGCGCCCTGCTGGCCGCCACCCTGGCGCCGAGCTGGGGTGTGTACTCGGGCTACGAGCTCTGCGAGAACGATCCGGTGCACGACAAGGAGGAGTACCGCTTCTCCGAGAAGTACGAGGTGAAGGATCGCGACCACGACGCCCCCGAGTCGCTCTGGCCGTTCCTCGCTCGGCTGAACTCGATCCGTCGCGCGCACCCCGCCTTCGCACGCATGGGTTCGCTGCGCTTCCACCACGTCGACAACGACGACGTCATCGCGTACAGCCACCTGCGCACCGTCGACGGGCACACCGATCGGGTGCTCGTCGTGGTCAACCTCATGCCCGACGAGGTGCGCGAGGCCACCGTGCACGTCGACCCCCACGCGCTGGCGCTGGCCGAGGGCACGACGTTCCAGGTGCTCGACGAGCTGACGGGGGAGCAGTGGTGGTGGGGCACGTCGGGCAACTACGTGCGCTTCGCTCCGAACGACCGCGTGGGGCACGTCTTCGCGGTCACTCCTGCCTGACGCACCGGCCGGCTCGGGCCGTGCGGATCGGGCGGGCCGAGCGGACCGGAGCGTTCGCGCACGCCGATAGCCTGCGACCGTGAACCAACCTCCCACCACCGGCTCGATCCTCACCGCCGACAACGAGTGGTACCGGTCGTCCATCTTCTACGAGGTCCTCGTCCGGGGCTTCTTCGACGCCTCCGGCGACGGCAACGGCGACTTCCGGGGCCTCATCGCCAAGCTCGACTACCTCGAGTGGCTCGGCATCGACTGCCTCTGGCTGCTGCCCTTCTACCAGTCGCCCCTCAAGGACGGTGGGTACGACATCTCGGACTTCCTGTCGGTGCACCCCGACTTCGGCACCGTCGACGACGCGGCCGAGCTGATCGAGGAGGCGCACCGACGCGGCATCCGCGTCGTCGCCGACATGGTCGTGAACCACACCTCGGACCAGCACCCGTGGTTCCAGGAGTCCCGCCAGGACCGCACCAACCCGAAGGCCGACTGGTACGTGTGGGGCGACGACGACCACCGCTGGTCCGAGGCCCGCATCATCTTCACCGACACCGAGCCGTCGAACTGGACCTACGACGCACAGCGCGGCCAGTACTACTGGCACCGGTTCTTCCACCACCAGCCCGACCTCAACTACGACAACGAAGAGGTCCAGCAGGCGATGCTCGACACCGTGTCGCACTGGCTCGGGTTGGGTCTCGACGGGTTCCGACTGGACGCGGTGCCGTACCTGTTCGAGCGCGACGGCACCAACGGCGAGAACCTGCCCGAGACCCACGCGTTCCTGCGGAGGCTGCGAGCCGAGGTCGACGCGAAGTACCCGGGCAAGGTGCTGCTCGCCGAGGCGAACCAGTGGCCCGAGGACGTCGTCGAGTACTTCGGACCCGACGGCGACGAGTGCCACATGTGCTTCAACTTCCCGTTGATGCCGCGCATGTTCATGTCGCTGCGACGCGAGGAGCGCACGCCGATCACCGAGATCCTGCAGCGCACCCCGGAGATCCCGGCGGGTTCGCAGTGGGGGATCTTCCTGCGGAACCACGACGAGCTCACCCTCGAGATGGTCACCGACGAGGAACGTGACTACATGTGGGCGGAGTACGCGAAGGACCCCCGCATGCGCCGCAACGTCGGCATCAGCCGGCGCCTGTTCCCGTTGCTCGAGAACGACCGCCGCCAGGCCGAACTGCTGCACGCCCTGCTGCTGAGCCTGCCCGGCACGCCGATCCTCTACTACGGCGACGAGATCGGCATGGGCGACAACATCTACCTGGGTGACCGCGACGGCGTTCGCACGCCCATGCAGTGGAGCCCGGACCGCAACGGCGGCTTCTCGACCGCCGACTTCGCGCAGCTCTACCTGCCACCGCTGATGGATCCGGTGTACGGCTTCCAGGCGGTGAACGTCGAGGCCGAGCGGCGTGACGCCGGGTCGTTCCTCAACTGGCTGCGTCGCATGCTGCACGTGCGTCGCCAGCATCCGCTGTTCGGCCTGGGCGGCTTCGAGCTGCTCGAGGTGTCGACCCCGCCGGTGTTCGCGTACCTGCGCACCCCGGTCGAGGGTGACGAGACGTCCAACCCCGTGCTCTGCGTGAACAACTTCTCCGGTGCCGCACAGCCGGCCGAGCTGTTCCTGTCGCACCTCGCCGGTCGCGTCCCGGTGGAGCTCCTGGGGCGGGTGGCGTTCCCCGCGATCGGTGAGCTGCCGTACTTCGTGACGCTGCCGCCCTACGAGTTCCTCTGGTTCGAGCTCACCGACCCCAACGGCTGACCCCGCGCTCGAATTCCGTTCTCCTTTCGGGGTGACCACCCCGAAAGGAGAACGGAATTCGGGGATGTTCGTGGAGAACGGTCAGCCGAGAGCGTTCAGGTCGAGCGCGACGATCATGTCGGCGAGGCGTTCGGCCGCGACGCGGGCGCCGACGGGCTCGTCGAAGTGCGCGCCGTCGCCGGGACGCAGCACGACGCCGTCGACCTGGGTCGGACACGGCGATGCGGGGCACACGGCGAGCGCGAACGGCAGGACCGTGACCCGGCCCGGGTGTGCGGCGGCGACCCGGTCGAGCAGACCGTTCACGTGGTGCGTGCGTCGGATCCGATCGGCGTCGGTGACCCGTGTCCTGCCGTCGACCGGTTCGGGCATGGTGGCGAACGCGACGGCGGCGCCCCGACTTGTGAGGCGAGCGATCGTCTCGCCGTAGAGCCGCTGCAGCGCGGCGTCGGACCCGGGAGTGCCCAGCGGGTGGAACTGCCCGTCGACGATCCGGTCCGCGGCCTCCCACGACGACAGCGTGACGACCAGGTCGGGCTGCACCTTCTCGATGGCCCCGAGCTGGTTCGGCGGGACGGCGCCGTTGCACTCGCGGGTGATGGCGAGCGGGACTCCGTTGGCGTCCGCGGGATCCCCGGTCACGATGCCGCACCCGGGTCCGGCCGCGGTCGCGAACGAGACACCGCGGGCGATGAGCGCATCGCCGAGTGCATCCTCGATGCTGGCCGCGACGCTGTCGCCGACGAGCAGCACCCGCTGGGGGTGCCGCGGCGGCGGTGGTGGAGCAGTGGTGGGCGGGGTGCTCGGCGGCTGCGCGGGCGCCACGGTGTCGGGCACGGTGGGCGCCGCGGTGGTCGGCGGCACGGTGGTGCCGTCGGCCTCCCTCACCTCGACGGTGCCCGGCGCCCTCGGCTGGAGGTGGCTCGGCGGTGGCGGCAGGTCGCGGGTGGTCCAGAGCGTCGCACCGAGCAGCAGGACCACCGCGACCGGCAGCGCCATGAGCGCGTGCCGGTCGCTCAGGCGTCGACCCGAGCGGATCGGCATCTCGATGAGGTGGAACATCGCCGTCGCAGCGGCCAGGCTGACGACCACGCGCAGACCGAACAGTGCGACGCCGCTCAGTCCCGTGCGGGCCTCGTTCAGCCAGAGGAACACCGGCCAGTGCAGCAGGTAGACGCCGTAGCTGATCCGGCCCAGCAGGACGAGCGGTGACAGTGCGAGCAGCCACGTGACCGCGCCGGGCCGCAGCGCGGCGAGGATCACCGCCGAGGTGCACACGGCGGTGGCGAGCAGCCCCCACGGGTACAGCCACGGGCTGTCGAGCCGGGCGGCGACCACGAGCGCACACAACACCCCCAGCCCCACCACCCCCAGCCCCACCACCCCCACCACACCCGTGAGCCGCGCGCCGTTGCTCGACACCCCATCGCTCGACCCGCCATCGCTCGACCCGCCATCGCTCGAGCCCGACACGCCGGATCCGCGCGCCCGGCGGTCGCTGCTGACTCCCCGCAGCACGGCGCAGGCGAGCAGCGCTCCGATCAGCAGCTCCGCCGCGCGGGTGTCGGTGCCGAAGTACGCCCGGTCGATCGACGAGCGTGCCAACAGGCCGTTGGCCGCCGCGGAGAGGGCCGCGAGCAGGCCGAGCACGGCGACCAACCCGCGGAAGCGCTGCTGCGGAGCGCGCCGCGTCCGGACCAGCACGGCGGTCAGCACGAGCGGCAGCAGCACGTAGAACTGCTCCTCGATCGCGAGGCTCCAGAAGTGCTCGAGCGGCGACGGCGCCGACTGGGACGCGCCGTAGCTGGTGCCCTGGGCGATGAAGTGCCAGTTGACCAGCTCGGCGAGCGTCCAGGGCACGTCACCTCTGAGGGCCCGGAGCTGCTCGACCTCCCAGACGCCGGCGGCTCCCATCGCGACGACGATGCCGATCGTGATCCACGAGGCCGGGAGCAGCCGTCGGAACCGTCGGGTGAAGAACCGGCGGAGGTCCAGCCGTGCGTCGGGCGCCGCGACCCACTCGCGCAGCAGCAGCGAGGTGATGAGGAACCCGGAGAGCGTGAAGAACACCGACACGCCCAGGAAGCCCCCGGAGGTCCCCGGGACACCGCCGTGGAACAACATGACGGCAGCGACGGCGACGGCGCGCAGCCCGTCGAGCGCCGGGACGTGGCCGAGTGGCCGGGCCTCGAGCAGATCCGCAGGGTCCGTACGGGTGGCCCCACTGCTCGTCACCCCCATGAGGTCACGGTACTGCCGGTCCGTCCGGCGGTGCCCGGGCTCCGACGCCGGCCCGAGCGAGGGCCCGGTTCGGATCGGGTCGCTCGGCAAGGTAGAAACTCTCCCATCGACGCCGCATCCTTCACCTCCGAGCTCGCTTCGCTGCTGCCGACCTTCCTGGCCGGGCAGCGCTGGTACTCCGTGGTCGATCGCCCACGCATCGACATCCGACGGGTCGACACGCTGGTCGACCAGTGGCCCACGCTGCTGTGGTTGCTGGTCGAGGTGCGTGCGAACGACGGCCGAGGGCCCTCGGCCTGGTACCAGCTGCCCATCGGCGCCAGCCCGGAACGCCCCGCGCACCTGCCCGACGCGGCGCTGCTGGGTCGCATGCCGACCCCGAGGGGCGACGCCCACCTGTTCGACGCCCTCGCAGATGACGCCATGTCGCTCGCGTTCGCCCACCACGTCGCCCCGGACCTGCACTTCCACTCGGTGCGGCCCCAGGGCGGTGAGGCGTCGAACACCTCGCTCGTGCTCGACGACCGCTACATCCTCAAGGTCTTCCGTCGGGTGCAGCCGGGCCCCAACCCCGACGTCGAGGTGACCGAGCAGCTGGGCAAGGTCGGCTTCGGCGCGGTTCCGGTGCCGGTCGCGGTGTGGCGCCGCAACCAGACCGACCTGGCCGTCGTGCGCCGCTACGAACGCAGCCGCGGCGACGGCTTCGAGCTGGTCACCACCTCGCTGCGCGAGATGTTCAACCTGCGGCGACCGCCCCGGGACTGCAAGCTCGACTTCGCGAACGACGCCCACCTGCTGGGCCGCAACGTCGCCGAGCTGCACGTGGCGCTGGCCGAGGCGTTCGGCGCGGACGAGGCCGACGGCGACGCCTGGGCGTCCGACATGGCGGCGCAGTTGCACCGCGTCGCGGGCGACCAGCTCGACACCCAGCGCATCGAGGCGATCTACGACCGGCTCCGCAGCGCGGACGACCTCGGCTCGGCGATCCGCATCCACGGCGACCTGCACCTGGCGCAGGTGCTGCGGCTCCAGCGCCACTGGATGGTGCTCGACTTCGAGGGCGAGCCCGCACGGCCGCTCGAGGAACGACGCCACCCGTCGTCACCGCTGCGTGACGTCGCCGGCATGACCCGGTCGTTCCAGTACGCCGCGGCGATGGCGCTGCGCCAGCACGACGAGCCCGACCGCGAGCTCCGGGTGCTCGCCGATGCGTGGACGGTGCGGAACGTGAACACGTTCCTGGCGGGCTACGCGGACGTCGACGAGGCGCACCGGTTGCTGCCCCGGGCACGTGCCAGCCGAGACGCGCTGCTCAGCGTGTTCGAGCTCGACAAGGCGGTGTACGAGGTCGCCTACGAGCTCGCCCACCGCCCGGAGCTGGTCGACCTGCCGGTCCAGGCCGTGGAGCGCCTGCTCGACGGCGAGGACGAGCTGCCCGAGACCGGCGCGGAGCTCTGAGCCGTGGCTCGGCGAGCGATGCCGCCGGGACCGCTCGACCTGCACCTCTTCGCCGAGGGGCGTCATCGCCGACTCTGGGAGCTGCTGGGCGCACATCCCGGTGACGACGGCACGACGTTCGCGGTGTGGGCGCCGAACGCGTCGAAGGTCACCGCGGTGGGCGACTGGTGCTCGTGGGACCCTGCGGCGGGCACCCCGCTCGCCGAGCAGGGCACGACGGGCATCTGGTGGGGACTGGCGCCGTCGGCGACCGTCGGCGACCGCTACAAGTACGAGATCGTCGGCGCCGACGGCACCACGACGCTGCGCGCCGACCCCGTGGCGACCGCGGCCGAGGCCCCGCCGGGCACCGCGTCGGTGGTCGAGCACGGCGCACACGTCTGGCGGGACGGCGACGGCTGGCGCGACGCCCGGGCGGCGCGCAACCAGGGCCGGTTGTCGATCTACGAGGTGCACCTGGGATCGTGGCGTCGCCACCCTGACGGGCGTTCGCACTCTGCCAGGGAGCTCGCCGAGCCGCTGGCCGACTGGGCCGTCGGGCTGGGCTTCACGCACCTCGAGCTCATGCCGGTGGCGACGCACCCATTCGGCGGCTCGTGGGGCTACCAGGTCACGGGCTACTACGCCCCGGACGGACGCCTGGGCACGCCCGACGACCTGCGCCACCTGATCGAGGTGTGCCACGAGCGCGGCCTCGGCGTCCTGCTCGACTGGGTGCCGGCCCACTTCCCCCGCGACGCCTTCGCGCTCGCCCGCTTCGACGGCACGGCGCTCTACGAGCACGCGGATCCCCGTCGCGGCGAGCACCCCGACTGGGGCACGCTCGTGTTCAACCACGGGCGCAACGAGGTCCGGAACTTCCTGGTGGCGAACGCCCTGTACTGGCTCGAGGAGTTCCACGCGGACGGGCTGCGCGTCGACGCCGTCGCCTCGATGCTCTACCTCGACTACTCGCGTGAGCCCGGCGAGTGGGTGCCCAACGTGCACGGCGGGCGCGAGGACCTCGACGCCATCGAGTTCGTACGCGAGCTCAACGCGGTCGTCGCCGAGGAGCACCCCGGCGCGCTCGTCGTGGCCGAGGAGTCGACGTCGTGGCCGGGGGTGACCGCTCCCGCGGAGTGGGGCGGGCTCGGCTTCTCACGGAAGTGGAACCTGGGGTGGATGCACGACACGCTCGGCTACTTCCGGCGTGACCCCCTGCACCGCTCGCACCACCACGACGAGCTCACCTTCCCGCTGGTCTACGCCCGCCACGAACGCTGGGTGCTGCCGCTGAGCCACGACGAGGTCGTTCACGGCAAGGGCTCGTTGCTCGACAAGATGCCCGGCGACCGCTGGCAGCAGTTCGCGAACCTGCGCTGCCTGTTGGCCTGGCAGTGGTGCCACCCCGGTCGCCAGCTGCTGTTCATGGGTGGGGAGCTGGCGCAGCGGCGTGAGTGGTCACACGACCGGGAGCTCGACTGGTGGCTGCTCGAGGCCCCCGAGCACGACGGCGTGCGGCGCCTCGTCGGGGACCTCAACGAGCTGCAGCGCCGGATCCCGGCGCTGTGGAGCGGCGACGACGACCTCGAGGGCAACTTCGCCTGGCTCGACGCGGACGACCGTCGGCACTCGGTGTTCTCGTTCTGGCGCCGCTCGCCGGGTCGCGACGACGTCGTGGTCGTCGTCGCGAACCTCACGCCGGTGCCACGCCACGGCTACCGGCTCGGGGTGCCGTCGGCCGGTGAGTGGTGCGTGCGCCTCGACACCGACTCCTCGCGCTACGGGGGCTCCGACCACGAGCTCGCGGCACGGAACGAGGCCGGTCACAGGGCGGCGGGTGGCAGCACGGCGGCTGGCAGTGCGGCGGGTGGCAGCACGGCAGCGTCGGTGCTGGTCGCGGATGCCGGGACACCCTGGCAGGGCCAGCCGGCGTCGTTGCTGATGACGCTCCCACCTTTGGCCGTGGTGGCGCTGACCGGAGGGGACGGGGGCAGCGGTAGCGTCGGGTGACGTGGACGTCACCGTCAGCTGCCATCGACATCCCGATCGCCCGGCCGGTGTCTCCTGCCAACGGTGCAACCGCCCGATCTGCCCGGAGTGCATGCGGCAGGCCTCGGTGGGCTTCCAGTGCCCGGGCTGCACATCGGAGCGACCCGAACGGGTGGTCCGCTCAGCGACGCTGTTCCGTGGCCATTCCGAGGTGCTCGTCGGCAAGGTCATCATCGGCCTCAACGTCGCGGTCTGGTTGCTCGCGACGGTCGTCGGCGGCGAACCCAACTCGGTCGCCGGGGCGGTCTACGAGCACGGCGTGCTGTTCGGGCCGAGCGTGGCCCACGGCGACTGGTGGCGGGTGTTCTCCGGCGCGTTCATGCACTCGGGGGTGCTGCACCTCGGCATGAACATGCTGCTGCTCTGGTTCCTCTCGCAGGAGCTCGAGCCGGCGCTGGGTCGGATGCGCTTCGCCATCCTCTACGCCGTGTCGCTGGTCGGCGGCTCGCTCGGCGTGCTGGTGATCTCACCGCTGTCGCCGACGGTCGGTGCGTCGGGCGCGGTGTTCGGCCTCATGGGAGCGCTGATCGTCCTGCAGCTCCGGGCCAAGCAGAACCCGTGGCAGTCGGGCATCGGCGGGCTGGTGCTGATCAACCTGCTGCTCACCTTCACCATCCCCAACATCTCGGTCGGAGGGCACGTCGGCGGGTTGCTCGCCGGTGCTGCTGCCGGCGCGGTGCTGCAGCCGCTGCGGTGGCCCCAGGAGGGCGCGGCGCTGCGGTCGACCGCCGTCGTGCTCTTCGGGGTGACGCTGCTCGTCGGCGCGTACGCGGCGGCGTGGATCTTCGCCAGTCCGCCGTACTACTGAGGGCCGCCCCTGCTGCAGTGAGCCTGCTGCACTGGGCCTGATGCAGTGGGCCTCCTGCAGTGGGCCTCCTGCAGTGGGTCTCCCGCAGTGGGCGCTACTGGCGGCAGCCCCGCGCCCGGCGCGTGCAGGTCGCCGACGGCTCGAACCGAGCTCGCAGGTTGGCCAGGTTGGCGCGCCAGACTCGGCGCAGCACCGGTCGGGCGACGAACGCTCCGACGGGGCCGCCGAAGTACCACGGGAACCGCAGGCGCTCGATCCAGGTGAAGCGGGTGTGACCCGACCGGGTGCGATGCAGCACGAAGCGGCCGGTGCCGGTGACCAGACCGTCGTGGCGCACGCCCATCTCCCGTCCGGGGCGCCAGCTCGTGATCTCCATGCGGTCGAGCAGTCGGAACGGGCCGATGCGGGTCTCGCAGTCGAACGTCGTGCCGACCCCCGAGTGGCGCTCGGACGTGAACCGGATCACCTCGGCGTCGCGCATCCACTCGGTGTGCGACGCGAGGTCCTCGATGTCGTCCCAGACCTGCGAGGGTGGGGCGGCGAGCGTCGTTCGGACCTTCAGTCGCGGCACGATCGCACGCTACCGGGCAGTGGTGGTTCGGCGGCCGGCGTCCCGCCAGGTCGGCTGTGACGCATGTCGCTCGGGTGGTCGCCGACGGTCGTCACACGGCACCGTGTTGCGATGGCCGACCACTCCGCGATCGAACCCGGTGACATCCTCCGCGACACGACACCCCACGCCGTGCCCGAGGTCGAGGGTCGCTACTCGGCGTTCATCCCCCAGGCGTGGCGCATCTTCTACGCCTTCGGTGGATCGACGATGGCCGTCGCCATGCGTGCCGCCGCGGCGGAGCTCGACCGCCCCGACCTGGACCTGCTGTCGGCGGACGCCACGTTCTGCCAGGCGGTCCCGTGCGGTCCGGTCGCGGTGCAGGTCGAGGTGCTGCGCAGCGGGCGCAGTGGCGCCCAGGCGCTCGTGCGGCTGTGGGCCCTCGACCCGCACGACCCCGACCCCACCGGCGACGTCGGCAACGACCTCGTCGTCACGACCGTCTTCGGCCTCCGCAGCGAGAGCCAGTACGGCTTCCTCGGTGCGGTGCCGCCCGAGGTGACCTCGCCGGACCGTACCGAGACGCGCACGATCGACGAGGACTCGCCGTTCTCGAAGATCCCGTACCACGCCCAGACCGAGTTCCGTCCGGTCGGCCGCGACTGGGGCGCAGAGTTCCCGCCGGGCGAGCCGCGCAGCGCTGCGTGGTTCCGCTTCCTCGTCACCCCCCGCCGTGAGGACGGGACCTGGGAGCCGGCGACGCTCGCGCTGCCCGGCGACATCCTCGGCCCCGCGGTGCACGCCGGAGCCGGCAGCCGGGCCGGCGACTTCCTGGTGATCTCGCTGCAGATCAGCCTCCAGTTCGTCGGCGAGGTCCGCTCGGACTGGTTGCTGCAGCACACCCGGGCCCACGTCGCTGCCGACGGTTACGCATCGGGCACCGCCGAGCTGTGGGACGAGGACCTGCAACTGGTCGCGATCGCGACGCAGTGCGCCAAGCTGCAGCCGATCAAACCGGGCTGACCGGTCACGCCGGGCTGACCGGTCACGCCGAGCAGCACGGCCGGGCTGACCGGTCGCGCCCTGCAGTCGATCACGCCGGGCCGCCGGGTCACGCAGGGCGGCGGAAGACGCTCACGTGCGAGGTGCTGTCGGCCTCGAAGGGCGTGCCGCGCCAGTCGCACGAGCGTGACGCGACGGTGAACCCGGCGGCGCAGGCCCACCGGTCGAGCTCCGAAGGTGGCACCGCTCGGATCTGCCACGGCCGCAGCCGCACCGGCTCCCCGTCGCGCAGCTCGATGTGCTGCCCGGTGACCACCGCCGTCTCCGGATCCGACTCGGTCGCGATCAGCACGACCCGGTCGAGCTCGACCGAACGCAGCTCGAGCAGCCGGGCGGCGCCGGCGTCGTGCGGGGCAGGCACGAAGCACTCGACGACGAACGAACCGCCGGGACGCAACACGTCGAACGCCGAGGTGAACAGCGACGCCTGAGCGACCGGGTCCGTCAGGTTGAACACCATGTTGAACGCCGCCAGGACCACGTCGAAGGGGCCACCGGGCCACTCGTCGCGCCGGGCGACATCCGCGTGCACACCGGTGATCGGCGGGTGGCTCCCGCCCTGCTTCGCCGCGAGCAGGGCGAGCATCTCCGGCGACGCGTCGGCCCCGGTGACCCGATGGCCCCGCGCCGCGAGCGGCACCGCGAGGCGACCGGTGCCGACGCCGAGCTCGAGCAGGTCCGCCGGTCGCCGACCGACCATCTCGTCGAGGCGGTCCACCGCGTCCAGGGTCGACGCCCCTGCGGGGTACCAGTCGTCGTAGACGTCCGCGAAGCTCCTGCCGTAGGTCGTGGCGTCGAACCGGTCTGCCATGGGTCGCAGTCTGCCAAGTCCCGGGCGGTACATTCGATCCGTGGCCATCACCGAGGGGCGGGACGCAACGGTCGGCGGGTCCGGCGCGGGCGTGGCGACGGCGCGCGGCGACGCCCGGGCTCCGACGCGCGATCGTCGCACCGCGGCCGACGCCCTGGCCGACGGCACCTCACCGGTGGCCGACCTTCGTCCGATCGGCCCGGCGGCGGTGCTCGATGGCGGTTTCGACCTGTTCCGCTTCCGGTTCCGGCGCCTGGTCGGGCTCGCGGCGTGCCTGTTCGTCCCCATCACGGTCGTCGATCTGGTGCTGATGGCGGTGGTTGGCACCAACGCCCCGGAACGGGTCGCCATCGGACCGTCGATGTTCCTGCTCGGCTCGGGCGACAGCTGGTCGTGGGCGATCGTGGCGGCGCAGTCGGTCGCCCTGTCGCTGCTCGGGCTGTGCGTGGGGCACCTGGCTGCTGGTGCCGCCCGCGGCGTCGACGTGTCCTTCCGGGAGCTGGGTCGGCTCGCGCTGCGTCGCTGGTGGGTCGCGCTGCTGATCGTGGTGCTGACCGCGGCGCCGCGGGCGCTGCTGTCGTGCGTCGTGTTCCCGGTGGGCTGGATCCTGGCCGACGCGTTCTTCTTCATCGCGTCCTCGGTGGCAGGCGCCGAGGGCGTCGGACCGTGGCGGGCGGTGACGCGCGGTTCCGCGCTGGCCCGAGGGCGCTACGGCAACGCCGTGGTGATCTGCCTCGGCAGCCTGGTGATCTCGCAGGTCCTGCGCCTCTCGCTGACCGCCGGACCCGTGCTGCTGCTGGCCAGCTTCGCGCTGCCAGAGTCCGTCATCGGGGTCGCGGCGCGGCTGGGCACGATCGTGCTGCTGCTCGCAGAGCCGATCACCGCGTGCATCGCGGCGCGTGCCTACCTCGACCTGCGCGCCCGCCACGAGGGGCTCGACCTGCAGCTGCGTGCGTCGAGGGTGTTCGGCACTGGTCGTGACTCTGGCCCTGGCCCTGCTGCCCGTGGCGCTGGCGCGGGCACGCCGGCTCCGAGCGCACCGGCGGGCCGATGATCCCAGCCCTGTCGATCCCCGCGCTGCCGATGGTCACGATCTCGTCGATCCTCGCCGGCGCGTCGCTGACGCTGCAGGGGGACCCTGGTGCTCCCGACCCGGCCGAAGTGTCCGAGAGGGTCGAGGAGATCATGTCGCGACCCGACTACGAGTACGGTCCCTCGTGGTTCGACCGGTTCGCCGAGTGGATCGGCAAGCAGCTCGAGCGGATCTTCGGCGGCGTCGACATCGAGCAGCCGGCCCAGGGCGGTCAGTTCCTCGGCGGCATCGGGCACCTCGTGGCCTGGTTCCTCATCATCGCCGCGGCCCTCGCCGTGGTCGCAGTGGTGATCTACGTGATCGTGCAGCAGGTCGCGCCCCGCGATGTCGACGACTCCCCGGCGACCGAGACCGAGATCGAGCACCGCCGGGCAGCGGCGGAGTGGCGCTCCGACGCCGAACGCCTCGAGGCGGAGGGGGAGTGGAAGCTCGCCCTGCGTGCCAGGTACCGCGAGCTGGTCCGCACGCTCACCGACCGTCGCCAGCTGCCCGACGTCGCCGGCCGGACGACCGGCGAGCTGCGCGTCGACCTGGACCGCACGACGCCCGAGGCCGCCGACGACTTCGACACCGCCTGCCTGCTCTTCGAGCTCGCCTGGTACGCGGACGTGCCCACGGGTGTCGACGAGAACGCCCGCTTCCGCGAGGCGGCCACCGCCGTGCTCGCTGCCCCGAGGGTCGAGACCGACACCGAGGGCCTCACGCGCTCGGGCGACGGCGACTCGACGCTGGTGGTCACCGGGTGACGGCCGTCCGGGGGAGCGGCGACACCCGCGACGGCGGCACCGGTCGAGGCGTAGTGCTCGGGCTCATCGTCGCCGTGCTCGCCGTCGTGGTCGTCATCGTGCTGATGACCCGCACCCGGGAGCTGACCCCGTTCATGGTCGACGCGACGGACCCGGCGGGCTACGCCGCGGTCGCCGAGCTCTGGGAGCAGGACGGCGCGGACGTGCGAGCGGTCGCTGCGTCGACGTTGCTCGACGACCCCGCCGGCGCTGATCCCAGTGGCGCCGCCCCCTCGCGCACCGTCGTGGTGCCCGTTCCCGGCTACGCGTCCGAGGAGGAGCTGCTCCGGTTGCGCACGTTGGCCGAAGAGGGAGCGACCGTCGTGCTCGGCGAGCCGTGGCCCCTGGGTGCCACGGGCCAGGGCGACGAGCTCGACGACGTCGAGGAGCTGTTCGACACCTACGGCGCGCCGGTGGGGGATCTCGTGCCTTTCAGCGCGAGGGAGCTCGCCGACACACCGGCGGAGCCCCGCGCGCCCGGCCGCTGCGACATCCCGGGCCTCGACGACCTGGGACCGATCGACGTCGCCTTCGCCTGGGACTTCCCCGCGGCCGACGGCGACCAGGTCTGCTACGGCGACTCCAGCGACGGCTTCGTCGCACCCGACGAGGAGCCGGCGATGATCTCGGTCCGGCAGCTCGGATCCGGGCGCGTGGTCACCCTCGCCTCGCCGTACCTGTGGGTGAACGCCCGCCTGCAGCCGGCCAAGGAGGCCGGTGGAACGCCGCTCGCCAACGCGGCGACGGCGCTGGTGCTCACGGGCGCCGCTCCCGGCGTGACGATCGAGGTGGTCGATGCCGTGCCGAGCGCCGAGGCCTCGATCGAGGGGTCCGAGGGGCCGCTCGAGCTGATGCCGCTGCCGGTGCGCCTCGCACTCGCGCAGCTCGTGGTCGTGGCGCTGCTGTTCCTGTGGTGGCGGTCGGTGCGCCTCGGTCGACCGGTCGAGGAACCGCTGCCGGTCGAGATCGCGGGCTCCGAGCTCGTCGTCGCGGTCGGTGACCTGTTGCGACGCAAGGGCAGCCCGGAGCGGGCCGCCGCCATCCTGCGAGCGGACGCCCGTGAGGTGCTCGCCGCGCGACTGGGCGCGACCGGGGCCGACGCCGAGGTGCTGGTCGCCACCGTCGCCGCCCGGACCGGTCGGTCCGTCGACGACGTGCGCGCCGCGCTGATCGGCGTGTCGCCCGTCGACTCGTCCGCCACCCTCGTCACCCTCGCCCGTACCCTCGAGTCGATCCGCACGGAGGTCCTCAGTGTCCCAGAGCCCGCCTGAACTCCCGCCCGAGTTCGCACACGACGCACGGCCCGACCACCGACAGCGCGACCCGAGGGAGGCGGTCCTGGCCCTGCGCGCCGAGATCGGCAAGGTCGTCGTCGGACAGGACGGCACGCTGTCCGGCCTGGTCGCTGCGCTGCTCGTACGGGGCCACGTGCTGCTCGAGGGGGTTCCGGGGGTCGCGAAGACCCTGATGGTCAAGACGCTCGCCGAGGCGCTCGCCCTCGACTTCAAGCGCGTGCAGTTCACGCCCGACCTGATGCCGTCGGACGTGACCGGCCAGCTGGTGCTCGACCCGTCCGAGGGCCTGCAGCGGTTGCGGTTCCGGCAGGGTCCTGTGTTCACCAACCTCTTCCTCGCCGACGAGATCAACCGGACGCCGCCCAAGACCCAGTCCGCGTTGCTCGAGGCGATGGAGGAGCGACAGGTCACCGCCGAGGGCGAGTCGCTCGCGTTGCCCGATCCGTTCGTGGTCGTCGCGACCCAGAACCCGGTGGAACAGGAGGGCACCTACCCGCTGCCCGAGGCCCAGCTGGACCGCTTCATGTTCAAGTTGCTGGTCGGCTACCCGACCTTCGAGCAGGAGACCGAGGTGCTCGGTCGGCACCACCGCGGCCTCGACCCCCACGACGTCGTCGGCGCGGGCGTCCGGCCCGTCGCGAGCGTCGCCGATCTGGCCGCGGCGAGGGTGCAGGTCGACGCCGTGCAGGTCGAACCGACCGTGCTCGAGTACATCGTGGCGCTGTGTCGTGCGACCCGCGAGTCCCCGTCGGTCGACCTGGGGGTGTCGCCGCGCGGTGCGACCGCCCTGCTGCACGCGTCGAAGGCCTGGGCGTGGTTGTCGGGTCGAGGCTTCGTCAGCCCCGACGAGGTCAAGGCGGTGGTCAAGCCCACCTTGCGTCACCGGATGGTCGTCCGCCCCGAGCTCGAGCTCGAGGGCGTCGGCGCCGACACCCTGCTCGACAACATCCTCGCCGTCGTCCCGGCGCCCCGCTGAGGCGGCGGGACGACGCGTGCTCCTGCTGCCCACCCGTCGAGCGGCCATCGTCGCGGCGGTGCTCGCCGCAGCGCTGCTGCTCGCTCCGGTCCGTGAGGTCCCGGTCCTGGCCACCGTCGCGGTGCTGGCGGCGCTGCTCGTCGCGGTGGTGCTGCTCGACGCCGTGCTGGGCACCTCGCCCGCCCAGGTGGTGGTCCGCCGCGAGCACCCGCCGGTCGTCGTCACCGACCGCGACGCAACGGTGCGCTGGGAGATCCACTCGGAGTCCCGGCGCACGCTGCGCGTAGCCGTCGCGGACGACCTGGCGCCGTCGCTGCGTGCCAGGTCGCGCCGGTTCGCCGCGTCGGTGCCCCCGGGCGGGACCGCCCGGGTCACCACGACGCTGACCCCGCTGCGGCGCGGACGCTTCGACCTGGAGCGCCTGACGGTCCGCATCGAGGGTCGCCTCGGGCTCGGCGCCCGCCAGCGAGCGGTGCCGCTGCACACGACGCTGCGGGTGCACCCGCCGTTCCGGTCCCGCGACGAGGCCGAGCTCAAGATCCGCCAGGCACGGATCCTCGAGGTCGGGATCCGGTCGGCAAAGGGCCTGGGCGGTGGCACCGAGTTCGAGCAGCTGCGCGACTACGGGCCCGACGACGAGTTCCGTCGGATCGACTGGACCGCCACCGCGCGGGCCGGCCGGACGATCGTGCGCACCTACCGCTCCGAGCGGAACCAGAACGTGCTGGTGCTGCTCGACAACGGTCGCACCATGGCCGGGCGCGTCGAGGGCGTACCCCGGGTCGAGCACGCCATGGACGCGACGATGATGCTGACCGCTGTCGCGACGCGCCTGGGCGACCGGTGCGGCCTGGTCACCTTCGACCGGCGCGTGCGGTCGATCGTGCCGCTCGCACGACACCCCGACCAGGTGGCCCGGGTGACCGAGGCGATGTTCGCGCTCGAACCGGAGCTGTCCGAGTCGGACTACTCGTCGGTCTTCGCCGAGGTCGTCGCACGGTTCCGTCGACGGTCGATGCTCGTGCTGCTCACCGACCTGGTCGACCAGGCGGTCGAGACCTCGCTGCTGCCGGCACTGACCCTGATCTCGAGGACGCACCTGGTGGTCGTCGGTGCGGTGCGCGACCCGCAGGTCGAGGCGTGGGCCGCCGGTCTGCAGCTCGACGACATCGACGCCGACGAGGCGGCGTACCGGCAGGTCGCGGCGGTGCAGGCGCTCGCGGAGCGTCGCCGCACGGTGGCACGACTGCGTGGCCGCGGCGTGACCGTCGTCGACGCCGCACCCGGTCGACTGTCGTCGGAGCTCGCGGACGCCTACCTGCTGGTCAAGCGCAACGGTCGCCTCTGACGGACCGTCGGGCCCTCGGCGTCGCGGGCCAGGTCGAGCTCGTCGCGCTCGGTCTCGCCGAGCAGGCCGGTCAGGCCCAGGCGCTCGGCACGCGAGCCCAGCAGCACCACGTACACGACGAACACCGCGAGGGCGGCGACGCCGACCGCGATGCGCATCGAGGTGGGCAGCGACGACGGCGTGACGAACCCCTCGATGAAGCCGGCGACCACGAAGCACAGCGCCAGACCCATCACGATCACGACCGCTCGCATGCCCTCTTCCCGGAAGGCCCGGGCCCGGGTCCGGTCCCCGGGTGCGACGAGCGCCCACGAGAGCCGCAGCCCGGCGGCGCCGGCGACGACGATCGAGCTGATCTCGAGCAGGCCGTGGGGGAGGATCAGACCCCAGAACTGGGCGGCCTCGCCCTCGTGGTGCATGACCGCCGCCATCACCCCGATGTTCACGCCGTTCAGCACCAGGACGCCCAGGGGGCCCAGCAGCGGGATCACCCCGAGCGCGAAGGCCAGGAACGCGACCTGGATGTTGTTGAACGTCACCCTGCCCGCGAAGTTCTCGGCGGCCTCGGAGCTGTAGTAGCTGGCGAACTCGTCCTGGGCGATGACCTCTTGCAGCTCCGGTGGCACCGCCGCGTCGAGCACGGCCGGGGAGTTCGCGAGCCACAGCCCCATGGCGAGCGCGGGGACCATCAGCGCGAGGAACGACACCACGACGTAGCGGCGCGAGTGCCAGACGGCGACCGGGAAGGTCTCGGTGAAGAAGCGGCGCACAGTGCGTGCGGCGGACCCGCGGCGGCGGTAGATGACGACGCGCGCCTCGCCGAGGATGCGCGAGAGCCGGGCGTTCAGCTCGGGGTCGCGGTACTGGCCGCGGGCGTGCGACAGGTCGGCGGAGACCCGCTGGTACAGACCGACGAGCTCGGCGATCTGGTCGTCGGAGAGCGAGCGGACGTTGCCGGCGCCTGCCGCCGCGAGCTGCTCGAGGCGCCGCCACGTCGGGTCGTTGCGCTGGATGTACCTGTCGATGTCCACGCGGAGGCTCCTGCCGACGGCGACCCGGAGACCGTACGGTAGGTGCTCATGAGTTCGGGGGTGGTCACACCGGAAGCGGTGCTGTTGGAGCTGCCGACCGCCGGCGTCGCGACCCGGGCCTTCGCCCGACTGACCGACCTGGCGGTGCAGGCGGCGCTGTTCACCGCGATCGCGATGCTTCTGGGCTTCGCCATGTCGGCGACCAGCTCGATCGTGATCCTCATGATCGCATCGGTGTTCTTCGTGCTGATCGTCTTCCCGATCGGCCTCGAGATCCTCTGGAGGGGCCGCAGCGTCGGGAAGTGGGTGTTCGGCCTGCGCGTGGTCGGGGTGGACGGCTCCCCCGAGGTGCCACGTCAGTCGGTGGTCAGGGGGCTCGTCGCGCTCGTGGACATCTACGCGTCGCTCGGGTTCCTCGCGCTGCTGAGCGCGATGTTCTCGCCCTCGTCGCAACGCTCCGGCGACCTGGCCGCCGGCACGGTCGTGATCCGCGTCCGAGGCGGAGGCGCCGCGCACACGCCGATCGCGTTCCACCCGCCCGTCGGCTACGAGGCCTACGTCGCCACCCTCGACGTCGGGCGCCTCAGCGACGAGGACTTCTCGCTGGTCCGCGAGTTCCTGCTGCGGTCCTCGACCATGTCGCCCGCGGCGCGTTCGTCGATGTCGGTCGAGCTGGCCAACGCCGTCCGGGAGCGGATCGGTCACACGCTGCCGGGCTCGTTCGACGCCCACACGTGGCTGGTGTGCGTGGCGTCGGCGCATCAGCTCCGCACCGGGGGACTGCTCGCGGATGCCGCAGCAGGGCTCGCCCCGCTCGCAGCGCCCTCCCGCTGACGCCCGTCCTGCGACGCCGGCCCGAGCGACCCGGACCTGCGCTGGTCCTGCGACGAAGGGCGACCCCGCGAGCCCCGTCGAGAAACTAGAACGGGTTGCAGTTCTGGTCGTGTCGGGCAACACTCCACCGACGATGGACTTCGACGACAGCCCTGCCGAACGAGCGCTCCGTGCCGAGGCGATCGAGTGGCTCGACGCGAACGCGAAGCGTCGCGACCTCGAGTCGTTGTCCGGGATGCGCACCCACCGGGCGCACACCGAGGAGCAGGACCTCGCCCTGCTCAACGAGGCGCGGGACTGGCAGCGACTCAAGGCCGAGGCCGGGTGGGCGGCTCCCAACTGGCCCGTCGAACACGGCGGCCGCGGCCTGTCACCCCTGCTCGCCGGCGTGTTCGCCTCCGAGGAACAGCACTACGACGTCTCCGGCAACATGTTCTCCGTCGGCATCGGCATGGCCGGGCCCACGATCATCGAGTGGGGCACCGAGGCCCAGCGTGAGGAGTACCTCTCCCGGACGCTGACCGCCGAGGTCATCTGGTGCCAGCTGTTCAGCGAGCCGGGCGCCGGTTCCGACCTTGCGGGGTTGTCGACCCGGGCGGTCCGTGACGGCGACGAGTGGGTCGTCTCCGGCCAGAAGGTCTGGACCTCTGCCGCGCACTACGCGAGCCACGGCATCCTGCTGGTCCGCAGCGACCCGGACCAGCCCAAGCACCGGGGCATCACCTGCCTGGTGGTCGAGATGGACGCACCCGGCGTCGAGGTGCGGCCGCTGCGCCAGATCGACGGAGCGATCCACTTCAACGAGGTGTTCCTCGACGAGGTGCGCGTGCCGGTCACCCAGACCCTGGGCCCGGAGGGCGCGGGTTGGGGAGTGGCGCTCACGATGCTGGCGCACGAACGGGCCTCGATCGGCGGCGGCGGCATGTACGGCTTCGCCGAGGTCCTGACCCTGGCCCGCAGGTGCTCCGACCCGTCGGACCCGGTGGTCCGCCAGCGGCTGGTCGACCTGTACACCCGTTTCGAGCTGCTGCGCTTCCTCGGCTACCGGGTGCGCACCGCGGCCGAGCGCGGCGAGATGCCCGGACCGGAGAGCTCGGTGCTCAAGCTGGTCGTGTCCGCCCTGTACGAGACCGGCGGCAGCCTGGTCGTCGAGCTGCAGGGGCCCGGCGGCATGCTCGTCGGCGACGACGCACCGTTCACCGGCAAGTTCCAGGACCTGTTCATGGGGCAGTGGGCGCCACGCATCGGCGGCGGCACCGACCAGATCCAGCGGAACATCATCGGCGAACGGGTGCTCGGGCTGCCCGGCGACCCGCGCGCCGACAAGCACGTGCCGTTCCGCGACCTGCCCCGCAGCTGAGTCAACCCGTAGCGTGGCGGGGTGACCCTCGAACCGCCGGAGCGCTTCGCCGACCTGGACCACGCCGCGACGACGCGCCTGCGTCCGGAGGCGCTCGAGGCGATGTCGCCGTTCCTCGGCCCCCGCTACGGCAACCCGTCGGGGTCGCACCTGCTCGCCCGTGACGCGGTGCGGGCCCTCGACGACGCCCGCGAGCGCATCGCAGCTCACCTGGGCTGCGCGCCCGGCGACGTGGTGTTCACCTCTGGTGGCACCGAGTCCGACAACCACGCGATCAGCGGCGGTCTGCCGCCGCGGCCGGGTGTTCCGCTCTGCTCAGCGGTCGAGCACCACGCCGTGCTCGATCCGGTGCTCGCCCTCGGCGGTCGAGTGATCGACGTCGACGACCGTGGTCGGGTCGACCTGGCACATCTCGCCGCGCTGCTCGACGAGCTCGGCACCGAGGTGTCGGTGGTGTCGGTCATGGCCGCGAACAACGAGACCGGCGTGATCGGCGACCTGGACGCGGTCGTCGACGTGGTCCGCTCCCACGAGCCGGACCTGCCCAGGACGCCGGTGCACACCGACGCGGTGCAGGCCGCTGCCTGGCTCGACCTGCGCGTCGCGGTCGCCGCGGCCGACCTGGTGTCGGTCTCGGCCCACAAGCTCGGCGGGCCCAAGGGCGTGGGGGCCCTGGTCGTTCGTCACGGCGTGCCGCTGGCGCCGCTGCTGCACGGCGGCGGCCAGGAGCGCGGCCGCCGGTCGGGCACCTCGAACGTGGCGGGCATCGTCGGGTTCGCCGCTGCCCTCGACGCAACCGTCGCCGAACGCTCCGACCAGGCCCGGCGGATCGCCACGCTGCGCGATCGGCTGGCCGCCGGACTGCTCGCCGCGGTGCCGGGGCTGGTGCTCACCGTGCTCGGGACCGAGGGCGAGGCCGGTGCCGGTGACGGCGCCGGAGTGCTCCCTGGCATCTGCCACGTCTGCATCCCCGGCGTCGACTCGGAGTCGTTGCTGTTCCTCGCCGAGACCGACGGGGTGTACGCCGCGGCCGCCTCGTCGTGCGCGTCGGGCGCCCAGGAGTCGTCGCACGTGCTGCGCGCCATCGGGGTCGAGCCCTCGCTCGCCGAGGGGGCGTTGCGTCTGTCGCTCGGCTGGGACTCGTGCGACGCGGACGTCGACCGGGCGCTCGAGGTGCTGCCCGCGGCGGTCGAGCGGGTCAGGAGCTTCGGCTGATGCGGGTGCTCGCGGCGCTCTCGGGCGGGGTCGACTCGTCGGTCACCGCGGCGTTGCTGCGCGACGCCGGCCACGACGTCGTGGGCGTCACCATGAAGCTCTGGGGCGGCGCGTCCGATTCGGGCTGCTGCTCGGTCTCCGACGTCGAGGACGCGCGGCGTGCCGCGGCGCAGCTGGGCGTCGACCACCACGTGTTCAACTTCGGCGACGAGTTCGACGAGCTGGTCGTGGCGCCCTACGTCGCCGACCACGCCGCAGGGCGGACGCCCAACCCGTGCGTCGAGTGCAACCGGCACCTCAAGTTCGACGCGCTGCTGCGTCGCGCCGAGCTGCTCGGGTTCGACAGCGTCGCCACGGGCCACCACGCCCGCATCGTGACCCTCGCGGACGGCACCCGCCGGATCGGGCGCGGCGCGGATGCCGCCAAGGACCAGTCCTACGTGCTCTACACGTTGCGGGCCGACGACCTCGAGGGCGTCGAGTTCCCGATCGGGTCGATGACCAAGGACGAGGTCCGAGCCCTGGCCGCCGAGCTCGGGCTGCGGACCGCTGCCAAGCCCGACAGCCAGGACGTCTGCTTCATCACCCGCAGCGACGGACGGGCCGCGTTCCTCGAGCAGCGCATCGAGCTCCACCCGGGCACCGTGGTCGACACCGACGGCAACGAGATCGGGACGGTCGACCGGATCGAGTTGGTCACGATCGGTCAGCGTCGCGGCCTCGAGCTCGCCGGGGGCAGCGGCCGCCGCTTCGTGACCGACGTCGACGTGCCCGCCGCCCGGGTGACGATCGGGACACGGGAGCAGCTCCTGCGCGACGAGGTCCACCTGGAACAGGTCGTGTGGAGCGCCGAGCCGGTGACCGGCCCGGTGCGCGTGCAGTGCTCCGCTCACGGCGCCGCGCTCGACGCCGAGGCGCACCTCGACGGCGACGTCGTGGTGGTCAGGTGGCACACGCCGCAGCGGCGGGTCGCGACCGGCCAGAGCGTCGTGCTCTACCGCGACGAGGTCACCGCGGACGGGACCACGACCGAGGTCGTCGTCGGCGGCGGGCTCGCTCGCTGAGCGCCGGACAGCTGAGGTCTGGCGCGCTCAGGTCTGGCGCGCTCAGGCCGGTGCCGTGGCGATGTCGCGCCCCGCAGCGTGTCGGATCAGCTCGCCGGGACGGGTCGGGGTGATCAGCACCTCGGTCACGTCGAGCTCGCTCGCGACCTGGTGGCGGCCGACGGTCGGGGTGATCGTGACGGGTTCGGACAGGTCGATCTCGAGCACCAGCCCCGGCGCACCACCGGTCAGGTCGTGGGCGGTGGTGCCGGCGACCGCGGGCTCGAGGCTGCGGACGGCCTCACGCCGCAGCAGCACCGGGTCCATCAGCGTCATGGGGTCGACGATCGTCAGTCCAGCCGGCACGACGACCACCCAGCGCAACGCGAGCCGTGACAGCGTGACCGCTGCCCACCAGGCTCCGGCGACGCCCACGGCGATCAGCGGCAGGCCGACGGCCCAGCGCTGGTCGGCAGCGAGCAGCACACCGACTGGCAGCGGCACCACCGCGACCGCCCAGACGAGCTGCACCGGTCCGAGCAGGAGCGCCGCGGGAGGCCGCAGCGGGAAGCGGCGCTCGTCGCCGTAGGACGCAGCGTTGACGAAGTCGAGACCGACCTCGGCCGCCATCGCGGTGACCGCCACCACCGCCGCGGTCGCGAGCCCGACCCAGCCCAGCGCCGAGGGTGCACCGTCGGTCGCGGCGACGATCGCGGCGAGCAGGGGCACCGGTGCGAGCACCCGCAGCAGGACGAGCGTCCGGATCGACAGCACCATCGCAGCGAGCAGTCCGACGAACCACACCGTCCACCACATGGCGGTGCCGGCGACGCGGACCGCGTCGGAGCGGCCGTCGAGTCCGGCGGCGATCAGGTCGCCGAGGGTGAGCGGGAGGGTGAACCAGAGGACCCGGGTCAACCAGGTGAGGGGAGAGGCGTGCACCCCCACAGACTTGCGCGCCTCGAGCGGCCACCGCTAGCAACGACGACATGGGGGGGACCATCGAGCTCCCGTTCGGGCTCGCCACATCGATCGGATCCGTGCCGTGCGACAGCCCGCAGGACGCGTGCGAGCTCGCCATGTCGGCCAACCCGTCGTTCCCGACGGTGCCGGTGCTGGCGCCGCACTCGTCGTCGCTGCTCGCCCAGGCGGTGCACGGGATCCCCGGCGTCGAGGTCCAGCCGCCGGGCGTCCTCCGACTCGACGGTTCGCCAGTCGACGGCTCGCCAGTCGGTGATGTGCCGGGCGACGACATCGAGGTCGTGGTGACGGGTGGACCCTTCGCAGCGACCACCGAGTTCATGTCGCGCCTCGGTGCCGGCTCCGACGGCGGGAACCTGCTGGGGGTTCGAGTCGGTCTGCTCGGTCCGGTGACCCTGGCGCTGTCGCTGCGTGCCGCGGGGGTGCCCGCCGACCACGCGCTGGCGCTCGCCGAGTCGGTCGTCGCCCGTCGCGCCGCGGCCCTGCTCGCAGCTGCTCGCTCGGCGTTGCCCGACGCGGTGGTGCTGGTCTGCGCCTCGGAGCCGGGGCTCGTCGGCGCGATGCATCCCACCTTCCCGCTGGCACCGTCCGAGGTGGCGAGCGCCCTCGGGACGGTCGTGACGACGCTCGACGAGCACCCCGATGCCGGCGACCTGCTGATCGGTGTGCACGTGCCCGGCCGGACCAACTGGGAGGCGATCCTCGCGACGGGCGTCTCGGTCATCTCGGCGCCCGCGGACGCGGGCGCGGTCGGTTGGGCGCCGCAGTTGACGGACTTCCTCGACCGCGGCGGACGCATCGTGTGGGGCGCGGTGCCGGTCGACCAGCCGCTGGGCACGAGCGAGGAGCTGCTCTGGCGGCGGCTCAGCGCGCTGTGGTGCGAGCTGGTGGGCGCGGGCATGGACCCGCTGCTGCTGCGCAGTCGAAGCCTGATCAGCCCGGTGGACGGCCTCGGCCACTTCGGCCGCACGCAGGCCGAGCGGCTGCTCGACCTGGTCGACGAGATCTCGCTGCGGGTGCGCCGACAGGCCATCGGCGCACGGCTGTCGCTCGGGGCCTGACCCCGCTGGTCGGGGGCGTCCGTCACCGGCCCAGAAACTGGACCGCTCGGGGCATTGCATGTGGCCTGCGGGACGGACCACTCTGCACGGGTGCCTTCGGGCGACGGACTTCCTGCCCGGGCCGAGAGCCCCATCCGGTCCGGGCAGTGAAGACCTGAGGGCTCTCTCAGGATCCGTGTCACACACTTGGCCGCCGTGCGAAGTCCCCGGTGTGATCCCGTCCGACAAGGCCCTTCGTCTGGTGCATTCACCCGGGGTCTCCGGGCGGGGGCGTCGGCCGGCACGCTGGCAGGTCGACATCGAGGTGCGGGTCGCCGATCCCGTCGTCGGCGCCGCCTTGTCCACCGTCGCCCGTTCGGCGGTGCCGCGGTCGACCGCAGCCCGGCCGCTCGGCGCCTCGTCCGGCGCAGCGTCGCTCGACGGCACCGCGCCCACGAGCGGACCGGCCCGGTTCTCGCGCCTGCTGATCACCGACGTGTCACCCACACCGCCCGGGGACCACGCCTGGTCGGGTGTGTCGGGCACGGCCACCGTGCTGGTGGTCGGGCCCACCCCGTACGACGCCCGGTGGGCGCTCCAGACGATGGCGACAGTCCCGGTGCACGGCATGGTGCCGGCGCAGCGGCCGGCCGACCTGGCCGAGGTCCTCGCCTCGCTGGCCGGCGACGTCGTACAGGTCCCGGCGTCGGTCGTCGAGCTCGCCCGTGCCGCCCCGGCGCTCACCCACGAGCAGCACGTGCTCGCCGAGCTGCTGGTCGCCGGTCGCTCGAACCCGGAGATCTGCCGAGTGATGGACATCTCCCAGTCGGGGGTGAAGCGACGCCTGTCGTCCCTGTTCGAGCTGTTCGAGGTCGACAACCGGGTGCAGGCCGCGGCGGTCGCCGCCGGCCTCGGCATCCGACCCGCGTCGCGTTGAGCCACGGTCGACGAGACCTGCCGCACCACGAGCGCTGCACGGTTCCGAACGCCCCGCCGTGCGGAGAGCGCTGTCGGCCCCGGTCACTACATTGACGGAGTGAGTGAAACCTCCGCCCAGGACGCCGGACCCGTCGTCGCGAACGGCCCCGATGCAGAGCTCGACCCGGCCGGCCGGGTCGACTGGCTGCGTGAGCAGATCCGCCGCCACAACGAGGCGTACTACGAACGCGATGCGCCGGTGGTGTCGGACGCCGACTACGACGACCTCGTCCGCGACCTGCGGGCGATGGAGGAGCTCCACCCCGATCTCCTGACGCCCGACAGCCCCACCGTCGCAGGCGTGGGCGGGGCCCCGTCGACGCAGTTCGCGCCCGTCGAGCACACCGTGCGGATGATGAGCCTCGACAACGCGATGGACCTGTCGGAGCTCGAGGCGTGGGGCGCACGGACCGCTCGCAAGGTCGCCGAGCTCGGCGCGACCGACTCGGTCCGCTACGTCTGCGAGCTCAAGATCGACGGCCTGGCCGTATCGATCCGCTACGAGCGCGGCGAGCTGGTGCAGGCGGCGACCCGCGGCAACGGTCGCGTGGGCGAGGACGTCACCGCCAACGTGCTGCGCATCGACGCCATCCCGCGCCAACTCGCCGACGGCGCACCAGAGGTCCTCGAGGCCCGTGGCGAGATCTACCTGCCGATCGACTCCTTCGAGGCGCTCAAGGCCCGGACCGAGGCCGAGAACGAGGCGCTGATCGCCCGGGGCAACCGTCCGCGACCGGTGCCGGTCAACCCCCGCAACGCCGGCGCGGGGTCGCTGCGCCAGAAGGACCCCGAGGTCACCGCCGGCCGTGGCCTCGCGTGGTGGTGCTACCAGCTCGGCCAGGTCGTGGGGACCGACGTGCTGCCGTCGCACTCCGCGGCCCTCGACTGGCTGGCCGGTCTGGGCATCCCGGTGAACCCGCTCACGAAGGTCGTCGACGACCTCGACGCCGTGTACGAGTTCTGCCAGCACTGGGTGAAGCACCGCCACGAGCTGCCCTACGAGATCGACGGCGTGGTCGTGAAGGTCGACGACCTGGCCCTCCAGGCAGCCATGGGATCGACGTCGAAGGCGCCGCGCTGGGCGATCGCCTTCAAGCTCCCGCCAGAAGAGCGCACCACCCTGCTCGAGGACATCCAGGTCTCGATCGGCCGGACCGGCAAGGCGACGCCCTTCGCCGTGCTGCGCCCCGTCTTCGTCGGCGGCTCCACGGTGGGGCTGTCGACGCTGCACAACGAGGACCAGGTGCGCCTCAAGGACGTCCGTCCCGGCGACACCGTCGTGGTCCGCAAGGCCGGCGACGTCATCCCCGAGGTCGTCGGACCGGTGCTCGAGCTGCGCCCCGAGGGCCTGCCGGAGTGGCGCTTCCCGACCGAGTGCCCCTCGTGCGGTCAGCCGCTCGTGCGTGCCGAGGGCGAGGCGCAGCACCTCTGCGTCAACCCCGACTGCCCCCAGAAGCGCCTCGCCACGCTCAGCCACTTCGTGTCACGCGGCGCGATGGACATCGACGGGCTCGGCGAGCAGCAGATCTCGACCTTCATGGAGCTCGGCCTGATCGCCGACGTGGCCGACATCTACGAGCTCGACTTCGACCGGATCGCCGAGCTGCCCGGCTACAAGGAGGCGTCGATCAACAAGCTGCGCAACGCGATCGAGGCCTCCAAGCAGCGGCCGCTCGCGAACCTGCTCTTCGGCCTCAACATCGTGCACCTCGGCGCCGCCGGGGCAGAGGTGCTCGCCTCGTCGCTGGGTGACCTCGACACGATCATGTCGGCCTCAGAGGCCGACCTCAACGCCGTCGACGGCGTCGGCCCGGTGATCGCGACCTCGGTCCAGCGCCACTTCGCCGATCCGGCGAACCGGCGGCTGGTCGAACGCCTGGCGGCGTCCGGGGTCAACACCGTCGGGCCGGAGCGTTCCGTGCTGCCCCAGACCCTCGCCGGCCGGGCGGTCGTGGTCAGCGGCGGTCTCGAGGGGTTCAGCCGCGACGAGGCGGCCGCGGCGATCAAGGCGCGTGGCGGGAAGTCACCCGGCAGCGTGTCGGGCAAGACCTACGCGCTCGTGGTCGGCAACGACCCCGGCGCGTCGAAGCTCGCCAAGGCCGAGCAGCACGGGGTGCCGGTCCTCGACGAGGCAGCGTTCGTCGCACTGCTCGAGACGGGTGAGCTGCCGGGCGGATGAGGCACCCCGAGGCCGGCTGAGCTCAGGTGGCGTTGAAGCACCAGGCGACCGGCTCGGCCGTGGCCTCGCCGTCGCGCTGCTTCCACACGAACGCGGTGACGCAGTTCTGTCCCTGATTGAGCGACTCGATCGGACGGTCCGGACCGGGCTGGAACTGCACCAGTCCGGTGCCGTCCTTGATCAGCCCGTCCTCGGCGGTCTTGATCGTCACGCCGTTGATCTGCAGGTAGGCGTCGTAGCCGTCGGCGACGTCGATGCCGACCTGGGCCTGGCGAAGGGCCTGCGCCCCCGACGCGGGGATCAGCCGCTCGACCGAGTCCGGCAGCGCGTCCGAGGTGCTCCCGGTGCCCGTGACCGCCATGCGGCCCGTGATGGCGATGCCGACGACGACCCCGACCAGCAGCAGCGCGATCAGCACGCGGCGCGGCACGTCGCCCAGTCGCGACGGGCGTCGGTTCCGGGCCCGTGCCGCGAGCGCGAGGTCCGCCTGCGACGGGCCTTCGTAGGTCTCGGCGGTGGTCCCTGGATCGTCCGCCTCGACGGGCCCGGAAGGGGAGTCGGTTGGGGTCGTGGGGTCGCTCATCCAACCGATGGTCTAGCCCGTCCCCGGACTCCGCGGTAGGCAGCGGTACCATGTCGCCGATGACCTCCCGACTCTCTGAGGAGACCGGGCGTGTGCTCGGCGGAAGATATCGACTGGTCGCCCCCATCGGAGTGGGCACCTCGTCGCGCGTCTTCCTCGCCGTCGACACGCAGCTCCGGCGCCGCGTGGCGGTCAAGCTGCTGCACGAGGCCCTCGCCGAGGACGAGGCGTTCCTGCGTCGCTTCCGCGCCGAGGCCCGCGCCGCCGGTGCGCTGAACCACCCGAACATCGTGGCGGTCTTCGACTGGGGCGAGGACCACTCCGACGCCGGTGTCGTCCCGTACCTGGTGACCGAGTTCCTCGGCGGCGGCAGCCTGCGCGAGATGCTCGACCGCACACCGACGCTCACGCCGTCGCAGACCCTGCTGGTCGGCCTCGATTCCGCCCGGGCGCTCGCCCACGCGCACCTGCGGGGCCTGGTGCACCGCGACGTGAAGCCCGGCAACCTGCTCTTCGACGACGAGGGGCGTCTGCGCCTCGCCGACTTCGGTCTGGCCCGAGCGCTCGCCGAGGCGTCCTGGACCGAGCCCACGGGAACCGCGGTCGGCACCGCTCGCTACGCGTCGCCGGAGCAGGCCCTCGGTCGGCGCCTGGACGGCCGCTCCGACGTGTACTCGCTGGCCCTCGTGCTGGTCGAGTGCCTCACGGGCCAGGTGCCCTTCGCCGCCGACACCACCGCCGCGACGCTCGCGCTGCGCACCCAGGGCGACCTGGAGCTCGGCCCGGAGCTCGGGGGCCTGCGCTCGGTGCTCGAGCGTGCCGGCCGCCTCGACCCGGCCGAGCGCCCCGAGGCCGCCGAGTTCGAGATCGCGCTCATGGCCACCGCCGAGGAGTACGAACGTCCCGAGCCGCTGCCGATCGTCGCCACGCTGGGCGACGGGCAGGAGACCTCCGAGATGATGCTCGTGGCGGGGATCGGGGCGATCACCGGTCTGGACGGCGCGGTCGACCTCACGCAGGGCCCGGCGCACCGTGACCCCGAGGTGCTGCCCGACCCGCCGCCCGAGGTCATCGGCGAGGAGTTCGACGAGCCGACCCGCAACGGTGCGGCCAACGGCGCGATCGCCGGAGCTGCTGCCGGAACCGCTGCTGGAGCCGCTGCAGGCGACGGTCTCGACGCGGCGACCGCCGAGCCGGCGCGGATGTCGAACGGCTCGAGTCCGTCGACCCCGGTGGGTGCCGACGCCTCGGCCCGCCGGGACCCGATCACCGTCGCGCAGGAGCACGAGCTGCTCTCGGGCTCGCGGCCGGCGTCGTTCGGAAAGGTCGAGCCCTACGGCGCCGACCTGCCTCCGACGGTCGTCGCCGCGCCCACCGCACGCCAGCAGCGCAAGGCCGACAAGGCGGCCGCACGGGCAGAACGGGCGGCGCAGAAGGCATCGGCCAAGGCGGCACGTCCGACCCGACGCTGGCCCCGACGCGTGCTGGCGATCGTCGCCGTGCTCGCCCTCGTCGGCGGCGCC
>JAEWED010000074.1 GCA_023389745.1 Actinomycetes bacterium
GCGCCGCACGAGCGGCGACAGCACGGCACCGCCGGCGACGGGCTCTGCCGACGCGGCGGGCTCGGGCGTCGGGGCGGCCGGCGCAGGTTCCGGGGCCGGAGCAGGCGCTGCCGGCTCGGGCGCGGGAGGCTCGGCCGGTGCCTCCTCCGCGGGTGCGGGCGGCGCGGCAGGTGCCTCGGCCGGGGCTTCTTCGGCCGCGGGAGCGCTGGCCGCGGCGCCGTCGCCGAGCACGGCGAGCACGGTGCCGACGTCGACGGTGTCACCCTCTTGCACCCGGATCTCGCTCAGCACGCCGGCGGCGGGAGCGGGGACCTCGGTGTCGACCTTGTCGGTCGACACCTCGAAGAGCGGCTCGTCCTCGGCGACCGACTCACCGACCTGCTTGAACCACCGGGTGATCGTTCCCTCGGTGACGGACTCGCCGAGTTGCGGCATCACGATGTCGGCCATGGTGGTTCCCTTCAAGTGCTGCTGGGTCGGGCACGGGGGTTGGTGCGGGACCGAGTCTACTTGTCTCCAACTTGTCTTGTGACCACCCCGTGGCGGCCCATCGGCCGGTCAGCCGGCTCGAACCGGTCGACCGAGCGCCGCGCTCAGCCGTGCCGCTCCATCAGCCGTGGAGCGAACGACCGGTCATGGCCAGCACCGACTCGCCGAAGAGCTCGGTGAGCGACGGGTGCGGCTGGATGAACTCGGCGACCTCGTCGACGGTGGCCTCCCAGTTCACGGCCAGGTAGCCGCCCGAGAGCTGCTCGGTCACCCACGGGCCGACCATGTGCACGCCCAGGATGCGACCGCCGG
This sequence comes from Actinomycetes bacterium, assembly GCA_023389745.1. Lineage (GTDB taxonomy): Bacteria > Actinomycetota > Acidimicrobiia > Acidimicrobiales > Microtrichaceae > JAFAFN01. Next base: position 802 of record JAEWED010000074.1, read on the forward strand.
TGCCCCGCTCGTTCTTCTCGGCGATGATCTTCACGAGACCGTCGGTCTCACCGATGATCATCGCCCGGCTGTTGCCGGCGAAGCGGTGCTTCGAGACGACCACGTCGAAGCCCGCCTCCTTGGCCGAGGCCTCGGAGTGGCCGGCGAAGGCGACCTCGGGCGAGCAGTAGATGGCCCACGGGACCCGGGAGTAGTCGACCGGCGCCGGCGACTCGCCGAGCAGGTCCTTGACGATGACGATGGCCTCGGCGAACGCGACGTGCGCGAGCTGCGGCGTCGCGATCGCGTCACCCACGGCCCACACCGACGGCTCGCCGGTGCGGCACCACTCGTCGACGTCGATGTGGCCACGGTCAGTGACCTTCACCCCGGTGTCGCCGGTGAGCAGCCCGTCGGTGAACGGCACACGACCGACCGACACGACGACCAGGTCGGTCTCGATCGTCTCGCCGTCGCCGTAGGACACGACCGTCGAGCCGTCATCCGCCCGGGAGTGGCCCTTGACCTCGACACCGGCCTTGACGTCGATGCCCTTCTTCTTGAACGCCTGGAGCACCGAGCGGGTGACGTCGTCGTCGCAGCCCGGCAGGACCTTGGGCAGCGCCTCGAGGATCGTCACCGATGCGCCCAGGTCGGCGAGCGTCGACGCGAACTCGCAGCCGATCGCGCCGCCGCCGATGACGACCGCGCGCCGCGGGATGTGCGGGATGTGGAAGAACTCGTCGGAGGTGACCACCGAGGTGCCGTCGGGTTCGAAGCCGGGGATGACGCGGGGCACCGAGCCCGGCGCGAGCACCACGGCGTCGCCGGTGATGGTCGTGCGCTCGTCGTCGCCGACGATCTCGACGGTGCGGTTCGCCCCCAGCGAGCCGAGGCCGTTGAAGATCGTGACCTTGCGGTTCTTCAGCAGGCCGACGACGCCGCCGGCGAGCTTGTCGATCACCGCCTGCTTGCGGGCCAGGGTGACACCCCAGTCGACCGACTTGGGCTCGACCACGACACCGAAGTCGCCGGCGTGCTTCACGGTGCGCACGATGGCGGCGGTCTCGAGCAGCTCCTTGGCGGGGATGCAGCCGCGGTGCAGGCAGGTGCCGCCGACCTTGTCCTTCTCGACGAGGGCCACGCCGAGACCGGCGGAGGCGCCGTACAGCGCCGCCGCGTAGCCGCCCGGACCACCTCCGATCACCACGAGATCGAAGTTCTGGGGGGCGTCGTTGTGCTCGGTCACGGGGCCGAGACTATCGCGGCGGATCAGATGATCTGAGCGGCCTGCACGGCGAACGCGACCAGGATCATGATGCCGCACACGAGTGCGAGGAGGATCAGCGTCCGGGTGCTCACGGCCCACACCGTAGGGCCACTCCCCGACCCGACGCAGATGCTGCGTCGGGTCGGCAGGTAACGTCGCGCCCGGACCGCGTGTCGAGCGCGCCCGCAGTATCGACAGGGCCTGCGCCCGAGGGGAGAACGACGTGCAGGACGCACTCGGAGAAGTTCAGTCCGTACTGGTGCTCGGGGGCGGCTCCGACATCGGCCGGGCGCTCTGCCTGCGGCTCATCGAAGGTCGCACCACCCGCGTCGTGCTCGCGGGTCGGCCCGAGGACGGCATGGAGGCCGTGGCCGAGGACCTCACCCGAGCGGGCGCGACGGTCGACATCCGCCACTGGGACGCCACCGACATCGACAGCCACACCAAGGTCATCGGCGACCTCTTCGACGAGATGGGCGACGTCGACCTGGTCTACGCGCCGGCCGGCATCCTCGGCTCGCAGGAAGCCTTCGACGCCGATCCCGCGTTCGCTGCGAAGGCCGTCGAGATCAACTTCGGTGGGCTCGTCTCGGCGAGCCTGGTCGTCGCACAGCGCCTGAGGGCGCAGGGCCACGGCACGCTCGTGCTCATGTCGTCGGTCGCCGGTCTGCGCGCCCGCAAGGACAACTTCGTCTACGGCTCGACCAAGGCCGGCCTCGACGCCTTCGCACAGGGACTCGGCGACTCGCTCGTCGGCACCGGCGTCAAGGTGGTCGTGGTCCGTCCCGGGTTCGTGCACACCAAGATGACCGAGGGCATGGACGCCGCGCCGTTCTCGACCACCCCCGAGAAGGTCGCCGACCTGATCGTGGCGGGTCTCGCCAAGGGCACCGAGGTGATCTGGGCACCGCCGGTGCTGCAGTACCCCTTCTTCGCGTTCCGCCTACTGCCCCGCGCGGTCTGGCGCAAGGTCAGCGACCGCTGATGGACGAGCAGCGCTGACGTGCGGGTCGCCGTCACCGGATCCAGCGGGCTCATCGGCACCGCGCTGACCACGTCGCTCGAGCGCGACGGACACGACGTGCTGCGGGTTCGGCGCGGACAGCACTGGGACCCGACGACCGGCAGGATCGACCGCGCCGCGTTCGAGGGCCTGGACGCAGTGGTGCACCTGGGCGGCGTCGGCATCGCGGATTCGCGGTGGACCGCCGTACAGAAGGGCCGGGTGCTGACGTCGCGCACGGCCGGCACGACGCTGCTGGCCACGACGCTCGCACGGCTCGACGCACCGCCGGCTGTTCTGCTGTCGGGCAGCGCCGTCGGGTACTACGGCGACCACGGCGACACGATCATCGACGAGTCCTCGACCCCCGGCGACGACTTCCCTGCACGGGTGTGCATCGAGTGGGAGGCCAGCGCCGCTGCCGCCGCCGATGCCGGCATCCGGGTGGCGTACCTGCGCACCGGTGTGGTCCAGGCCACCGAGGGCGGCGCGCTGGCGAAGCAGCTGCCCTTCTTCCGGCTCGGCCTGGGAGGACGCGCCGGTTCGGGTCGTCAGTACCTGAGCTGGATCACGCTGGTCGACGAGGTGCGGGCCATCCGGTTCCTGTTGGACCACGACGTCAGCGGTCCGGTGAACCTGGTCGCTCCGGAACCCGTCACGAACGCCGAGTACACCACGGCGCTCGGAGCGGCCCTGCACCGCCCGACGACGATCCTGCCGATGATCGGGCCGCGGCTGCTCTACGGGCGTGAGCTCGCCGACTCGCTGCTGCTGACCAGCCAGCGCGCCGTCCCGGCGGTGCTGCTCGAGGCCGGCTTCGACTTCGAGCACCCGACCCTTCCCGAGGCGCTCGAGTCCGTGTTGGGTTGACCGCTCGGGCGGGCCGGGCACTTCGATTCCCCGCCGCCCGGCGCGGTGGGTCAGGATGTGGAACTGATCGACGATGAACAACCCATCGAGGCAGAGCTCCGGGGAGAGAAGATGAGCGAGCAGAGCGGCAAGGACCAGGTCTCGGCCACGCGGGTGATCGAGGCGGACGCGCAGGCCCTCTTCGACGTGGTCGCGGATCCGAGCCTGCATCATGTGATCGACGGCTCCGGGTCGGTGCAGGGTGTGCGTGGCGGCGCCCGGAAGCTGCAGCTGGGTGACCGCTTCTCGACCAAGATGCGCATCGGCGTGCCGTACCTGATCTCGAA
>JAEWED010000012.1 GCA_023389745.1 Actinomycetes bacterium
CCACCATCGTCCGCTTCGCCCAGTCCACCATCGGTAGCTGAGCGGTCGACGTTGAACGAGCACGGGTCTCCAGCACCTCTGGTTCCGCCGACGGCGGGAGGTGCGGATCCGTCGACGGGGACGGCGGGCGGGGAGCGACTCCCTGCCCGCTGGTCCCGCGTCCTGGTGAAGCTGTCGGGCGAGGCGTTCGCCGGCGACCAGGGCTTCGGCATCGACGGCGACGTCGTGACCGAGCTGGCGAGCGAGATCGTCGCGGTGAAGCAGCGCTACGACGTCGACATCGCGGTCGTCGTCGGCGGCGGCAACATCTGGCGGGGCATGACCGGTGAGGGCGCCGGCATGGACCGCGCCCAGGCGGACTACATGGGCATGCTCGCCACCGTGATCAACGCCCTCGGGCTGCAGGAGACCCTCGAGCGACTGGGCCAGCCCACGCGGGTGCAGACCGCGATCCAGATGTCGCAGGTCGCCGAGCCCTACATCCGCCGCAAGGCGATCCGTCACCTCGAGAAGGGCCGGGTCGTGATCTTCGCAGCCGGGACCGGCAGCCCGTTCTTCACGACCGACACCACTGCGGCGCTGCGAGCCGTCGAGATCGACGCCGACGCGATCCTGATGGGCAAGAACGGCACCGACGGCGTCTACACCGACGACCCGCGCACGAACCCCGACGCCGAGCTGCTCACCGAAGTGAGCTACATCGACGTGTTGAACCGCGGGCTCAAGGTGATGGATTCGACCGCGATCACGCTGTGCATGGACAACCGTCTGCCGATCTGCGTGTTCGACCTCATGGGGCAGAACCTGGCGCCGCTGCTCGCGGGCGAGTCGATCGGCACCGTCGTCTCCTGAGCGACGACGGCCGGCTCGTGTCCGGCCGCTCGAACCGGGCGATGAGACACCCGAGGGGGTCTCACGTGTGGGAGGCTGACTGCGATGAGTGACGAGTTGATCCAGGCCGTCCAAGAGGACGCAACAGTTCGGATGTCGAAGGCGGTCGCGCACGCCAAGAGCGAGTTCGCCGGAGTTCGCACGGGTCGGGCGACCCCTGCGCTGGTCGAGAAGCTGCCCGTGGAGTACTACGGCACGACCACCCCGCTGCAACAGCTGGCGAGCTTCTCGGTGCCCGAGGCGCGCATGTTGTTGATCACCCCGTTCGACAAGGGATCGATGCCCGCGATCGAGCGTGCGATCCAGGACTCGAACCTGGGCCTGAACCCGTCGAACGACGGCGTCACGGTGCGGCTCGCGTTCCCGCCGCTGACCGAGGAGCGCCGCAAGGAGTTCGTGAAGCTCGTGAAGGGCAAGGCCGAGGACGGCCGCCAGGCGGTCCGCAGCGCCCGACGCGATGCCCGAAAGGACCTCGAGGCGCTCGAGAAGGACGGTGACATCTCCACCGACGACCTTCGCCGCTCCGAGGCCGAGCTCGACCGACTCACCAAGGCCCACGAGGCCGAGATCGACGAGTCGTTGGAGGCGAAGACCGTGGAGCTGATGGAAGGATGATCGGTTCCACCATGCGCGGAGCTGTGCCGCGTCCCGGACCAGGCGACACCACTGGAGGTCACCGATGAGCGATCAGGACGACCCGACGGATCGTCGGAACGAGGGTGTCCGGATCATCGGTGCCCAGGAGGCCGCCGAGGCGGCCGGACGCCCGGACGTGGTCCGCCGTCGCCGCCGTTCCGAGAAGAAGTTCGGCGACCGCCCCGACGAACCGGCGGTCGTGGACGACCTGCCGAAGATCACGATCTCGACCACCGAGTCCGAGGCGGGCGCGGACCGGCTCGGCGGCACGCCGGTGGTCCGACCGGGAGCGGAGTCCGACGACCGGCCTCGATGGGTCGAGGGCGGCAACGACCTGCCGCCCGCGTACGGCGAGGACTCCGAGCGCGCCGGCTTCGGTCACGCCCGCATCGTGCCCGGTGACGAGGGCGCGGCCGGTGCCCCGACCGGCGCTCAGGACGACGCCCCCGCCGACACCTACGGCAGCTGGGACGACGAGCCGGAGCAGACCTCGGACGTCAGCCCCCGGTCCTCGTGGGACGAGCCTTCCTACGGCACCCACGACTACTCCGACCCCCGCTACACCGACCCCGAGCCCGACCTCGGCGACGACCCGCTGTCGGGCGGGCCGCTCGGTGCGGGTGATCCGGGCATCTCCTCCGGTTCCCGCGACGACGACTTCGACGCGGCCGAGGACGACTCGTTCGTGCTGCCGCACTGGACGGAGCCGCCGACGGGCCAGGTGCCGAAGGTCGTGGTGGGCGACGACGCCCCGGAGCCCGAACCGCTCGCGACCTACGGCAGCCAGCCGCGCTGGCGCGACGAGGGCGAGCGGACCTCGTCCCACGACTTCGACGACCTGATCGACGACGAGCCGCTGCTCGGCGCACTGCGCAACGACGACCCCGCCGACCACGGCGACTTCTTCGCGGACGACCCCTACGGCGACGACCGCTTCATCGACGACGACGAGGGCGAGCCGAGCCGTCAGGTCGACGCCGTCTACTACGACGACGAGTTCGACGAGTTCGCCCCCGAGGACGACCTCGTCCCCGCCGGCGGTGGGCGACCGCGTCGCCGGGCCGAGGGCGACGAGCCCACCTCGTCCGGCGGTGGTGGCGGCGACCGGAACCTGGTCACCGCGGTCGGCGTCGGTGTCGGCCTGGTCGCGATCGGGCTCCTGTGCTTCAAGCTCGGTTCGCTGCCGACCGCCCTGCTCGCGACGGTCGTGGTGACCTTCGCGGGCTTCGAGTACTTCAACGCCGTCCGTGAGAGCGGCCACAACCCGGCCACCCTGCTGGGCATCGTCTCGATCGCCGGTCTGATGGTCGCCAGCTTCACCTCGGGGCTCGCCGCGTATCCGATCGTGCTGGGCCTGACGATCGTCACGGGGCTGCTCTGGTTCCTGTGGGTGGCGCCGGGGGAGAGGTCCGCGACGAACCTCGGGCTCACACTGCTCGGCGTCATGTGGGTGGGCCTGCTCGGCTCCTTCGCGACGCTGTTCGTGGGCCTCGGCAAGGTGATCGAGGACGGCAGCTCGGCGGTCACGTCGAACCCCGGCATCGGGGTGCTGATCGCCGCGGTCATCGCTGCGGTCAGCCACGACGTCGGCGCCTACTTCGTCGGCCGTCAGTTCGGCCGCACACCGCTGTCGGCGGCCAGCCCGAACAAGACCCAGGAGGGCCTCGCCGGCGGCGTCGTCTGCTCGCTCGTGGTCACCGTCGTGGTCGTGGGCTTCGTCAACATCGCGCCGATCGGCGGCGACCTGGCACGCGTGTTCATCTTCGCCCTGCTGTGCGCCCTCGTCGCACCGCTGGGTGACCTGTGCGAGTCGTTCATCAAGCGTGACCTCGGCATCAAGGACATGGGCACGGTGCTGCCGGGCCACGGCGGGGTGCTCGACCGCTTCGACGCCCTGCTGTTCGTGCTGCCGACCGCGTACTTCGTCACGGTCCTGTTCGACATCTGGGGCTCGGCCGGGAGCTGAGGCCAGCCGCCAGCTGAGAACGCTGTCGGTCCCCGAGGTCGGCGAGTCGACCCGCTCGGTACGATGAGGAACCAATGACCACCGTCGCCGTGCTCGGCTCCACCGGCTCCATCGGCACGCAGACCATCGAGGTGGTCGCCGCCGAGCCCGATCGCTACGAGATCGTCGCGCTCGCTGCGGGCAGCTCCGTCGTGCAGCTCGCCGAGCAGGCCCGTGCGGTGCGCCCTCGTGTGGTCGGGCTGGCTGACGATCGTCGGGCGGCCGAGCTGAAGGAGCTGCTGCCGACCGGTGTGGAGCTCGTCGCCGGCCCCGACGCGTTGGCGGCCCTGGCCGCCGAAGCCGACGTGGCCGTCAACGGGGTCGTCGGCGTCGCCCG
>JAEWED010000016.1 GCA_023389745.1 Actinomycetes bacterium
ATGTCGGGGCTCATCGACGGCTCCAAGGGCCGGGTCCTCTGGGGTCGCGTCGCCGCGGTCGCCGGTGGCTCCGCCGCAGCGGTGTCGTCGGTCGCCGGGGTGGCCACCGCGGTCATCCTCGGTCGCCGCCGCTCTTCGTCGAGCTGACCCACGGCCCACGCCGCGACGGGACCCCGCGCCCCCCGGCGATCGCCGCGGCGTTCAACGGCACCCCGGCGTTCAACGGCGCAGGGCTGCCAGCTGCGAGACGCCGAACGCGGCGACCTCGCAGGACAGCGCGCCCAGCAACACCCGGGCGCCGCGCCGTTCGTGCGCCAGTGCCCCGGCCCCGAGCGCGGCCGAGGCCACCGTGTTGGCCGCGGCGACCGTCGTGGTGGCACGACGCCAGTGCGCCGCACGGGCGAGCGCGGCGACCACGCCGGCCCAGACGAGCGTCGCCACGCCGGCACCGGCGACGGCGGGTCGCGGAGCTCCCAGGACCTCGGCGAGTCGACGGCGTGCCCCGATCGCCGACATGCCGGCGACCGCGCAGTAGAGAGCATCGGCGCGCAGCGACCGCCGCGCGAGTCGCTCGGACGGATCGAGACCGGTGTGCATCAACCGCGCCGGTCGGTGATCTGGCGGTCGGTGATCTGGCGGTCGGTGATCTGGTGGTCGGTGATCTGGCGGCGATCGGCGAGGAACGGGAAGCGGGCACGCACGTCGGTGACCCTCGACGGGTCCACCTCGGTGACGAGCAGGGCCTCGGCGTCGGCCGCGGCAGCGAGCGTCTCGCCGAGCGGATCGATCACGGCGGAGTCACCCGAGTAGTCGAGCCCGCCGCCGCTGCCGACGCGGTTCACGCCGACGACGTAGGCCTGGTTCTCGATCGCCCTGGCGCGCAGCAGCGCCTGCCAATGGGCTCGCCGTGAGCTCGGCCAGTTCGCGACCACGACGTAGCAGTCGGTGTCGTGTGCGAGCGACCAGAAGACGTCGGCGAAGCGCAGGTCGTAGCAGACGAACAGCGACACCCTGACGCCCTCGACGTCGACGGTGACCAGCGATTCGCCCGGTGCGTAGTGCTCGTCCTCGCGTGCGTAGGTGAACGGGTGCGTCTTGGCGTAGCGGTGCACCGAGCCGTCGGGACCGGCGAGCACCAGCACGTTCGCCGGACGGTCGGCGCCGGGGGAGCGCTCCGGGATCGACCCGCAGATCCAGACGTCGTGACGGGCGGCCTGCTCGGTCAGCCAGGCCGACGTGGGGCCGTCGGTCGCTTCGACGATGCCGTCGACGTCGAGGGAGAACCCGACGGCGAACATCTCGGCGAGCACGACCAGGCGAGCGCCGGCACCCGCGGCCGCTGCGACCTGCGGCTCGAGCGCCGCCAGCGTCGCGGCCCGGTCCTCCCAGGCGATGTCGTGTTGGATCGCAGCGACCTTCACGTCGAACCTCCTGCACCTGATCTCGTCGGACCGCCGACCTTCGCGAGCCGGGCGACCGCGTCGTCGAGCACCTCGTCACGCTTGCAGAACGCGAAGCGGACCTGTCGCCGCCCTGCGTCGGAGTCGTGGAACACCGAGTTGGGGATCGCGACGACGCCGACCGCCTCGGGCAGCATCCGACAGAACTCGACCCCGTCGTCCCAGCCGACCGACCCGACGTCGACGGTCACGAAGTAGGTGCCCGACGGTCGGTAGGTCTCGAAGCCGGCGGCACGGAGCCCGTCGACGAGCCGGTCGCGCTTGGACTGCAGCGAGGTGCGCAGGTCCGTGATGACCGAGTCCGGCATCGTGAGCGCCTCGGCGACCGCGTGCTGGAACGGCCCGCCCGAGACGTAGGTGAGGAACTGCTTCACCGTGCGAGCCGCGGTGACCAGGTGCGCCGGTCCGGTCACCCAGCCGACCTTCCAGCCGGTGAACGAGAACGTCTTGCCGGCCGACGAGATCGTCAGCGTGCGACCCGCCATGCCCGGGAACGTGCACAACGGACGGTGCGGCACGCCGTCGTAGGTGAGGTGCTCGTAGACCTCGTCGCTGACGGCGATCAGGTCGTGACGGACGCACAGCTCGGCCAAGGCCGACAGCTCGTCGTCGGTGAACACCGCGCCGGTCGGGTTGTGCGGCGAGTTCACCAGCAGCAGCTTCGTGCGCGGCGTGATCGCCGCAGCGACCGCGTCGACGTCGACCGCGAAGTTCGGCGCACGCAGCGTGACGACTCGACGCTGTGCACCGGCGAGTGCGATCACCGCCGCGTACGAGTCGAAGTACGGCTCGAACGTGACGACCTCGTCGCCGGCCTCGCAGAGCGCCATCACCGACGCGGCGATGCCCTCGGTCGCGCCGGTCGTGACCAGCACCTGGGTGTCGGGGTCGAGCTCGATGCCGTAGTGGCGGCGCTGGTGCTCGGCGATCGCCCGCCGCAGCTCGGGGATGCCCGGACCTGGCGGGTACTGGTTGTGCCCGGATCGCAGCGCCCGGACCGCGGCCTCGACCACCGCCGGGTGCCCGTCGACATCGGGGAAGCCCTGGCCCAGGTTGATCGCACCGGTGCGCGTGGCCAGGTCCGACATCTCGGCGAAGATCGTCGTGCCGAAACCTGCCATCCTCGCGACGAGCTCGTGCTCGGTCACTCGCTGACGATCGTCGCGCTGGCGGTCATGGACCGATCGTACCGACCGCCGGTCGGCCACCCGTCGTCGCCGCCGGCGATCTGCGCGTCCGGATGTCGCTCGACGACCGTCCGACGCGTCGATCGGAATCGACGCGTGGGGGAGTCGCTCGACGACCGTCCGGCGCGTCGACCGGGACCGACCGTGCAAAGTCGAGCGGGTCAGGCGCGGTCGGGCTGCTGGCGGTCGCGCCGGGCGCGGGCGATCGGGTGGTCGGGGTCGTCGATCCACGCCGGGCCGGGCCGGCTGGTGAGCTCGCCGTGGTGCACGACCTCGCCGCAGTGCGAGCACGTCGGCACCGGCACCGTCACGTGGTCGCAGACGGTGTGCACGATCTCGGTGTACGGCGCCCGCGGGTCGGGGTTCCACTTGTCGCCCCACTCGATCAGCGCGAAGAGCACCGGGATCAGGTCGCGGCCCTTCTCGGTGAGGCGGTACTCGTAGCGGGTGCCGGTGCGGGCGATGTTCGTGCGCGACACGATCTCGTTGTCCACGAGCATCTCGAGACGTTCGGTGAGCACGTTGCGCGAGATCCCCAGGTCGGCCTGGATCTGGTCGAAGCGCCGCAGCCCGAGCGAGAGGTCCCGCACGATCATCAGCGTCCACCAGTCGCCCACCAGGTCGAGGGCACGGGCGACCGAACAGTGCTCCTCGGAGAAGCTCACCCGTCGCATGCCATCCATTGTACGCCGCATGTCACATCAGTTGCATCACGCTACGAAACCGGTACTGTGGTGCGAGAGGAGAGTTCTAAGAAACAACTCAAGGGGGTGGCCGGATGGCCGGGACTGCAGGAGCACGTGGTTCGGGAAGCGCTCGGGGTTCGAGGAGCGACGAGGGAGCCGTCATCGTCGACGCGGTGCGCACGCCCATCGGGAAGGGCAAGGTCGGGGGAGCGCTGCACGGCGTGCACCCCGTCGACCTCGAGGCGTCCGTGCTCGAGGCGCTCGTCGAGCGCACCGGGCTCGACCCGGCCCGCATCGACGACGTCATCGGCGGCACGGTGTCGCAGGTCGGCGAGCAGTCGATCAACATCACCCGCAACGCGGCGCTTGCTGCCGGGTACCCGGAGTCGGTGCCCGCGACGACCGTCGACCGTCAGTGCGGCTCGTCGCAGCAGGCGCTCACGTTCGCCGCGCAGGGTGTGGTCGCCGGCGGCTACGACGTGGTCGTCGGTGCGGGTGTCGAGTCGATGAGCCGGGTGCCGATGGGGTCTGCGGTCACCGCGGACCCGTGGGGCACCAAGCTCACCGCCCGCTACCCGGGCGGGCTGATCCCACAGGGCATCGCTGCCGAGCGCATCGCCGCCCGGTGGGGCCTCAGCCGCACCGACCTCGACGAGTTCTCGCTGCGGTCCCATCGGCTCGCCGCCGCCGCTGCCGACGAGGGTCGCTTCGACCGCGAGATCGTCGCGGTGAAGGCGCCTGGTCCCCACGGCGAGCTGCACGACGTGTCGCGCGACGAGGGCATCCGCGTCGGCAGCACGCTCGAAGGGCTCGCCACGCTGCCCGCCGCCTTCCGTGACGACGCATGGCTCGAACGCTTCCCTGATCTGCCGTGGGTGATCACCGCCGCGAACTCCTCGCAGATCAGCGACGGTGCCGCCGCTGCCCTGGTGACGTCGCCGGCTGCGGCCCGCGAGCTCGGCCTGCGCCCGAGGGCGCGGTTCGTGTCGTTCTCGGTCAGCGGTGACGATCCGCTGATGATGCTGACCGCGCCGATCCCCGCGACCCGCAAGGTGCTCGAGCGGGCCGGCATGGAGCTCGGCGACGTCGATCTGTTCGAGATCAACGAGGCCTTCGCCTCGGTGGTGCTCGCCTGGCAGCGTGAGCTCGGGGTCGATCCCGAGCGGGTGAACGTCAACGGCGGCGCCATCGCGCTGGGCCATCCGCTCGGTGCGTCGGGCGCCCGTCTGACCGCGACGCTCCTGAACGCCATGGAGCAGCGCGACGCCACCATCGGCCTCCAGGTGATGTGCGAGGCCGGAGGCCTGGCGAACGCCACGATCATCGAGCGGATCTGACGGTTCCCCCGGGTGTCGCCCGGCCGATCCCGATGTCGGGACCGGCCGGGCCACCACCTAACCTGCGGCCATGAGCGAGCTCCTCTGGTCGCCGCTGCAACTGGGTCCCGTCACGGTCCGCAACCGTGTCGTCTTCTCGGCACACCTGACCAACTACGCCGAGGGTGGACTGCCGACCGAGCAGCACGCCGCCTACTACGCGGCACGCGCCGCGGGTGGCGCGGGGCTCATCATCACCGAGGAGCACTCCACCCATCCCACCGACTGGCCCTACGAGAAGCTGATCCACGGCTTCCACCGAGAGGTCATCCCCGGGTACCGCCGCATCACCGACGCCGTGCACGCGCACCGCGTGCCGATCTTCGCTCAGATCAACCACAACGGTGGGCAGGCCTCGTCGATGTACTCGCGGCTGCCGGTGTGGGCGCCGTCACCGGTGGCCGACCCGCTCTTCCGCGAGGTGCCCAAGGCGATCGACGCGGCCGAGATCGCCGAGATCGTCGCGTCGTACGCGATGGTCGCCGGCCACTGCGCCGAGGGCGGCTTCGACGGCATCGAGCTGCAGTGCTCGCACTCGTCGATCGTGCGCGGCTTCCTGTCACCCGCCACCAACCGGCGGACCGACGACTACGGCGGCAGCCTCGAGAACCGGGCGCGGATCCTGCTCGAGATCGTCGCCGCGGTGCGGACCCGCATCGGACCCGACCTGGCGCTCGGCGTCCGGCTCTGCGGCGACGAGCTCATCGAGGGCGGCACCCGCATCGACGAGGCCGTCGCAGTGGCCCGCATGGTCGAGGCGACCGGGCACGTCGACTACATCAACACCTCGATCGGTGTCGCCACGGCGAGCCTGTTCATGATCGAGGCGTCGATGCACATCCCGCCGGGTTACGCGATGTTCATCCCCTCGGCGATCCGTGAGGCGGTCGACCTGCCCGTCGTCGGCGTCGGCCGGTTCAAGGACCCGCTGCAGGCCGAGCGTGCCCTGCAGGAGGGGCAGTGTGATCTGGTCGGCGTGGTGCGCGGGCAGATCGCGGACGCCGACTTCGTGCGCAAGGCGCGTGGCGGCTTCACCGACGACACCCGGCTGTGCCTGTCGTGCAACCAGGAGTGCGTGGGCCGCATGGGCCTGAACCGCTGGCTCGGCTGCATCGAGAACCCGCGCACCGGACGTGAGGCGCTCGGCGTGGGCGAGGCCCAGCCGGTGTCGATCCGTCGACGCGTGCTCGTCGTGGGCGCCGGACCCGCCGGCATGCAGGCTGCGCTCGCCGCGGCCCGCAACGGGCACGCGGTCACCGTGTGCGAGCGAGAGGCTGTCGCCGGCGGACAGGTGCGGCTGGCCGCGTCGGTGCCCAACCGTGCCGAGTTCGGCGACCTGGTCCGCAACCTGCTGCACGAGTGCAACCGCCTCGGGGTCACCTTCGAGTACGGCGTCGAGGTGACCCCCGACGAGGTCGCCCGCCGCGACGCGGACGTCGTCGTGGTCGCCACCGGCGCGGTGCCGGCCGTGCCCTACTGGGTGCCCGGCGACGCCGACTGGATCGTCGACGTGCGCGACGTGCTCGAGGGTCGGGCGACACCGACGGGGAACGTCGTGGTCATCGACGAGCTCGGCTTCCACCAGGCCACGTCGGTCGCCGAGCTGCTCGCGGACCGCGGCTGCGACGTCGAGGTCGTCACGCCGGGCATGGTCGTCGGCCAGGACCTCGGCATCACCTTGGACATGGAGACCTGGTGGATCCGGGCGAACGCCAAGGGCATCGTCCAGACGACGGACTGCGGGGCCATGGGCGCGTCGACCGAGGACGGCGTGCACGTGCTGAACCTGCAGCACCACCCGACCGGCCAGCAGCTCACCCGCACGCCCGACTGGGTCGTGCTGGCGGTGCCGTCGAACCCCGCGGATGAGCTCTACCACCAGCTCAAGGGTGCCGGCGTGGCGGTCGAGCGGGTCGGCGACGCGGTTGCGCCGCGTCGGGCGCACGCCGCGGTGATCGACGGCGAACGGGTCGGAGCAGGGATCAGGTGAGCACTACCGTTCCGCCCATGCCCGACGTCGACCCGCGACCACCGGCGCTCGCGGTCGTCCCCGTCCGCGGCGCCGCGCTGCCCGCCGGCGGCGCCGAAGTGGTCGCCGAGGCCGACGGTCGAGCGCTGCTCGTCGGCGACGGCGCGACCGACGCCGCCGCCGAGCTCACAGGGCTGTGCGCCACGGTCGAGGTGTGGGACACGCCCGGCTTCGCCCCGGGTGACTGGGCGCAGCGGCTCGCGGCCCGTCTCGCCCGTGAGCACCGGGTGCTGCTGCCCGCCTCACCCGACGGTCGTGACCTGGCACCTCGCCTCGCGGCGGTGCTCGACGTCGCGCTGTTCGCCGGTGCGATGGAGCTCGACGCCGACTCGGTCACGACGATCCGACACGGCGGCCGTGTGCTCGCCCGCCAGCCGCTCCCGGGCCCCGCGGTCATCACCCTGCAGCCCGGCGTGCGCACCGTCGTGCACGTCGACTCCCCGGCGCCGACCGTCGTGCCGCTCGAGCTCGGACCCGTCACCGACGACGCGGCCCGTGATGCCGTCGTGGTCGAGGTGCTCGCGCCGGACGTCTCGACCATGGACCTGTCCGAGGCGCCGCGCATCCTCGGCGGCGGTGCCGGCCTGGACGGTGCCGAGCAGTTCTCGCTGCTGGCCCGCGTCGCCGAGTCGCTGGGCGCGTCGATGGGTGCGACCCGCGTCATCACCGACCGCGGGTGGATCTCGCACGACCGTCAGATCGGCACCACCGGCGTCGTCGTCGACCCCCGGCTCTACCTGGCGTTCGGCATCTCGGGCGCCGTGCAGCACACCGCAGGACTGGGGCACCCCGAACACGTGATCAGCATCAACACCGACCAGCACTGCCCGATGATGGAGCTCGCGGATCTGGCCGTCGTCGCCGACGCGAACGCCACCCTCGACGAGCTCGCGGACCGACTGGGGGTGCGCTGAGGTGACCGACTTCGACGTGATCGTGGTGGGCGCCGGCCCCGCCGGAGCCGCCGCAGCGCTCGAGCTGGCACGCGCCGGGGTGTCGGTCTGCCTGCTCGAACGCGGGCCGTTCCCCGGTTCCAAGAACATGTACGGCGGCGTCATCTACGGGCGCATCCTCGACACGCTCGTGCCGAACTGGTGGGACGAGGTGCCGGTGCAGCGCTGGGTCACGCGTCGCTCGACGATGATCATGACCGGCTCGCAGGCACTCACCGTCGACTACCGCACCGAGGCGTGGGGTCGCCCGCCCTACAACGGCATGACGTCGTTCCGGCCCGAGTTCGACGCCTGGTTCGCCGGCAAGGCGACCGACGCCGGCGCAGTGCTCGTCACGTCGACGACCGCGACGGGGCTGCTGCAAGAGGGCGGGCGCGTCGTCGGCGTGCGCACCGACCGCCCCGACGGCGACCTGACCGCGTCGGTCGTGATCGCGTGCGACGGCGTGAACTCGTTCCTCGCGAAGGAGGCGGGTCTCTACGGCGAGTCCGATCCCGCGAACTACACCCTCGGCGTGAAGCAGACCATCGGCCTGCCCCGTGAGGTCATCGACGAGCGCTTCGGCGTGCGCGGCGACCACGGCGTCGACATCGAGATCATGGGCTGCACCGGCGACGTGCCCGGCGGCGGCTTCGTCTACACCAACCGCGACAGCCTGGCGGTCGGTCTGGTGCTCAGCCTCCCGGCGCTCGCCAAGGGCGGTCGTCGCCCCGAGGAGCTGCTCGAGGACCTCAAGACCCACTCCGGCATCGCGCCGCTGATCGACGGCGGCGACGTGTCGGAGTACTCCGCGCACGTCATCCCCGAGGCCGGCTACGACATGATGCCCGAGCTCGTCGGCGACGGGCTGCTCGTCGCCGGTGACGCCGCAGCGATGTGCCTCGCGGCGGGCATCTGGCTCGAGGGCGTGAACTTCGCGATCGCCTCCGGCGCGGCGGCTGGTCGTGCGGCGGCCCGGGCGGTGCGCCGCAAGGACGCGAGCGCGGCGGGTCTCTCGTCGTACCGTTCGCAGCTCGAGAGCAGCTTCGTGCTGCAGGACCACAAGAAGCTGCGGCAGGCGCCGCACATCGTGATGGGTGAGTTCGCCCAGCGTCAGGCGCCCGGCCTGGTGTGCGGTGTCGCCGAGGAGATGTTCACGGTGACCAACCCCGTCCGGAAGCCCGGCGTGGTGAAGATCCTGAGGACCGAGATGAAGCGCAACGACGTGAAACTGCGCGCCGCGCTGCGAGACGGCTGGCGCGCGCTGCGCTCGTTCGGATGAGCTGGTGACGACATGAGCGCTCCCGCTGACCGCTATCCCGCCGACCGATATCCCGACCTGAGCTTCGAGTCCCTGATGGGGACCGTCGAGTTCCGCGTGCACGAGCAGCCCCACATCGTGGTGGACGACCGCAAGTGCGCGGACTGCTCGGTGCGGGGCTGCATCGCCGCGTGCCCGGCGAACCTGTTCGTGCCGACCGCGGACGGCGGGATCCTGTTCAACTACGAGCAGTGCTTCGAGTGCGGGACCTGCTACCTGGTCTGCAACGAAGAGGGCGCGATCACCTGGAGCTACCCCGAGGGCGGACACGGCGTCGTGTTCCACTCCTCGTGATCGGCACGCACCGGTGAACGACCCACGTCGCGTCCAGCTCGTCGTCTGCGTGAAGTGGACCGACCTGCGCCCCGTCGTCGACCCGCTGCAGGGCAGCACGGTGCCGCAGACCCACGGCGAGGGCTTCTCCGACGCCGACCGCGCCGCGCTCGAGGTCGCGCTGCGACTCGGCGAGCGCTGGGACGCACCGACGACGCTCGTCGCGCTCGGACCCGCCGACGCCGACGACGCACTGCGCAACCTCACAGCGAGCGGCGTCGATCGCGTCGTGCGCATCGCGTCGCGGGTCGACCTGCCGAGCGACCGGGTCGCGGCCCAGCTCGCCGGCACGATCGCCCGGGTCGTCGGTGACGACGACGTCGTCGTGGTGTGCGGCGACGCGAGCGCGGACCGCGGTTCGGGTTCGGTCCCGGCGTTCCTCGCCCACGAGCTCGGCGCCGCGCAGGCCCTCGGTCTGATCCAGGCCGTCGCCGAGGGGTCACAGGGTGTCTCGGCCGTGCGCCGCCTCGACGGCGGCCGCCGCGAACGCCTCTCGATCGCCGCACCTGCGGTGCTCTCGGTCGAGGGCGGCGCCGGCGATCTGCGCAGGGCCTCGCTCGCCGCGTCGCTGGCCGCACGGGATCTCGAGATCGAGGTCGTACCGCCCGCCGGTGCCAAGGAGCCCGAGACCGTGCTGCTCTCGCCGTGGCGCCCTCGCGCCCGGGTCCTGCCGCCGCCGACCGGTGAGCACGCCCTGCAGCGCATCGTCGCGCTGACCGGAGCCCTGGTGGACCGCACGCCACCTCGCACCGTCGTGCTCGAACCGGCCGCCGCTGCCGACGAGATCCTCGACCAGCTGCGGTCCTGGGGCTACCTGGGTGACGACGACCGGTGACGCACCCGACCGCGACACCGACGGCGCGGCCGAGCCGACCGACGTTCCCGCCGCGACCGAGTAGGTCACCGGTGGCCTCGCAGCACCTCTCGGCCATGACCTGGCCCGAGGTCCCGGAGCGGTCGCTGCTCGTGGTGCCGGTGGGCAGCTGCGAGCAGCACGGCCCGCACCTCCCGTTCGACACCGACCTGCGCATCGCGACCGAGCTGTCCCAGCGCCTGGTCGACACCCGCGACGACGCGGTGCTCGGTCCCGCGATCGGGATCGGCGCGTCGGGCGAGCACGAGTCGTTCCCCGGCACGCTGTCGATCGGCACCGAGGCGCTGGTCGCGGTCGCCGTCGAGCTCGGACGTTCCGCGTTGCCGGAGCCGTCGCAGGGCCGGCCCGCACCGTTCCGTGCGGTGCTCTTCGTCAACGGGCACGGCGGCAACATCGAGGCGCTCGCCCGGGCCGAGGCCGAGCTGGTCGACGAGGGGCGCGACGTCATGGTGTGGCACCCGCGGGTCCCCGGAGGCGACTCGCACGCGGGTCGGACCGAGACCTCGATGATGCTGGCGATCGACCCCGCCCAGGTGCGCGTCGACCGCCTCGAGGCCGGCAGCACCGCGCGCTGGCGCGAGATCGGCCCGACCGTCATCGCCGAAGGGCTGCGAGCCGTGACCGACAACGGGATCCTCGGCGACCCCCGGGGCGCCGACGCCGAACACGGGGCGAGTCTGCTCGCCGAGCTGGCCGAGGAGCTGCTCGCCACCTCGGTCGACCGCTGGGGCTGAATCGGTGCGGTACCGCACGGACGACAGCGTCCGCCGCTTCGGTACCGAGGGCCGGGTGGTGCTCGGCGGTGATCCCGTCGCACTGCTGCGGCTGTCCACGTCGGGCGCGGCCGTGCTCGACCGGGTGCTCGCCGGCGGCACGCCCGACACGCCGGCAGAGGCCGCGCTGGTCGAGCGTCTCATCGAACGGGGTGTCGTCGTGCCCGAGCCGATACCCGGGCCGGCGCGCTTCGGTGACCGCGACGTCACCGTCGTCGTGCCCGTGCGCGACGACGCCGGTGGGGTCGCGCGACTGCTGGACTCGCTGGCCGCGGCGGGCGACGCGCTCGCCGAGGTGATCGTCGTCGACGACGGCTCAGCGGACGCTGCGTCGTTGGCGAGGGTCGTCGGGTCGCGTCGCGGCCTCGCCACGCGGCTGGTGCGACGCGAGCACTCCGGCGGGCCCGCCGCGGCACGCAACGACGGCGCCGCCGCAGCCCGGTCGCCGCTGCTCGGGTTCCTCGACGCCGACTGCACCGTCGCCGCCGGCTGGCTCGACCCGTTGCTCGGCCACTTCGACGACGAGCGGGTCGCGGTCGTCGCCCCGCGGGTGGTCGCGGCGCCCGCGGCTCACCCCGGCCGCGGTGGTGCGGCGGTCTGGGGCGTCGACGAGTTCCGCTCACCGCTCGACCTCGGGGGCCGGGCGGCCAGGGTCGCTCCGGGTGGCCGGGTGTCCTACGTGCCCTCCGCCGCGCTGCTCGTGCGTGCCGACGTGTTCGACGAGCTCGGTGGGTTCGACACGGAGCTGCGGGTCGGCGAGGACGTCGACCTGGTCTGGCGGCTGACCGCGTCCGGGCACGCCGTGCGCTACGAGCCCGCTGCCATCGTCGCGCACGAGGCACGGCCCGACGTCCGGTCGTTCTTCCGCCAGCGCGCCGCCTACGGCAGCTCCGCCCCGGTGCTCGACGAGCGGCATCCCGGCCAGGTCGCCCCGGCCCGGCTGTCGCGCTGGAGCGCGGCGGTCGCCGCCTGCCTGCTCGTCGGCGGCCCGGCTGTGCCGGCCGCTGCAGCGCTCGTCGCGTGGACCTCGTGGCGGTTGCGCGACCGGCTCGAGGGGGTGCCGACCCCGGCGGTGCTGCGACTCGGCGCGAGCGGTCACTGGTCGGCGGTGCGTCAGCTGCTGCGAGCGTCGCTGCGGGTCTGGTGGCCGCTGCTGCTGGTCACGGCGCCATGGTCGCGACGCGCTCGTCGGGTCCTGCGCGCGGCGCTCGTGCTCGCGGTGGCCGAGGCGGGGCGCGACGGCGTGCGGCCCGAGCACCTGCCGCTCGCGGTGCTCGACGACCTCGCCTACGGAGCCGGAGTGTGGACGGGCTGCCTCCGCCGACGCTCCTTCCGTGCGCTGCTGCCGTCGTTCACCGACACCGCCTGACCGGCGCAGCTCGGCCGCCGCTGAGAGCGTGGGCCGCCTCGCACAGAACGAGAACGTGTTCTAGTCTGCCGACTCGGCACCCCGGGTGGACCGGGGGCGGACTTCGACGAGGGGATGACATGTCGAACGAGTCGACCGCTGCGAGCGAGGACGTCCTCCGGGCGCCCCTCGTTCTCGAGTATCCGTTCCGGCGCACCACCGGCCCCGTCATCGGTGCGTTCCTGACCGGCTTGCGAGAAGGCCGCATCATCGGGATCGAGGACGAGCAGGGCAAGGTCCTGGTCCCGCCGGTCGAGTACGACCCGGCGAGCGGTGCGCCGCTGACCAAGCTCGTGCCCGTCGCGAGCGAGGGTCAGGTCGTGACCTGGTCCTGGAACGAGCAGGTCCGTGACGGCCAGCCCTTCGACCGGCCCTTCGCATGGGCCCTGGTCCAGCTCGACGGCGCCGACACCACGATGCTGCACGCCGTGGACGCACCGCAGGACGCGATGGCCGCCGGCCTCAGGGTCCGGGTCCGCTTCGCCGAGGAGCGCGACGGCTCGCTCTCCGACATCGAGTGCTTCGAGCCGGTGGGCTGACCGGGGAGCTGGAAGGAACACATGTCTGACATCACCGAACCCGCACCGATCGATCTGCCCGAGGGCCTCTGGTCCCAGCCGGCGGTCGACACCTCGGCCATCGACGGCCTGGGCGACGTCGAGGCCGTGCAGCTGCTCAAGGCGCCCGCCACGCTCACCTACGACTACACGCCGGGCATCGCGACGACCCGCCTGCTGCGCGCCATCAAGGAGAAGCGCCTGGTCGGGGAGCGCTGCCCCGAGACCCACAAGGTCTACATCCCGCCCCGCGGCGTCTCGCCGGTGTCGGGCCTGCCGACGACCGAGCAGGTCGAGCTGGGCCTGGACGGCACGCTCGTCAGCTACTGCGTCGTGAACCTCGACTTCACCGGCAACGCCCAGGAGATCCCCTACGTCTCCGGGCTGATCCTGGTCGACGGCTCCGACATCCCGATCTACGGCCTGGTCCGCGAGATCCCCTACGACCAGGTCACCGTCGGCATGCGCCTCACGTCGGTCTGGGTCGAGGACTCCGAACTGACCACCAGCTTCGAGAACATCAAGTGGTGGGCCCCGAACGGCGAGCCGGACGTGCCTCGCTCCGAACTGACCGATTTCATCTGAGGACGCTGCCGTGAGAGACGTTGCCATCATCGCCACCGCTCAGACCAAGCACGTTCGGGCCGCCACGGCCACGAACGAGGTCGAGCTCATCCAGCCGGTCATCCAAGAGGTGATCGAGAAGTCCGGCGTCGGACGCCACGACTTCGACTTCACCTGCTCGGGTAGCTCGGACTACCTGGCCGGTCAGCCGTTCAGCTTCGTGATGACGCTCGATGCGGTGGCCGCCTGGCCGCCGATCTCGGAGTCGCACGTCGAGATGGACGGCGCCTGGGCCCTCTACGAGGCCTGGGTGAAGATCCAGACCGGCCACGCCGACACCGCCCTGGTCTACAGCTACGGCAAGTCGTCGCCCGGCGACCTGCCCCGGGTGCTGTCGCGCATGACCGACCCGTACTACGAGGCGCCGCTGTGGCCCACGTCGGTCGACATCGCAGCGCTCCAGGCACGCGCCGCGATCGACGCCGGCGTGACCAGCGAGGCCGAGATGGCCGAGGTCGCCCACCGCAGCCGCACCGCTGCCCAGGGCAACCCGTTCGCCCAGCTCCAGGGCTCGGCCGAGCCGTCCGCGCTGCTCGACGAGGCCTACCTGGCGAACCCGCTGCGCACGCACGACTGCTCGCCGATCACCGACGGCGGCGTGGCCATCGTGCTCGCCGCCGACGACAAGGCCCGCGAGCTGCACAGCCGCCCGGCCTGGATCCGTGGCATCGACCACCGCGCCGATGGGCACCACCTGAACTTCCGTGACCTGACCGTCGCTCCGTCGGTCTCGATCGCGGCCGAGAAGGCAGGCGTCGCGAACGGTCCGATCGAGATCGCCGAGCTGCACGCCAACTTCACCCACCAGGAGCGCATCCTGCGCAACGCACTCGGCTTGGGCGACGACGTGGTCGTCAACCCCTCGGGTGGCCCGCTGGCCGCCAACCCGATGATGGCCGCCGGGCTGATCCGCCTGGTCGAGGTCGCCAACCGCATCCACTCCGGAGAGGTGTCCCGAGGTGTCGCCCACGCGACGGGCGGGCACGCACTCCAGCACAACCTGATCGCCGTTCTCGAAGGTGAGGGTTGAGCATGCACGTGAACCGAACGGATTGCCGCCCGCCGGCGGGAGTAGGAGCTGAGACACATGGCTGAGAGAACTGCTGTCGTCGGCATCGGCCAGACGAAGTACACCGCGACCCGTGGCGACGTGTCGCTGCCCGGACTGCTCCGCGAGGCGACCTTCCGTGCCCTCGAGGACGCACAGATGACGCTCGCCGACATCGACGCGATCGTCGTCGGCAAGGCCCCCGACTTCTTCGAGGGGATCATGGTCCCCGAGTACTCGCTGGTCGAGGCACTCGGCGCGGTCGGCAAGCCGATCTTCCGCGTGCACACCGCGGGCTCGGTCTCGGGCTCGACCGCGATCGTCGCGACCGGGCTCATCGAGTCCGGCGTGCACGAGCGGGTGCTGACCATCGGCTGGGAGATGCAGAGCTGCTCCGAGGCGATGTGGGCGCTGAGCTTCAACATGCCGTTCCAGCAGCAGCTGGTCGCGGGCGCAGGTGGCTACTTCGCCCCCTACATCCGTCAGTACATGGCACGGTCGAACGCTCCTGACGACACCGGCGTGCTGGTCGCGCTGAAGGACCGCCAGAACGCGCTGAAGAACCCGTACGCCCACCTGCACGAGCACGGCATCACCTACGAGTCCGTCAAGGAATCGCTGATGCTGTGGGACCCGATCCGCTACTCCGAGACGTGCCCGTCGTCGGACGGCGCGATCGCCCTGGTGCTGACCAACGAGGCCGGCGGCGACGCCGCTGCGGCCGCGGGCCGTCCGCCGGCGTGGGTGCACGGCACCTCGTTCCGCTCCGAGCCCGCCATGGCCGCCGGTCGTGACCAGGTCTCGCCGCAGGCCGGCAAGGACTGCGCGGCCGACGTGTACCGCCAGGCCGGCATCACCAACCCGCGTGAGCAGATCGACGTCTGCGAGGTCTATGTGCCGTTCTCGTGGTACGAGCCGATGTGGCTCGAGAACCTCGGCTTCGCCGAGGAGGGCACCGGCTGGCAGCTCACCCACGACGGCGTCACGTCGATGGACGGCGACCTGCCGTGGAACCCCTCGGGCGGCGTGCTGTCGACCAACCCGATCGGGGCCTCGGGCATGATCCGCTTCGGTGAGGCGGCCCTGCAGGTCCGCGGCATGGCCGGGGAGCACCAGATCGACGGTGCCCGCACTGCGCTGGGCCACGCCTACGGCGGCGCGGCGCAGTTCTACGCCATGTGGATCGTCGGCGCCGAGAAGCCCTGACGCTCCACACCTCTGCGCTCAGATCTGGGAGCGGCCCCGCTCGGTGACCGCTCGCCGGCGAGCATCCAGATCGAGCTCTGCACGGTCCCGCAGCCACTCCCGGCTGCGGGACCGTTCCAGTTCCAGGGCCTCTGCCGCGGTGACCGATGTGCCGGCGTCGTAGGTCGCCAGGATGTGGCGCACCCCGTGGGTGTCGTTGCCCGCGATGTCGGCCGCGAGCCCGAGCGCCGTCACCATGAGCTGGTCGTGGGGGACCAGGTGGTTGACCAGGCCCCACTGGTGCGCGGTGGCAGCGTCGAGGAAGTTGCCGGTCGCGGAGAGCTCCTTGGCACGGCGGATGCCGACGGCCTGGGGCAACGTCACCGTGAGCCCCCAGCCGGGCATGATGCCGACCCGAGCGTGGGTGTCGGCGAAGCGGGCGTGCTCCGACGCGACCAGGAAGTCGCACAGCAGGGCGAGCTCGAAGCCGCCGGTGATCGCCACACCGTTGACCGCGCCGATCACGGGCACCGACATGTCCGGGAACGGGCGGTCGAAGTTCGTGCCCGGTCCGAAGCCGCCCTCGACGGAGTCGGGTGCGCCGGCGAGCTCCTTGAGGTCGAGCCCTGCGCAGAACGCCGGGTCGGCACCGGTGAGCACGACGACGTGCACGTCGGGATCCGCGTCGAGCTGCGACATCGTGTCGTGCAGCGCACGTCGCAGCGCGGCGTTCAGGGCGTTGCGCGCGTGGGGACGATCGAGCGTGACGACGGCGATCGACCCGTGGCGCTCGGTCCGTAGCGGCGGCGTTCCGGCATCGGGTTCCTGAGGCACGGGTCGGAGACTATCGCCGGTACGATTTCGGCGATGCTCGACCGGACCGCCGACCGAACCGTCCTCGCCGCGTGACACCGAACCCGCCGACGATGGCACCGTCGCCGCAACCGACGAAGGGGCGCGGCCTGCTCATCTGGGGATCGGTGCTGATGGCGCTCGCCGTCTTCGGTGGCGCGCTCGTGCTGTCGATCGTCGGCCGTGGCATCGACCTGAACGACTTCACCCGCGACGTCGTGATCGACGGCTCGCAGGACCGGCTGGTGCCCGGCGAGATCGAGTTCGAGGTCCTCGAGCCGCTCGGCGACTCGTCGAGCTCGGGCGAGATGAACGTCGGTGTCGCCATCCCGACCGGTGCCACCCCGGAGCCGGAGTGCACGATCACCTCGACCGACTCCTCGACGGTGCTGTCGTCGCCGGCTCGGACCGACGACGTGCTGGCCGCGAGCGGCAACGCCAACACCGACACCGTGATCGCCGTGGCCCACCTGGAACCCGGGACCTACACCGCCGAGTGCATGATGCCCGGCGAGCCGTCGGTCGCCTCGGGGGTGAGCTTCACGGTGGGCCGCGTCCTGCGCCCGCAGGAGTTCCTCGACGAGTTCGGCTCGATCGTCGGCGCGATGGCGGTGATCGGGATCGCCGGCCTGGTCTTCGTCGTCGGCCTGGTGCTCCTCATCGTCGGGTTCGTGGTCCGCTCGAAGGCTCGGCGGGCACCGCTGCAGCCGCCGTACCCCGGCTTCCCGTACCCGCCGCCCGGCCAGTACCCCCAGCATCCCTCTCCGGGGCAGGGCCAGTACCCCCAGCCCCAGTACCCGGGTCAGCCGGAGTACCCACAGCCCCAGTACCCCCAGCCGGAGCCGAGCGCGCCGCCGCCGTGGACGCCGCCGCCGACCGAGCCGGAGGGCCCGCCTGAGGACGACGGCGGCTCAGGCTGGACGGTCCCGCCCAGCAAGCGCTGAGGCCCGATCGCCGGCGAAGCGGCGCACCGACCTGGACTCAGTCGTTCGCGAAGGGGTCCGAGCCGTGCTTGCGTGACGCGGTGACGACGACCTCTGCCGGGTAGCTGCCCTCGGGCTCGTAGACGAGCGCGGAGTCGTCGACGCCCTCGGCGTAGAACTGGGACGCCCAGCGCCGGAACTTGGTGAACGGGCCGTCGGTGTCGGCGAGCGCCGGGCGCACCAGGTGGGCCTTGTTCTCCCAGATCGGCTTGTCCTCCTCGACCTGCTTGCCGACCTCGTCGACGAAGGCCTGACCGACGCTGGAGTTGAGCGCCTCGTCGTCACCGAGCTTGCGGACGGTGAAGCTGAAGCGCATCTCGCAGGACTTCTCGTC
Source organism: Actinomycetes bacterium (assembly GCA_023389745.1). GTDB lineage: Bacteria > Actinomycetota > Acidimicrobiia > Acidimicrobiales > Microtrichaceae > JAFAFN01. Next base: position 17,963 of record JAEWED010000016.1, read on the forward strand.
GATCGGCACGTTGCAGCCCATCAGGACGGTGTCGATGATCCCGGAGAAGTGGATGCAGCTGACGCCCGGGCCGTAGGAGTCGGCGTCGATCCGGCCGTTCACCACGCCGCGGGGCGTCGGGAACTTCTGCGCCGAGCGCATGTGCGAGAACGGGCCGTCCATGACGTAGGACTCGAGCTCGGGGACCTCTTCGGTGTGGTGCACGTAGCGGAAGTGCGCGGAGTCGACGCCGTTCTCGGCGAGCTCCTGCCACGGCGCCTCGACCCGGTAGATCTTCGTGATCATCGGGGTGAAGTTGTCGGGGTCGTTGAACTCGGGGATCTCGGGGATCTCCCACATCGGCTCGACGTCGTCGGGGTGGTACCACGACAGGATCAGGCCGTTGCGCTCGACGGTCGGGTAGGACCGCACGCACGCCTTCTTGTTGGTGCGCTCCGAGTACGGGATGAGCGTGTTGTTGCCGGCGGCGTCGAAGCGCCAGCCGTGGAACGGGCAGACCAGGTCCTCGCCGTCGACCGAGCCGCCGTGGCCGAAGTGCGCACCCAGGTGCGGGCAGAACGCGTCGTTCAGGTGCGGAGCGCCGTGGTCGTCGCGCCACAGGGCCAGGTGCTTGCCGAAGTACTGCAGCGGCTTCACCTCGCCGACCTTCACGTCGTCGGGCCACGCGACCTGGAACCAGCCGAAGGGGATCGGGAAAGGTGAGCGCTTCGACATGGGATGGCTCCTCGACGAGTCGACGATCTGGCGGGAAAAACTAGAACGTGTTCTACCTTACGCGGGGCGCGTCGTCCTGTCACGGCCGTCGTGTGTCACGTCGACCGTTCAGAGCGCCGGCAGGTACGGGCCCCACGATGCGGGTGGGACCCGGATGCCCGCTCGCGACAGCAGGATGAGCGCGCCGCGAGGCGCTTCGGGCTCGCGCTTGAGCGACCAGCCGAGCTCGGCCAGCGAACGATCGCCCTTCTGGGAGTTGTGCCGCACGCACATCATCACGACGTTGGTCCACTCGTGCGTGCCGCCCCGCGAGCGCGGCACGACGTGGTCGATCGTCTGCCCCTTTCGGGAACAGCCGGCGACCTGGCAGCGGTGCTCGTCGCGGGTCTGGATCGCTCGCCGCGACAGCGGGGCGGTCGCCTGGAACGGAACTCGCACCATTCGTCGGAGCCGGACGACCGCGGGCACCTCGAAGGTGGCGCCGCCGGTGGAGCGGATCACCTGGTCCTCGAGCGGGACGATCAGGTCGGCCTTGGCGGCGATGACGAGCCCGAGCGCGCGCCGCACCGTGATGACCCGTAGTGGTTCGAAGCTGGCGTTCAGCAGCAGCACCGTCATGTCGGCGTCCTCGTCGAGGTTGCCGTCCATCGTGCCCTACGTCCGCGTTCGTTGTCAGCGGAAATCATCGAGGGGTTGACAGGCTAACGCTGTTAGCTACACTGATGGCTAACAGCGTTAGCCATCTTCGGGTGGCCACCAGGACAGGAGGATCGTCATGACCGCCACCCACACCCCCGACCACCACATGCCCGAACACCACTTGCCGGGCCACCACAGCGATGTGCACCACTACCGGGCACCGGGCTGGTTCACCCGCAACGTGAACAACCGGGCCGTGGCCTTCGCGACCCGCCACGGGCTCAGCCTGTGGGGCAGCCGGGTGCTCGAGGTGCCCGGTCGCACGACCGGCCAGCCGCAGCGCATCCCCGTGAACCTGCTCGACCTCGACCGCGAGCAGTTCCTCGTGTCGGCCCGGGGCAACGGGCAGTGGGTCCGCAACGTGCGTGCCAACGACGGGCGGCTCTCGCTCCGGGTCGGACGTCGTCGCACCGAGTACGTCGCGGTCGAGGTGTTCGGTGACGACAGGATCCAGGTGCTGCGCGCCTACCTCGCGAAGTGGAAGGCTGAGGTCGGGATGTTCTTCGACGGTGCCGACGGCAACTCCAGCGATGACGAGCTCGCAGCGATCGCTCCGAAGCATCCGGTGTTCCGTCTCGTGCCCGCCGATGATCCACAGGTGAGCGCCTCGTGATGGCCGCCGCGTGAGCCCCGCCGAGGTCGCGAGCCCCGCCCAGGTCGTGGGTGTCGCCGAGGTCGAGCCGGACCCGCGGGTGCAGCCGGCCCGGACGCCGCGGACCGCCCGTGCGTCCGAGGTGATCGCCGCGGCCGGCGAGATCCTCGAGGCAGAGGGGCTCGAGGCGCTGACCATGCGGCGCCTCGCCGACGAGCTCGGCATCCGGGCACCGTCGCTCTACAAGCACCTGCCCGACAAGGCGGCCCTGTGCTCGGCGCTGGTCGAACAGGCCTTCGTCGAGATGGGCACGGCGCTGCACGCCGCGGTCGACCCGGATGATCCCACCGGGTCGGTCGCCGCGCTGCTCGAGGCCTACCGTGCCAACGGCCTGGCGCACCCGAACCTGTACCGCCTGGCGACCGCCGGTCCGCTCTCACGGGACCCGCTGCCCGACGGGCTCGAGGAGTGGGCCGGGACGCCGTTCTTCCTGGTGACCGGCGAGCCGTACCTGGCCCAGGCCCTGTGGGCCTTCGCCCACGGCATGGTCATCCTCGAGATCGACGAGCGGTTCGCCGACACCTCGGACCTGGACCGCACCTGGGCACAGGGCGCCACCGCCTTCAGCGCCCACTGACCGGTTGCCGAAATCCGCCTCATTTTCAGTGCTCACCGTCCGAAAACGGAGCGGAATTCGGAGGCCGTCAGCGGGCGGGTCGCCACATGGGCCAGATCGGCGGGGCGCCGGGCACCAGGACGACCTCGTCCATGACCTCGAACCCGAACCGCGCGTACAGCGGGATGTTCTCCTCCTTGGAGCTCTCGAGGTAGGCGGGCATGCCCTCCTGGTCGCAGCGGTCGACGCCGGGCTGCAGCACCGAGGACCCGATGCCCTGACCGCGCCGGGACGGATCGGCGCCGACGATCTCGAGGTACCAGTGCGGCTCGTTCGGATGCAGCTGCTCCATGCGCTCGATCGCCGCGAGGCTGGCCTTCAGGTGGCTCAGCCCGGCGGCGCGCATGAACGGCACGGCGAGCGGGATCGCCTCTCGGTTCGAGGTCTTCCAACCGTTCGGCGGCGCCCAGACCGCTGCGCCGGAGCGGTCCTCGTTGGTGTGCGCGTGCCCGGCGCCGACCAGCGGCTTCACGACCTGGGCGAACAGCGACCCCAGGTGGAGCTGCCGCCGGCGAGGGTCGGGTGCCATCCAGGCCCACAGCGGGTCGTCCTGGAACGCGTCGCCGAGCAGCTCGCCGATCACCAGCCACTCGGCGGGACGTGCGGTGCGGACTTCGGGCGGTCCCGGACGGTCGCCGATCTTCATGACGCCAGCCTCATGGATCCAGCCTCATGGATCCAGCCTCACGACGCCGGCCGACAGACGCCGGCCTTGGCGCCCAGCGAGGCGATGCGCCGGCCCTCTCGCAGGTAGTGCGGGTCGATGCCCGATGTCGTCAACGCGAACGAGACGCCGGTGTCGGGGTCGGCCCAGACGATCTGGCCGGCTGCGCCGTTGTGGCCGAACGTGCGCGGCGACACCGTCGGACCCATGCCGCGCATCGCGCCCATGCCGTCGTCGCCGGCGATGATCAGCCCCAGGCTGCGGTTCGACGCGACGCCCTTCATCACGTCGGGCAGCGTGCAGCGGATCCGCCCGGTGCCGTCCGCCAGGACCTCGGGGTCCCACATGCCGTCGGGGTTGTGGAGCAGTGCCTGGTAGTACAGCGCCAGGTCCGCGGCGGTGCCGATGCCGCCACCGCCGGGCACGCCGACCGCCCGCACGTCGGGGCGGTTGAACTCGAGCAGCGCCGCCGGGCTCACCGCGTCGAGCAGCGACGTGTCGAAGTCGCCGAAGACCGCGGCGAGCTCCTCGTAGCTGGGCGCCTCGCCGACCAGGGTCAGCTCGGCGATGTCGTCCTGTTGGTCCGGGGGCAGACCGAGTGAGAAGCCCCGCAGTCCGAGCGGCTCGATGAGACGCTCGGTCACGACCCGGCGGTAGTCCCGTCCCTCGATCGTCTCGATCATCTCGGCCGCGACCCAGTGCGCGGACAGCGGGTGGTAGGCGAACGCCGTGCCGGGCTCGGTCGTGGCGAACCATCGCCGGAACGCGGCGCGGCGCTCGTCGCGAGAGGCCCAACGGTCCGGACCGAGCGGCGCGAAGGGGAACCCACCGGTGTGGGTCAGCAGCTGCTCGAGGGTGATCGACGCCATCCACTCGGGTGTGCGGCCGTCGACGCCGAAGTCCTCGATGACCTCGCCGAGCTTCGTCGAGGCATCGAGGCGCCCCTCGCCGATGAGCTGCCAGATCACTCCGGCGATCAGGGCCTTGGTCGCCGAGAACACGTTGAACCGGGTCGAGGTCGTCGCGTCGCCGTAGGCCTCGAACACGGCGAGCTCGCCGTCGATCGCGAAGGCGTACTGGCCCGACGGCATCCGGCCCTCGTCGACCTGTTGGGCGACCTTCGCCCGGAACGTGTCGAGTGCGGTCAGGTCGAATCCCGCGGCGGCGGGCTCGACGGTCACGACATGTGGTTCGAACACGGGCGACACGCTATCCCGCGTGCCGGACCGCGCCCCGACGCCGTCGCTCCGTGGTCCATGGTGGAGGCGCTAGATTGCCCGCAGATGCGCCGAAAGGGGTCCAGATGAAGGTTGTCGTGAACTACGACCTGTGTGAGAGCAACGCCGTGTGCATGGCGGTCGCTCCAGAGGTGTTCGAGGTCCGCGACGACGACTTCCTGTACGTCCTGAACGAGGAGCCCGACGAGAGCTTCCGCGACAAGGTCGAGGAAGCCGCACGCCGCTGCCCGAAGCAGGCCATCACGATCGAGGGCTGACGGCCCCGTCGTCGCCCACCGTTTCCGGCCGCCCATCCGTCCGCGGCCGTCACACCCAGCGGAGACCAGATGAGCACCGTGTGCATCGTCGGCGCGTCCCTCGCCGGACTCACCGCGGCCGAGACGCTGCGTGGCGCCGGCTTCGACGGGCGCCTGATCATCGTCGATCCGAGCACCGACCTGCCGCCCGACCGTCCGCCGCTGTCGAAGCAGGTGCTCGCGGGTGAGTGGGAGCCCGACAAGGCGGTGCACCGCTCCGCGACGCGCCTGCCGGAGCTCGACGTCGAGCTGCGACTCGGTGTCGCGGCGATCTCGCTCGACGCCGAGGCCCGAACGCTCGGGTTGAGCGACGGCACCTCGATCACCGCCGACGGCATCGTCCTGGCGATGGGCGCGGCGCCCCGTCTGCTGTTCGAGGGCATCACCGGTGTGCACGTGCTGCGCACCATGTCGGACTGCCTGACGATCCGGGCCGAGCTCGACACCGGCACGCCGCGGGTCGCCGTCATCGGCGCCGGGTTCATCGGCGCCGAGGTCGCCGCGACCTGCCGTGGCCGTGGGCTCGACGTGACGATGATCGAGGCGGCCGACGTGCCCCTCGGCCGGGTCCTGCCCGGGCGCATCGGCGACTTCGTCACCCAGCTGCACCGCGACCAGGGCGTCGACGTCCGCCTGGGGGTCGGCGTCAGCGGGTTGACCGTCGAGGGCGACACCAAGGTCCTGGCCCTCGACGACGGCAGCGAGGTCCGTGCCGAGGTCGTCGTCGTGGGAGTGGGTGTCGTGCCCAACACCGGTTGGCTCGAGGGCTCGGGGCTGACCCTCGACAACGGCGTGCGCTGCGACGAGACCTGCCTGGCCGCGCCGGGCATCGTCGCCGCCGGCGACGTCGCCAGTTGGCCGAACCCTCGCTTCGACGAGGTCATGCGCGTCGAGCAGTGGGAGAACGCGATCGAGATGGGCGAGCACGCGGCACGTCGCCTGCTCGCCGAGCTGCCCGGCGCCGCGGCCGACGACCCGGCCCGCACCGCGGCCTTCCAGCCCATCCCGTGGTTCTGGTCGGACCAGTACGACCGCAAGCTGCAGCTGGCAGGGCGTCCGTCGGGCAGCGACGACATCGAGATCGTCGAGGGCACCGTCGAGGAACGCCGCTTCGTGGCGCTGTTCCGGCGCGGCGACCGCTGCACCGGCGTGCTCGGCGTCAACCGGCCGCGCCACGTCATGCAGGCCCGGATGAAGATGGCGGAGTCGCTCGACTGGCAAGCTGTCCGGGACCTGTTCGCCTGATCGTCGCCCGCAGGGGCGCCGTTCGCCCCGCCGACCACCGGACAGGCTCGAGGAGACAGCACCGATGGGCACCTTCTACGCACTGATCGCGGCGACCCTCGTGGTCGCCGCGGCCGACTGGTGGGCGGTCTCCACCGATCGCCGCTCGATCGAGTACGTGCTCAAGCCGTTGACGATGGTGGTGCTGATCGGTGCCGCGCTCGCGCTGCCCGAGGCCGACCTGCGCGACGACAACGCACGGTGGCTGTTCGTCGCCGCGCTGATCTGCTCGCTCGCAGGTGACGTGTTCCTGATGCTGAGCGAGAAGCTCTTCATCGGCGGGTTGATCGCGTTCCTGCTCGCGCACGTCATGTACATCCTCGGGCTGCTGCAGTTCGACATCACCCCGCCGTTGCTGATGCTCGGCACCGTGCTCGCGCTGATCGCCGCGGCGGTCGTCGGGTCCCGCATCGTCCGCGGCGGCCAGACGACGGACGCCCGACTCGGTGCGCCCATCGCGATCTACATGGCGGTGATCTCGTTCATGGTGGTCAGCGCCTTCGGGACGGCCCTGCCCATCGCCATCGCCGGCGCCGTGCTCTTCTACATCTCCGACGGGGTGCTCGGATGGAACCGCTTCGTCGAACCGCTGCCCCACGGACGTCTGATCGTCATGACGACCTACCATCTGGGGCAGATCGGACTGGTGCTGGCGCTGGCCGGCTGAGAACGGGGGATTCATGTCGCTGATCGACGAGGATCTGCTCGACACGGCGCGTGCGCTGTTGCCCGACGTGGTCGACCTTCGACGTCGACTGCACCAGCACCCCGAGCTCGGGCTCGAGCTGCCGCGCACCCAGTCGGCGGTGCTCGACGCGCTCGAGGGGCTCGGGCTCGAGATCTCGGTCGGCGAGCGCCTCAGCTCGGTCGTCGCCGACCTCGAGGGCGGCGCGCCCGGTCCGACCATCCTGCTGCGCGGCGACATGGACGCACTGCCGATGCCCGAGGACACCGGGCTCGACTTCGCCAGCACGGTCGACAACACCATGCACGCGTGCGGCCACGACGCCCACACGGCCATGCTCGTCGGCGCGGCGCGTCTGCTGGCCGACCGCCGCGACGAGCTCGCCGGCAACGTGCGCTTCATGTTCCAGCCTGGTGAAGAGGGCAGCGGCGGCGCAGCGCTGATGATCGACGAGGGTGTGCTCGACGACGTCGACGCGGCCTTCGCGATCCACATCGCGCCGAACGTCCCGTCGGGCATCGTGGCCTGGCGACCCGGCGCGGCGATGGCGTCGGCGGACGAGCTCACGATCACCGTCACCGGCCGCGGTGGTCACGCGTCGAGCCCGCACTGGGCGCTCGACCCGGTCCCGGTCGCGTGCGAGCTGGTGCTCGCCCTGCAGTCGATGATCACCCGCACCGTCGACGCGTTCGACCCGGCGGTGCTCACGATCGCTCAGATCGCGGCGGGCACGGTCAACAACGTGATCCCCGAGTCGGTGGTCATGCACGGCACGCTGCGAGCGGTGTCCGAGCGGACCCGCCACGAGGTGTGGGAGCGCATCCGCAAGGTCGCCGACGGTGTCGCCTCGGCGCACGGCGCGGCGGTCGAGGTCGGGATCAAGGAGGGGTATCCCGTCACGGTCAACGACGCACGGTTCGCCGCGTTCGCCGGCTCGGTCGTCGACGACCGGCTCGGCCCGGGACGGTCCTTCCAGCTGCCGAACCCGGTCATGGGCGCCGAGGACTTCTCGTACGTGCTCGACCGGGTGCCGGGTGCCATGGTGTTCCTCGGGGTGTGCCCGCCGGACCACCCGAACCCCTTCGACGCACCCTCGTGCCATTCGAACCGGATGATCCTGCACGAGGACAACATGGCCGACGGCATCGCCCTGCACGCCGCCGTGGCGACGACCTATCTGGAACGAGGCGGAGACATCTCATGAGCACGCAGAAGAAGAAGTGGTCCGAGCTGAGCCCCTCGGCGCGCGCCGGCCTGGTGGTCGTGGCCCTCGTCGAGCTGGTGCTCACGACCGTGGCGATGCGCGACCTGTCGCGTCGCTCCCGCGACCAGGTGCGGGGCCCCAAGTGGTTCTGGCGACTGGTGTCGATCGTGCAGCCCGTCGGCCCGCTCGCCTACCTCGCCCTCGGACGCCGCAAGAAGGGGTGAGCGGTCGGCGGCGCTGATCAGGGGCGCCAGGTGATCGAGCAGCAGCGGTCGTCGATCGTGCCGGTCGACCACAGCGCCCAGACACCGCCGAGCACGTGGCGGGTGCCCTCGATCCACTCCATGGGAACCGGTTCGAGGATGCGCCGGACCGCCTGGGTCAACCCGCCGTCGTACACCGTGTAGCCGGCCCACACACCGGGGAAGTGGTTCGTGGCGGCGACCTCGGTCCACGTCAGGCCCTCGACGACCCGGCGACGGCAGCGGTGTGTGTGACCCGACGAGGCCATGACCGCCGGGTTCGCCGCGGTGACCGTGCGGGCGAAGTCGTCCGCGTCGGGGCCCGGGATGCCGTGCGGCCAGAACAGCGGCGGACGGAACCGCTGCGGATGGTGATGTGTCGCGACGAACACGCCGCGCTCGGCCTCGGCCGCGAGCGCTGCGACCTCGTCCGCGTGGCGGGCGACGGACCCCCAGCCGTTGCCGGGGTTCGTCGAGTCGACCGCGACGATGCGCAGGCCGGGCACGTCGAGGTGCCCGACGCCTCGGATCACCTCGAGCCCTCGCGCCGCGGCGGCGACCTCGGGCTCGATGAGGCGCAGTGCCCCGGTGTCGTGGTTGCCCGGCAGGATCACGACCGGCACCGGCAACGAACCGAGCAGCTCGGCGGCCTGGTCCCAGATCCACTCGACGCTCTCGTCGCACAGGTCGCCCTTCACCACGAGCAGCTGGGCGCCCCACGCCAGGGCCTCGTCGATCGCGGCGCGGGCGGTGCGGAACTGCCGGTCCTGCTCCAGGTCGACGACGTCGTCCCGCGGCTCGGGTACCTCCTTGCGCATCTTCGGCAGGCGGTACTTCCGGTCGCCGCGCCCGAGGTGCAGGTCGCTGATCGTCGCGAAGCGGAACAGCTCCTCGCCGGCGGGTGCAGCCGGGGTGTGGAAGCGGCGCGTCGCGACGACCTGGCCGTCGCGGCTGAGGCGGACCTGGTGGGTGTGGTCGGGGCGCAGTCCGGTCAGCTCGACGCCGCCCGGACCGTCGGTCGTCGAACGAGGGTCCGCGAGCTCGACCGGTCGTCCGTCGAGCTCGACGCTCAGCGCGCCCGCACCGGGTCGCGCCCAGGCGAGCTGGGCGCGGGTGGGTTCGACCGCGACGACGTCGAGGCCGACACCGGCGGTCCGCCGGCGGACCAGGTGCTCCAGGGTCCGGTCAGCCACGCGTTGCGTCGGTGCGGCCTGCCGCGGTGCGCTCCGCCGCCGCGACCGACACCCACATCCGCTCGACGTGCTGGGCGACGGTGCGCTCGCCCGACGGGAGCGGGTGTGCGTCGAGGAACGCCTCGACCTGCTCGGCGGTCGCCCTGTCGCAGATCGAGCGGATGCCCTCGAGCATGCGCGGCAGGCTGTTCGACGGGAACTTCTCGCCGATGAGCTCCCAGCGGTCGGTGATGTGGCGCCACGCCCTGGATCCGAGGGTCGGGTGCGCGATCGCTCGGCGCAGCAGGTACGGCGCGTTCTGGGTGCGGACCTCGTCGACCGCCAGGTCGAGCGCGTGGTCGAAGCGCTCCTCGTCGTCGGTGTCGACCAGCGCGGTGAGGTAGCGCAGCTCGTCCTGCGGGGTGCCGGCGCCGCGCCAGCGGCGCTCCAGCTCGGCGTGCTCCTCCTCGGTGGCGTCCGCGGCGACGACCGAGATGGCAGCGACCGTCAACGACGCGTCCGCGCCGCCGTGTTCGAAGATCTGGCGTGCCCGGTCACGGGTGGCGGCGTCGCGGCCGTCGACGCCGAGCATCGACACCAGCACGGCACGCACCTCGAGCTGGCGCGCTGTCGGTCCGCCGTCGTGCTCCGTTGCGGCCTCGGTGACAGCGCGGTCGAAGCGGGCGAGGGCAGGCACGGCGAGCGCGACGATCGCGGCGCGGGTCGGGGCGTCGTGGTCGGGTCCTGCCAGGCGGACCAGCTCGTGGGTGGCCGACGCGATGCGCCGCCACACCGACGGGTCGGTCTCGGTCGCGGCGAGCCGCGCGATCAGGTCGAGCACCTCGTCCGCGGACACTCGACCGGCGAGGTGCCCGGCGACGGTGTCGTCGAGCAGCACGAAGCGTTCGAGCGCGCCGGCCGTCGTGTCGCCGGCGAGCGCGGCGCGCAGCTCGGGATCGGTGAAGGTCCGGTAGAAGCCGCTGCCTGCGACGTTCGCCTGCACCAGTCGCGGCCGGTGGCCGAGCACGACGGTGGCGGGCCCCTCGAGCAGCACCCGGTGCACGCTCGGCTCGGCGTGCTCACCGTCGCCGGTCGCGGCCAGCACCACCGGGATCGGCCACGGTGCGTCCTCGTCTGCTCCGTCGGTCGGATCCGTGTACCGGAACCGGGACTGGGTCAGCTCGACGCCGGTGTCGGTCGCGGTGACCTCGACCGCAGGATGCCCGCCGCGGAAGATCCAGTTGTCCATGATGCGGCGCACCGGTTCGCCGGTGACCTCTTCGAGGGCGTCCCACAGGTCGGTGGTCTCGGTGCAGCCGTACGCGTGGCGGTGCAGGTATGACGAGATGCCGGCCCGGAACTGCTCGGCACCGAGGTACTGCTCAAGCATCCGCACCACCGAGGCGCCCTTCTCGTAGGTGAGGATGTCGAACATGCCCTCGGAGTCCGCGGCGGTGACGACCTCGTACTCGATCGGCCGGGTCGAACCGAGCGCGTCGGTGTCGAACGCCGCAGCGCGGGCCAGGCCGAAGGTCGTCCACACGTCCCACTCGGGGCGGAACGAGTCCGAGGCCATGACCTCCATGAACGTGGCGAACGCCTCGTTCAGCCAGATGCCGTTCCACCACTTCATGGTCACCAGGTCGCCGAACCACATGTGGGCGAGCTCGTGGTGGATGACGTCCGCGACACGCTGCAGCTCCGACGGCGTCGATGTGGTCGGGTCGATCAGCAGCAGCACCTCGCGGAAGGTGATGCAGCCCAGGTTCTCCATCGCGCCGAACGCGAAGTCGGGCACCGCGACCAGGTCGACCTTGTCGCCGGGGTAGGGCAGTCCGTAGTACTGCTCGAAGTAGCGCAGGCCGTGCTCGGCGACGTCGAGCGCGAACTCGGTGAGCGCGGCGGTGCCCGGCGGGTGCACGATGCGCAGCGGGATGGGGCCCGCAGCGCCCTCGACCATGCGTGTCGCGGTCACCTCGAGCGGGCCGACCACGAACGCGACCAGATAGGTCGACATGACCATCGTGTCGGCGAAGCGAACGCGCACCAGCCCGTCGCCGAGCTCGTCGCGGGCGACCTCGGCGCTGTTCGACACCGCGAGCAGGTCGCCGGGCACGACCAGCGAGATCGAGAACACCGCCTTGAGCGCCGGTTCGTCGAAGCACGGGAACGCCCGGCGGGCGTGCGTCGATTCGAACTGCGTGACGGCCAGCGTGTGCTCGACCTGGGCACCCGAGGCCGCGTCGGTCGAGGTGAAGTTCGACCGGTAGAAGCCGACGAGCTGGTCGTTCAGGACCCCTCGGAACGTGAGCGCCAGCACGTGCTCGCCGGCGGCGAACCCGCCCGGAGCGCTCAGCACGATCTGCTCCTCGGAGCCGACGTGCTCGACGTCGAGGTCGATCTCGCCGTCGACGGAGCGGGCTCCGGTGATGTCGAGGTCGAGGGCGTGCAGCACGATCCGATCGGCTGACCCGTTGCCGGCTGACTCGTTGCCGGCTGACTCGTCGCCGGCTGGGTCGTCGACGGTGACGGTGATGCGGACCGAGCCGTCGAAGGTGCCGGCGACCAGGTCGGGACGCAGCTCCAGGTCGTAGCGGGAGGGTCGGATCCCGTCGGGCAGGCGGTGCGAGGTGGCTGTCACGCCCAAGGAGCGTAGGGCGGTCGCTTCGATTACCGTCGCCACCGTGTACGAGTGCTTCGACGTCTCGGTGTCCGACAAGGTCGCCCACCTCCAACTCCATCGCCCGGACGAGCTGAACACGATGACGCCGGCGTTCTGGACCGAGCTGCCGGCCATCGTGCGTGAGCTCGACGCAGCCGGCGACGTCCGTGCGGCGGTCCTGTCGTCGACCGGGAAGCACTTCTCGGCCGGTATGGACCTGTCGGTGTTCACCGGCGGGTCGGCCATAGGGGGAAGCGGTGGGGCCACCGAGGTCGGCCGTCAGCGGGCGAACCTGTGGATGATGGTCCAGCACCTGCAGGACTCCTTCACGGCGCTCGAGGACGCCAGGTTCCCGGTGCTCGCCGCGATCCAGGGTGGCTGCATCGGCGGTGCGGTCGACATGGTCACCGCGGCCGACATGCGGTACTGCTCATCCGATGCGTTCTTCTGCATCCAGGAGATCAACATCGGCATGACCGCCGACGTCGGCACCCTGCAGCGCCTGCCGAAGCTCATCCCCGAGGGTGTCGCTCGTGAGTACGCCTACACCGGTGAGCGCATGCCGGCCCAGCGTGCGCTCGAGGTGGGCCTGGTCAACCGGGTCTTCGACGACCACGAGTCGCTGGTGTCGGGTGTGCTCGACATCGCCGGGAAGATCGCGGTGCGCTCGCCGCTCGCGATCTGGGGCACGAAGGAGATGATCAACTACACCCGCGATCACTCGGTGGCCGACTCGCTGAAGTACATGGCGGGCTGGCAGTCGGGCATGTTCCAGCCCCGCGACATGCTCGAGGAGTTCGCCGCGAAGGGCGAGCGCCGGGACCCCGAGTTCGAGGGTCTGCCGACCCGACCGGACAGCATCTGAGCGTCGGGTACCTCTCCACGTCTTCTGCCACACCGTCCCGTTCTTCGGGACGGTCCGAGCCGTGGTCCGAGTACCGTCCCCAACAACTGGACGGTTGACCAGATGTCACCCGAAACGTCCAGTCTTTCGAGACGGTGCGGCGTGGATCGCCGGGGACGTGTCCCCGTTCTCGGCTGTCGGGGCCGCGTGGGAGTCTGTCCGGGTGAGTGATCAGGGCGAAGCGACCGACCACAGCAGCTCCACGGACTCGGGCGACGCACACCGGGGTGACAAGCGCCTCGACACCATCCGTGGACTGCTCGCCAAGGCCGAGGCGACCGAGTTCCCCGACGAGGCAGAGGCGTTCTTCGCCAAGGCCTCCGAGCTGATCAGCCGCTGGGCCATCGACGAGGCCCTGCTGTGGGCCGGTGCAGACGCATCGGGGCGTGAGCAGCCCGACGAGCTGCAGCTCGTGGTGCACACCCCGTACCTGCCGCAGAAGGCCGTGCTCGTCGGCGCGGTCGCCCAGGCCAACAACTGCCGGGCCGTCCGTCTCGTGGGCGGTTCGGGTGCCCGCTCCGAGATCATCTCGATCGTCGGGTTCCCGACCGATCTCCGCTGGGTCGAGACGTTGGTGACCAGCCTGTTGGTGCAGCTCACGTCGGCCATGCTCGCCAAGTGCCCCGCGGGCACGTCGGCCTCGGCCACCGCGTCGTGGCGGCGCAGCTTCATCATCGGGTACGCCGAAGAGGTCGGCTCCCGTCTCGAGATGGACCGGGCGACCGCCGCGGCCCGAGCACCGCGCCCCGAGCCGGCTGCGTCGCCGGCCTCGCCCGACACGCCGTCGGTCGCGCTGGTGCTCGCGTCGCGCTCGGCAGAGGTCGACGACGACTTCCGTCGACGCCACCCCCACGTGCGGTCCTCGTGGGCGTCCAGCGGCCGGTCCGCTGCGGGTCGGCGCGCCGGGCGCCAGGCCGGTCGGGAGGCCTCGCTGTCGCGCAACGGCCTCACCGGTCGCCGGTCCCTCGGTCGGGGGTGAGGGCCACGGCCCGCGACCAGGCGCCCGACGACCCGCACCGCCAGGCGCTCTACGACGCCGAGCACGACGCGTCACCCGAGGGCGGTCGTCGCTTCACCCGCTTCGCCCACCTGGAGCAGTACGTGCAGGGCGTCGTGCTGGGCGCGTGGTGGGAGCGCACCTTTCCCGACGCCCCGATCGAGGTCGACGTGCTGCGGCGATCCCGCAGCGCCACGTTCTCCGCCGCGCATGTGCCGGCCGACGGTGATGCCGCCGCAGTGTGGATCCGTGACGGCTCCTGGGACCAGGTCACCGTCGTGCACGAGCTCGCCCACGTGGCGACCGGGGCCGTCGACCGCACCGGTCCGCACGGCATGCGGTTCGCGACGACGCTGCTGATCTGCTGGCGTGAGCTGCTCGGCGTGCAGGCCTACGGCGCGCTGCGCTCGGCCCTCGACGCCCACGGCGTGCCGTACCAGCGGGACCGCCTGGTCTGAGCCTCACGCAGGGTGAACGCCGAGGCCCGCTCACGGCGACCCTTGAGCGCCAGTCGACCGTGGGGCACCCAGGCGTCGCCCGCCGATGCCCGGCTGGTCGTCGACTCCGACGCGAGCACCGGGACCTTCGCGTCCTTGGCGGCGTCGCAGAGCCGCGACGCCAGGTTCACGACGTCGCCGATCACCGTGTACTCGAAGCGCTCCGGCGTGCCGACGAAGCCGGCGATGACCTCGCCGCTCGCCACGCCGATGCCCGCGTCGAGCAGGCCGTCGACGTGGGCCATCTCGCGGGGCAGCGCGGCGGCCGTGCGCAACGCCCGATCCGCATGGTCCGGCTGGTGCTGCGGGGCGCCGAACAGGCACATCGCCGCGTCGCCCTCGAACTTGTTGACCCAGCCGCCCTCGCGGTTGACCACCGCGACGACGACCCGGAAGAACCGGTTCAGCATCGCGACGACCTCTTCGGGTGAGTGCGACTCGGAGTAGCGGGTGTAGCCGGACAGGTCGACGAAGAGCACCGTGACGTCACGCCGCTCACCGGCGTGCGCGGGGTCCCAACCCCCGAGCGCCAGGTCGGCGAAGACGTCGTGACCGACCTGCCGGCCGAACAGGTCGCGCAGCTGCTCTCGTTCGCGGATGCCGGCTCCCAGGTTGTTGACCCCTTCGGCCAGGCGGCCGAGCTCGCCCAGGTCGTCGACCGGCACGTGGGCGTCCAGGTCGCCCTGTTCGATCTGGCGCATCGCGTCGCGGACCCGGGTGAGGGGCCGGGCGACCGAGCGGGCGGCGACACCCATCACCGCGCCACCCGCGATGAAGCTGACCCCCGCGATCCACGCCAGGCGGTGCGGCTCGAGCGGGCCGGGCACGATCACGGTGGTCATCGCGATCGCGACGAGCGGCACACCGCTGCCCAGCAGCCAGGCGAGCATGAGCCTCGGCAGCACGTCGCGTCGGTCCTCGGGCAGCTCGGCGTCCTCGAGCGCCAGGGCGTACAGGGGCCGGAAGTAGCCCTCGAGCAGCAGGTAGAGCAGCGCGCAGGTGACGATGCCGGCGAGCGCGATGCCGATCGCGATGCGCTCCGACCCGCGGTTGAAGATGCCGAAGAGCACCGCGGCGCCGAACCACGACAGCAGCGCCGAGAGCGTCTCGGCCAGCGGCAGGCTGAACAGCAGCTTGCGTTGGCGCACCGTCGGCGGCGTGCCCTCACGGGCCCAGATCACCGCCCGGCGCAGCAGCACCGCGTTGACCGGCAACGCGAGCAGGCCCATCACCGTGACGTAGATGCCGAACACGACGACGTTGAGGTCGACGTCGCCGATCTCCTCGGTCCTCGGCAGCGGGTACAGGAAGCGGAAGTAGAGGGCGACCGCGGCGATGCCCAGCGCGTTCGCGGCGATCTGCAGGAAGACGACGCCCTTGACCGTCGAACGCGCCTTGGCGGCGCTGGACGCCTCGGCCGACGGCGTCGCGCACGTCGATCGGGCCCCCTCGTCCATGCGCGTCAGTGTAGGTGCGCGGCGCGGCGACCCGGCCGTGGGCCTGCAGTTCGCCCTGTGGTCGTTGCAGCGGGCCAGCGCACCGGTGCAGCCCGGCGGGATGCTCCCGAGGAGTCAGTCGCCGGCGGGTGGGATGCCCGTCGGGCACGAGATCCCGGTGCCGCCGATGCCGCAATAGCCGCCGGGGTTCTTCGAGAGGTACTGCTGGTGGTAGTCCTCGGCGTAGAAGAACTCGCGGAGCGGTTCGATCTCGGTCGTGATGTCGTCGAGACCCGCGGCGCTCAGCACCGCTCCGTAGCGGTCCCTGCTGGTCAGAGCGGCCTCGAGCTGCTCGGGTGCCGTCGTGTAGATCGCCGAGCGGTACTGCGTGCCGATGTCGTTGCCCTGACGCATGCCCTGGGTCGGGTCGTGACCTTCCCAGAACGCCGTGAGCAGCTGCTCGTAGGAGACCTGCTCGGGGTCGTACACGACCAGCACGGCCTCGGTGTGGCCGGTGCGCCCGGTGCAGGTCTCGTCGTAGGTGGGGTTCGGCGTGAAGCCGCCGCTGTAGCCGACGGCGGTGCTCAGCACGCCGGGCAGCTGCCAGAAGATGCGTTCGGCGCCCCAGAAGCAGCCCATTGCGAACACCGCCTGATGGGCGCCGGCGGGCCAGGGCGGCACGATCGGGGCGCCCGTCGCGTGGTGGGTGGTGCCGGGGTCGAGCGGTTCGGCCCGACCGGGCAGCGCCTCGCCGGGTGTGATCATCCGGGGCCGTCGTCCGAAGAGCATGTGCGAGAGGCTACGACCGGCCTTTCGACCGTTGCCGTCGGGCCAGGCGCTCCGTCGGGCCAGGCGCTCCGTCGGGTCGGCGCTGCGGCGGGCGACGGCGTGCGTGACATGGGCGATGTCCCCACCGGGGTTCACAAACGGCGCCCGGTCGGTCATCCTGGGTCCGTGATCGGCGTGGACGACGTGGCGGAGCTCCGGTCCCTGCTGCGTCGCAGGGACCCGGTCGCCCGTTCGTTGGCCCTCGGAACGCTCGAGGAGTGGTCCGGTGTCGACCTCGACGCCCTCGGCGGCAGAGCGGTGCTCGAAGCGGCGTCGGGCTCGTATCCGTCGATCCACGGCGACCACCGTCACCCCGCCGAGATGCTCGCACGCATGCTGTGGGAGCAGCCCCGCGTCGTCGACGCACCCGACGTGGCGCGTGCCTACCTGGTCGCCGGCGAACGGGTCCGGCGGGCGTTCCTGCACCAGCTCGCCCTGCGACGAGACGTCGAGGGCCTCGCCTCGCTCGAGCGGCTGATGGGCCCGCACGGGCGCCCCGAGCTGCTGCCGCGGGTGACCACCGCCGCGCTCCTGCCGCTGCTCGACCTGGCCGACGCCGCGGCGGCCGGCAGGATCGACGACGGCGACGAGGTCCCGGCCCGGATCGTCGCGCTCCTCGTCGCTGTGCTCGGTGAGCCCGGCTGGACCTGGCACGCCGCGGAGCTGCTCGGTGAGCTGGCTCGACGTGGTCACCTGGACACCGACCAGCGAGCGCAGCTCGTCGAGGTCACGACCCACCACGTGCACGTGCTCGTCGACGTCTGCGACCGTGCTGCGGTGACGCCCCCGCATGCCGGGGACCCGGTGCGCAGCGACCGTGAACGCCTCGGGGTGCTCGCCCGGCTGCTCGACCGACTCGACGGCGCGGACCGCCGCGATGCGCTGCTGCGTCTGCTGTCCGCGGTCGATCCGCGGGTCTCGGCACTCGGCGCCGCCCGTCTGGCGACGCTCGGCGAGCCGGTGGCGCCGGAGCGCTTCAGCCTGATCGCCCGCGACCCGCTGGGACTGGCCGAGCTCTACGACGGGCTCGCGCCGACGGGTCGCCTCGACCTGCTACCCAGCGACGTCGACCAGGTCAGCGTGCACGAGGCGATGCTCACCCGGTGGCTCTCGCAGGTCACCGAGCTCGGCCGAGCACCCGACGAGATCGAGTACATGGGACGGCGCTCGATGGGCTCCGACGACGTCGACCTGTTCCGGTTCCGCATGCACGCACCGCACTGGTCGTCCGCGCGTGGCTTCATGATCGGCGCAGCCGGAGCGTTCACGTACTCCTGCTACGCGGCCGAGGACGAAGGCTCCCTCGAGGAGCATGCCGCGGAGATGCGCACGACGTTGGCAGACTGGCCGGACCGGCGCGCCGACGGGGCGGCCTGACTGCCGACGGCCTGAGCACGCGATGGCGAGGGCCTCGGGCCACAGCAACGAGGCGGAGCAGATGAGTCGAGTGGTACTGGTGCACGGGGCGTTCAACGAGCTCTGGGGGCCGAACGAGATCGCGAGCCGCTGGGTGCCGGCCCTGCGTGACGGGTTGTGGCACGCGGGTGTCGACGTCTCGCCCGACGACGTGTCGGTGGCGTTCTACGGGGACCTGTTCCGGCTCGACCCCGACAGCGGCGAGGTGCAGGACCCGGCGGACCTGGCCGCGAAGAGCGGACTGATGGACGTCGTCCGTTCGATGCCCGGCATCCAGGGCATCGAGACGATCGCGAAGGCGGTCGGTGACGCCGCGAACGAGCGGCTCATGGACCAGGCGGGCCGGTTCCTCGCAGCGGGCGACGTGCGCCGCAAGGTGCGCGCCCGGGTCGACGCCCAGCTGAACGAGCGGACCGAGGTCGTGGTCGCGCACTCGCTCGGCACGATCGTGTCGTACCTGATCCTGGCGGATCGCCCGGAGCTGAGCCCCGCGCTGGTGACCATGGGGTCGCCGTTGGCGAGCCCGTTCGTGTTCGACCAGCTCAAGCCCGCCCCCGAGGACGGCGTCGGCGTCTGGCCCGGCGGCGTTCGCTCGTGGACCAACATCGTCGCGGTCGGCGACCCGGCGTGCGGCGGCGGCAAGGGCTTCGGTCGGCGCTTCGGTGACGCAGTGGTCGAGCACACGATCGACAACGGCCACCGCGCGCACGACCCCGAGCCCTACCTCAACGCCGCCGCCACCGGGCGGGCGATCGCTCGCGGCCTGGGGCTGATCGACGGCTGACTCAGCCGACGGGCTCCTCGGGTCGGTGCTCGTCGATGAACTCGACGAACCGGTCGTCGAAGCGGTCGAAGTCGGGGTTGTGGCCGCGGAACTCCTCGGGGCCGTCACGCACGACGATCAGCTCGACGCGGTCGCCGATGCCCGCCGCGTCGTAGGCGGCGACGACCGCATCGCCGAGCTGCGGGGGTGCGATCGGGTCGTCGGCGCCGTGCAGGAGCAGCAGTGGCGCGCTGTTCGCGTCGACGTAGGGGATCACCGAGGCGCGCGCCGCCACGTCGGGGCAGTTGTCGCAGCCGACGTACCAGCTCGCGGCGCGTTCCCACCCGGAGGTCTGTCCGAAGGCGGCGAGGTCCGACACGGGTGCGATCGCGACCGCGGCGATCACCGAGGAGTCGACCGCGGCGAGCTCGGGTGTCAGGTCGGTGGGCTCGAGCTCGGGGACGTCGGCGGTGACCGCGAGCATCGCGGCCAGGTTGCCGCCCGCGGAGTGCCCGGCGGTCGCGACCGACGTCGGGTCCCAGTCCTGCTGCGCGGCGCTCGCCTTCACCCAGCGCACCACGCGCTTCGCGTCGTGCAGCGCGGCGGGGAACTGGTTGCTGCCGTCGGTGGAGAGCCGGTAGTTCATCGCGACGATGTCCCAGCCGGCGTCGAGGAACGCGGCCAGGTGCTCGTTCAAGCCGGTGGCCTTGTCGCCGCTGACGAAGCCGCCGCCGTGGATCCAGATCAGGACCGGGTTCGGTCCCTCCTCGTCGGAGCGGTAGATGTCGACGGTCTGGGCACCGGTGCACGGATCGACGCCCGGGACGCACGACACGTCGGCGCCATAGGCGACATCGGCCTCGGGTGGGCGCGCGATCGTCGTCGTGGGAGGGTCGCTCTCGAACCAGCTGCACGACGACGCGAGCACTGCGACGAGCGCCGCCGCGGCGACGACCAGGACCGGAGAGGAACGACGCAACCGCGGAGTTGGCACGGGAGGAGCGTTGTGGGCGGAAGGTCCTCGTGCAAGTCACCCGCTGGCGAGTTGCACAATGTCGGCCATGCCTCGCTCCACCGCTGACGCTGCAGAAGGATCGGCCACGACCTCGACCGCGTTCAAGGACCACATCGACGCCGCGCTCGTCGCCCGTCTGGCCGACGCCTTCGCGTCGGTCGATCCCGCCTTCCCCGTCGACCGCTTCACCGAGGCCGCACTCGACGGCATCGCCCCGCTGGAGCTCAAGGCGCGGGTCACCCACGTGGCCACGGCGCTCGCCGGCGCACTGCCGCAGCGCTTCGCCGACGCGGCCCAGATCGTCGACGGCGTGCTCGCGCTGCCGCCTGACGCCGACGGTCACCCGGGCGCGCTGACCGGTTGGGACGGCTGGCCGTTGGCCGAGTGGGTCGGGCTCGCCGGACGTGGTGAGCCCGCGGTCGCGCTCGACCTGCTGTCGCGGGTGACCCGGCTGGCGAGCGGCGAGTTCGCGATCCGCGGGTTCATCGACGACGACCCGGCGACGGTGCTCGCGCTGCTCGAGACGTGGCTCGACCACGACGACGAGCACGTGCGGCGGCTCGTCACCGAGGGCACCCGCCCCAAGCTGCCGTGGGCGCCGAAGCTCGCCGTCGCCGCAGGTGACCCGGGCTACGCGGTGGCGCTGCTGGACCGGGTCGTGGACGACGACTCGGAGTACGTGCGGCGTTCGGTGTCGAACCACCTGAACGATCTGTGTCGGCTGTCGCCGGAGCTGGCGTTGCAGGTCGCGACCCGTTGGACCGACCGTGGCCGTGCGACGGGCGGCGAGACCGAGACGCGCATCGACTGGGTCGTGCGCCGCGGCATCCGCACCCTGGTGAAGGCCGGTGACCCCGCGGCGATGCGGCTGCTCGGCCACGAACCGGACCTGGACGTCGCGGTGGCGTTCGAGGTGTTGACACCGCAGGTCGACTTCGGCGGTCAGGCCGAGTGGCGCTGCACGATCGAGTCGCTCGAGACGGCGACGCATCGGGTGGTCGTCGACTACGCGATCCACTGGGTGCGGGCGAACGGGACGACGGGCCGCAAGGTTTTCAAGTGGACGACCGTCGACCTGGTGCCCGGGGTGCCGTTGATCCTGGAGCGTCGCCACCGGATCGTCCCGATCACGACGCGCACCTACTACTCCGGGGTGCACGTGATCGAGGTGCAGCTCAACGGCACGGTCGTCGCCTCGGGGGAGTTCGAGCTCGAGGTCTGAGCATCGAGACGGCTGACAATCGTGTCAACGGTAATGCTGCGCATGGTTATACTGAATAGGACGGCAACACTGCCGTCCTGCAGTCCGGGGGGACGATGCCCGCAGCACCGACCGAGTCCGCGTATCCGCACCTGCACGCGCCGTTGCAGCACGGCAGGCTGCGCCTCAAGAACCGCGTCGTCTTCCCGGGTCACCAGACCCTGCTGTCCGAGGGCGGCGTGGTCGGGGAGCGGATGCTCGGCTACTACGTCGAGCGGGCGAAGGGCGGCGTCGGCGCGGTGATCGTCGAGGGTGCCGCGGTGCACCGCACCACGGTGAAGTTCACCGACTACCTGCTCGCCTACGACGAGCGGATCATCCCGACCCTCGACCGGCTCGCGGATCGGCTGCACGAGTACGACTGCGCCGCGATCCTGCAGCTGGCGCACAGCGGGTCGCGCATGTCGAGCTTCGACTCGCGCCGTGAGCTGTGGGCGCCGTCGACGGTGCAGTCGGCGATCTCTCCCGAGGTGCCCCACGAGATGACACTCGACGAGATCGCCGAGCTGCTCGAGGGCTACCGCATCTCCGCGGCGAACACGGCGCGCTCCCGGGTCGACGGCATCGAGATCCACTCGGCGCACGAGTACCTGCTCGGTGAGTTCCTGTCGCCACACAACAACCGTCGCACCGACCGCTACGGCGGCTCCTTCGAGAACCGCATGCGGCTGCTGCTCGAGGTGATCGAGGTGGTGCGCGAGACCGTCGGGCCCGACATGGTCGTCGGGGTGCGCATCAACGGCTCGGACCTGATCGACGGCGGTGTCGACAACGCCGAGTACGTCGAGATCTCGAAGGTGCTCGAGGCGACCGGGGCGATCGACTTCATCAACGTGTCGGTCGGGACCTCGGCGGACAACAACCGGATCGTGCCGACGATGGAGTGGGACCAGGGTCTGAACGTCGGCTACGCCGAGGCCATCAAGGCGGCGGTCGACATCCCGGTCATCGCGGTGGGTCGCATCAAACGTCCCGAGCACGCCGAGCAGCTGCTCGCCGAGGGTCGGGCGGACGTGATCGCCGAGGCGCGTGCGCTGATCGCCGATCCCGAGTGGGTGAACAAGGCGGCGGTCGCGCCGGAGCGGATCCGCCCGTGCATCGGCTGCAACCAGGGCTGCTTCGGGTTCCTGTACGGCAACCATC